>NZ_JBVIFS010000009.1:201305-274707 GCF_055571215.1 Streptomyces sp. NPDC030995
CTCAAACGCCGGCGAGGCTGAATGTCAGCCTCGCCGGCGTTTGAGGCGCGGGGTTCGGGGCGGAGCCCCGGTGTTTGAGCCGCGCCGGCGATTGAGGCGCGGGTCCGGGCGGCGCCCGGAAGGCTCCGCGCAGCGGCCCGAGCGAAAGGGTTTCGTGGGTCGGGGGCCGGGCCCCATAGGATTGGGTCCGAAACGAAACATCCACCCACCCCCAGAGGATCGCTGCATGCCTGGCATTACGCGCGAGGAGGTCGTCCACCTCGCTCGGCTGGCGCGCCTTGAGCTGTCCAGCAACGAGCTGGATCACTTCGCCGGACAGCTCGGCGACATCATCGGCGCGGTCGCCCGCGTCTCCGAGGTCGCCGACCAAGACGTCCCGCCGACCTCCCACCCGCTGCCGCTGACGAACGTCATGCGCGCGGACGAGGTCCGTCCGTCGCTCACCCCCGAGCAGGCGCTCTCCGGTGCTCCCGCCCAGGAGCAGCAGCGTTTCAAGGTGCCGCAGATCCTGGGGGAGGACTAACAACCATGGTCGACATCATCAAGCTCACGGCTGCCCAGACCGCCGAGAAGATCGCCTCCGGCGAGCTCACGGCCGTCGAGGTCACCGAGGCCCACCTGGCCCGCATCGACGCCACCGACGAGAAGGTCCACGCCTTCCTCCACGTCGACCGCGAAGGCGCGCTGGCCCAGGCCCGCGCCGTCGACGCGAAGCACGAGCGCGGCGAGAAGCTCGGCCCGCTGGCCGGCGTCCCGCTCGCCCTCAAGGACATCTTCACCACCGTCGGGGTCCCGACGACCGTCGGTTCGAAGATCCTCGAAGGCTGGATCCCGCCCTACGACGCCACCCTGACGCGCAAGCTGAAGGAAGCCGACGTCGTCATCCTCGGCAAGACCAACATGGACGAGTTCGCCATGGGGTCCTCCACCGAGAACAGCGCCTACGGGCCCACCGGCAACCCCTGGGACCTCACCCGGATCCCCGGCGGCTCCGGCGGCGGCAGCGCGGCGGCCCTCGCGGCCTTCCAGGCGCCCCTCGCCATCGGCACGGACACCGGCGGTTCCATCCGCCAGCCCGCCGCCGTCACGGGCACGGTCGGCGTGAAGCCCACGTACGGCGGTGTCTCCCGCTACGGCATGGTGGCCTTCTCCTCCTCCCTCGACCAGGGCGGCCCCTGCGCCCGTACGGTCCTGGACGCGGCCCTGCTGCACGAGGTCATCGCCGGCCACGACCCGCTCGACTCCACCTCCATCGACGCCCCGGTCCCGCCGGTCGTCGAGGCGGCCCGCAACGGCTCGGTCGCCGGCATGCGCGTCGGTGTGGTCAAGCAGTTCGCCGGCGAGGGCTACCAGGCCGGCGTCGTCCAGCGCTTCAACGAGTCGGTGGAGCTCCTCAAGGAGCTCGGCGCCGAGATCGTCGAGCTGGACTGCCCGTCCTTCGACCTCGCGATGGCCGCGTACTACCTGATCGCGCCGTCCGAGTGCTCCTCGAACCTGGCCCGCTTCGACGCCATGCGCTACGGCCTGCGCGTCGGCGACGACGGCACCAAGTCCGCCGAGGACGTCACCGCGCTGACCCGCGAAGCCGGCTTCGGCGACGAGGTCAAGCGCCGCATCATCCTCGGCACGTACGCGCTCAGCTCCGGCTACTACGACGCGTACTACGGCTCCGCCCAGAAGGTCCGCACGCTCATCACGAAGGACTTCGAGAAGTCCTTCGAGCAGGTCGACGTGATCGTCTCCCCGACGACCCCGACCACCGCCTTCGCCATCGGTGAGCGCACCGACGACCCGCTGGCGATGTACCTCGCGGACCTGTGCACCATCCCGACCAACCTGGCCGGCAACTCCGCCATGTCGCTGCCCTGCGGCCTGGCGCCGGAGGACGGCCTCCCGGTCGGGCTGCAGATCATCGCCCCGGCGATGAAGGACGACCGGCTCTACAAGGTCGGCGCGGCCGTCGAGGCCGCCTTCGTCGCGCGCTGGGGTCACCCGCTGCTTGAGGAGGCACCGTCGCTGTGAGCACCAGTGCACTGTCCAAGGCCAAGGGCTTCAAGAAGTCCAAGACCGGCACCTACCTGTCGATCGGCACCACCGCTTTCGGCGCCATCAGCGTGATCAAGCAGGTCAAGAAGGCCCGCAGCGAGCAGGACATGCTCAAGCTGGTCGACGCCGCCGTGTCCGCCGCCGCCATCGTCACCGGCCTCGCGATCCTGTACCGCGAGCTGAAGCGCCTGGGCGACGACGACGTCCTGCTGGGCTGAGAGGGAAAAGTTTCACCGTGAGCACCTACACCGAACTGATGTCGTACGAGGACGCTCTCGCCTCGTTCGACCCCGTCATGGGCCTTGAGGTCCATGTCGAGCTCGGCACCAAGACCAAGATGTTCTGCGGCTGTTCCACCGAGCTGGGCGCCGAGCCCAACTCGCAGACCTGCCCCACCTGCCTCGGTCTGCCCGGCTCCCTGCCCGTCGTCAACGCGATCGGCGTCGAGTCGGCCATCAAGATCGGTCTCGCACTGAACTGCGAGATCGCCGAGTGGTGCCGCTTCGCCCGGAAGAACTACTTCTATCCGGACATGCCGAAGAACTTCCAGACCTCCCAGTACGACGAGCCGATCGCCTTCAACGGCTTCCTCGACGTACAGCTGGAGGACGGCGAGATCTTCCGCGTGGAGATCGAGCGCGCCCACATGGAGGAGGACACCGGCAAGTCGCTGCACGTCGGCGGCGCCACCGGCCGTATCCACGGCGCGTCCCACTCCCTGCTGGACTACAACCGCGCCGGCATCCCGCTCATCGAGATCGTCACCAAGCCCATCGAGGGCGCGGGCGAGCGGGCCCCCGAGGTCGCCAAGGCGTACGTCGCCGAGCTGCGCGAGGTCATCAAGGCGCTCGGCGTCTCCGAGGCCCGCATGGACAAGGGCCAGATGCGCTGCGACGTGAACCTGTCGCTGCGCCCCAGCCCCGAGGCGCCCTTCGGCACCCGCAGCGAGACGAAGAACGTCAACTCGCTGCGCTCCGTCGAGCGCGCGGCCCGCTTCGAGATCCAGCGCCACGCCGCGGTGCTCACCTCGGGCGGCTCGATCGTGCAGGAGACCCGGCACTTCCACGAGGAGGACGGCTCCACCACGGCCGGCCGCATCAAGGACAACGCCGAGGACTACCGGTACTTCCCCGAGCCCGACCTGGTCCCCGTGGCCCCGGCCCGCGACTGGGTCGAGGAGCTGCGCGCCGGTCTGCCCGAGATGCCGCGCGTGCGCCGCAACCGGCTCCGCGAGGAGTGGGGCGTCACCGAGCACGACATGCAGTCGATCCTCAACGCGGGCGCGGTGGACTCCATCGTCGCCACGATCGAGGCGGGTGCCGACTCGGCTGCCGCGCGCAAGTGGTGGATGGGCCAGCTGGCCCGCAGCGCCAACGAGCAGGGCGTCTCCGTCGACGAGCTGCCGATCACCCCGGCCGACGTCGCCCGCGTGGCGGCCCTGGTCGCGGACGGCTCGCTCAACGACAAGCTGGCCCGCCAGGTCATCGACGGCGTCCTCGCCGGCGAGGGCACGCCGGACGAGGTCGTCGAGAAGCGCGGCCTGAAGGTCGTCTCGGACGAGGGCGCGCTCGGCGCGGCCGTGGACGAGGCCATCGCGGGCAACGCCGCCATCGCGGACAAGATCCGCGGCGGCAAGGTCGCGGCGGTCGGCGCCCTGGTCGGCGCGGTCATGAAGACCACCCGCGGCCAGGCCGACGCGGCGCGCGTCAAGGAGCTCATCCTGGAGCGCCTGGGCGTCTCCGAGTAACAGCCCCGCATACGCCATGACGGCCCCGCACCGCCTTCCTTGATCGAAAGAGGCCGGTGCGGGGCCGTCGGGCGTTCAGCGGGTGAGTTGCGGGGCGGCGATGACCACCTTGCCCGTGTCGCAGCCCGCGTCCACCTTGAGGCGCAGACGCAGGGCGCCGTTCACGTCCACCCTCTTGGTGATCGGCTTGCCGAGCGCGACGAGCTCGGAGAAGGCGGCCGGCTGGCCGTCGAGAGAGACACTGACCCGGCCCTTCTCGCGGCTGGAGCCGTCGTCGATCCCGGCGGTGAACTCCAGGTACTTCCACTCCCGGTTGAGATCGAACTCCGCGATCGCGTCGCCGTTGCAACCCAGGTCGGCGATGAACGCCGCGCCGTACTGCTGGGTGTTGATCTTCGCCGCTCCGACCGTGAACTCGCCCAGCCCGTTCACGGGGCTCATGACGGTCAGGTCGGCGGCCTTGATGTTCGGCGCGAAGCCCGACGGCGACGTGGACCCCGTCGTACCGGGCTCGGTGGTCGGGCCGTCACTGCTCTCGCTG
Organism: Streptomyces sp. NPDC030995; assembly: GCF_055571215.1. NCBI lineage: Bacteria > Bacillati > Actinomycetota > Actinomycetes > Kitasatosporales > Streptomycetaceae > Streptomyces > Streptomyces sp. NPDC030995. The sequence continues at coordinate 205,640 of NZ_JBVIFS010000009.1, forward strand.
CCGTCGCTGTCCGACGGGGAGGGGGACGGGGACTGAGACTCCGTCGGGTCGGCGGAGGAGCTGGAGCCGGCGGACTGCTTGCCGTCCCCGGCCCGGTCCGACCCCTTGTCCTTGTCGCCGAGCAGCCTTGCGCCGAGCACCGCGAGCACGGAGATGACCACCACGGCGCCGATGCTGCCCAGGATCAGCCCGGTCCGCCGCTTCTTGCGGCGGGGCGGCTCCGGGGCCGGGGCCGGAGCCGGGCTGTACGTCGGCCCGTACCCGGTGGGCACCGTTGCGGGCAGGGGCTCCGGCACGGTCTCCGGTACGGGCAGGGGCGCGGGCGCCGAGGCCGGCGCGGGTGCCGGCGCGGGCGTCGGGGAGACCGGGGCGTACGCGGGCGGCGGCGGCATGTACGGAGCCGCCGCGGGCTTCGCCGGAGCCGCCGCGGGCTGTTCCGGGGCCGGGGCCGCGTCCCGCACCGCCCGCTGAGAGGTGGAGGAGGTGGTCGTGGACACCACCGCGTGCCGGACGTCCTTCATCCACCCGGTCAGGCTCACCGGCCGCTCGGCCGGGTCGCCCGCGTAGATGGAGGTGATCCGGGCCCGCTGCCCGGCGTCCAGCACGGCGAGCTGCGGGAGCGCGGCCATCGCCCGGGCCAGCTGGTCGGGCGAGTTGGGCGGGGACTCGCCGCTCAGCATGAAGTAGGCGATCGCGCCGAAGGCGTACCGGTCCGTGCCCGGGGTGCGCTTCCCGTCGAAGACCTCGGGGGCCGCGTAGCCGGGGGTGAACCAGACCTCCGCCGTCTGGTGGTCGGCGGTCAGCTTGCTGAGGCCGAAGTCCACCAGGGTGGCCTGCCCGTGCGCGTCGACCATCACGTTGCCCGGGGAGAGGTCGCCGTGGATGACCTGGCGCCCGGACGGGGTCGCTTTCCCCGAGTGCAGCCAGTCCAGTACCTCGGCCAGCTGCTCCAGCGTGCGCATCACCTCGCGCCGCTCGGCGGCGGTGGCGAGGGTCCGTTCGGCCCGCCAGTCGCGCAGGTCGAGGCCGTCGACGTGGTTCATGACGAGCACGAGCGCCCGCCCCGTCAGGGTCGAGGACTCCCCGGGCCGGTGGATCGGCGGCCCCTCGAAGTGCTCCCGTACGCCCACGACGCCGGGCCGGTGGACGAACCGCAGCAGCTCGGCCTGCTCGTTCCACTTCTGGCTGATCCGGTCGAAGATGTCCGGCGTGATGGTCGTCTTGGAGTCGAGCACCTTGACGACCACGGGCTCGGATCCGCCGGCGAGCTCGATCTCCGCCAGATAGAGCACGGCCTCCCCGCCGCGCCCGATCGACCGGAGCAGGCGATACCGGTCGGCCGCCGAATCCGGTCCGATGTGCAGGTTCTGGCTGGTCAATTTCCCCCCAGCGCCAATGGTGTGAGTGGGGATCAGCTTCCAGCCGCCGGGCGTGCGGGGTCAATGGGAATCGGAATCCCTTTAGGGTGACGATATGAGCGGCAGCCGCACGGCCCCTCGTCCCGCCGCGGTCACTTCTTCAGGGTGGGGGCGGCCAGGACGAGCCGCCCCATCCCGCACGTGCGACGGGGGTCCTCGTAGGAGATCTCCAGGCGCTTGCCGTTCGTGACGTCGAGCGACAGGGCCTTCGGCGATCCGACCCGGAGTTCGCCGGTCCACACGGACGCGCCGTCCACCTGCACGTTGATCCGCGCCGCCGCCCGCTGTGAGGAGTCGTCGACACCGGCGACCATCGTCAGGGTCTTCCAGCCGCCGCCCAGGTCGTACGCCGCCGAGCCGTCGCAGATCTCGTAGGGGCCGGCGGGCACGAGGGCCGTGTCGTAGCGCTGGGCGTTCAGCGTCCCGTTGCCCACGTCGAACCACGCGAACTCGCTCTTGGCGGCCGGGGCCAGGGTGGTCAGCGAGACCCCGCCGGGGCCGGGTGAGCCGGAGCCCGAAGCCGAGGGCTGCGCCGCCGGCCGGTCGCCGCCCGCCCGGTTCGAGCCGTCCCCGTCCTTGTCGTTGTCGCCGCCCTTGTCGCCGAGCAGCTGTACGCCGGCCACCGCGAGCGCCGCCAGGACCAGCACGCCCGCCACCGCGCTCAGCACCGGGCCGGTCCGGCGCTTCCGCGGGGGCGGCGCGGCCGGGGGCGGCGCGGCCGGGGGCGGCGCGGCCGGGGGCGGCGCGGCCGGGGGCGGCGGGGCCGCCGGCAGCGGCGGGGTGTCCTGGATGTCCCGCTGTACGGACGTCACCGCCTCGCGGACGTCCCGTACCCAGGCGGCCAGGCTGAGCGGCCGCTGCCCCGGGTCGGCCGAGCAGAGCGCGGCGATCCGTGCCCGACGCTCGGCGTCCAGGGTCGCCATCTGGGGCAGAGCGGCCATCGCGTCGGCCAGCAGCCCGGGGGTGGCGGGCGGTGACTGCCCGCTCAGGAGGAAGTAGGCGATCGCGCCGAAGGCGTACCGGTCCGTGCCCGGCGTTCGTCTGCCGTCGAAGACCTCGGGGGCCGCGTAGCCGGGGGTGAACCAGATCTCGGCCGTCTGGTGGTCGGCGGTCAGTTTGCTGAGGCCGAAGTCCACCAGGGTGGCCTGCCCGTGCGCGTCGACCATCACGTTGCCCGGGGAGAGGTCGCCGTGGATGACCTGGCGCCCGGACGGGGTCGCCTTCCCCGAGTGGAGCCAGTCCAGTACGTCCGCGAGCTGTTCCAGGGTCCGCATGATCTCGCGCCGCTCGGCGGGCAGCGAGAGGTCCCGCTCGGCCCGCCAGTCGCGCAGGTCGAGCCCGTCGACGTGGTTCATGACGAGCACCAGGGCGCGCCCGGCCAGGTCCGAGGCCTCGCCGGCCCGGTGGACGGGCGGTCCCTCGAAGTGCTCCCGCACACCCACGACTCCGGGCCGGTGGACGAACCGCAGCAGTTCCGCCTGCTCGTTCCACCGCGCGCTGATCCGGTCGAACTCCTCGGACGTGAGCGTCGTCTTGGAGTCGAGCACCTTGACGACGACGGGCTCGGATCCGCCGGCGAGCTCGATCTCCGCGAGGTGGATCACTGCCTCCCCGCCGCGCCCGATGGACCGCAGCAACCGGTAGCGGGTCGGGCGCCGCATCAGGTCCGATGTGCAGGCTCTGGCCGGTCAACCTGCCCTCCAAATCGATCATTTGATTGGAGATCAGCTTCGTCGGCGGGGGTGCGCGGGGTCAAGGGGAAACCTGCCGAGCGCCCGCCCGGGCCAGATTTCTGTAGCGATCGCTAGTTTAATTGAGTACGGTTCTTTCTGTAGCGACCATTACGCACTGCAAGGGGAACCTCATGGCTGCCGCCTACGCCCGCACCGTCCGCACCGAGAGCGGCGGGCCCGGCCTGCTGCTGGCCCACGGGGCCGGGGGATCGGTCGAGGGCAACTTCGGCCCCGTCCTGGACGCGCTGGCCGCCCACCACAGCGTCGTCGCCGTCGACTACCCCGGCGCCGGGGACACGCCGAAGGCCGCCGGGCCGCTGGAACTGGACGAACTGGCGGACCAGTTGGTGGCCGCCGCCGACGCCGAGGGGCTGGAACGGTTCGCCGTGCTCGGGTACTCCCTCGGCGGGAACGTCGCCGTGCGCGTCGCCGCCCGGCACCCCGAGCGGGTCACCGCGCTGGTGCTCACCGCCACCTTCGCGCGGGCCGGCCACCGGTTCGGGCTCGTCTCCGAGCTCTGGGCCGAGCTGGGCCGGCGCGGCGAGAACGAGCTGCTCGCGCGGCTCCTCGTACCGCTCGTGCTGAGCGGGGAGCAGCTGGAGGCGCTCAACGACGAGCAGTTGGAGGCGGTGGTGCAGGGCACCGCGGCCACCGTGACGCCCGGGGGAGGGGACCAGGCGGCTCTGATCAAGGGGGCGGACCTGCGGGCCGACCTCGCGCGGGTCGGCGTACCCGCCCTCGTCATCGCGACCACCGAGGACCGGCTGGTCCCGCTCGCCCTTCAGCGGGAGCTGGCGGCCGCCCTGCCGGGCGCACGGCTCGTGGAACTGCCCACCGGGCACCTCCCCTTCGCCGAGCGGCCGGCCGAATGGGCGGCCCTGGTCAACGAGTTCCTGCCGCGGTGAAGAAGGCGAGGCGGGCCTTCTTGGCCGGGATGTAGACCTCGGGCAGGTCCACCTCCGGGAGTTCGATCTCCGGGCCGAACACGAAACCGACGCGCTCCATGAGGGCGATGGCCTTGTGGTTGCGGGCATCCGGCTCGACGACCGCGCGGCGGGCGGTGGGGTCGGAGAACACGAACGAGATGAAGGCCGACATCAGCCGCTCGGTGAAACCGTGCGCCCGCGGGCCCTCGGCGGGGCCGACCAGCAGGTGCACGCCGACGTCCCCGGGCTGGACCTCGTAGCACTCGCTGACCCGGTCCTCGGCACAGTCGTACGTCTGGAACAGCGCGACCTGCTCGCCGTCGCGGCTGATCATGAACGCGTGGTGGGTGGTGCGGCGGTCGACGTCCTCGTAGATCTCCTGCACCAGTTCGCGGCTGGCCTCGCCCATGCCCCAGAAGCGGGCCCGCTCCTGCGTGACCCAGCTGTGGATCAGGGCGGAGTCGGCGGCCGGGTCCACGGGGGTGACGCAGACCGTGCCGAAGCCCTCGACGTGGTGGCTGTGCACGGGCTGTCTGGCGGAGGCGGAGGCGGAGGCGGATTCGGCGGCGGAGGCGCTGGCGGTCATATCGATTCCTTGGTGAGCCGGGTCCAGTCGGTGACGACGGGGACGAGTTCGCACCGCGCCCACAGGGGCAGCTGGTCGCGGTGGTGGGGGGATCCGGTGACGCCGTCCGCGCCCAGCGGGACCGCCCAGAGGCTGTCCTCGCGGCGCGCGAGGTCCCAGACGTAACGGGCCGCCGACGCGCGGGCGGTGAGGTCGGTGAAGCCGGGGACGGAGGAGGTGGCGTTCACGCAGTCGTGGTCACCGCCGAGGCCGGGCCAGTCCGCGGCCCCTTCCCCGGGGTCCGGGAGCGCCTGCCAGGGGGTGAGCCGGTGGACCTGCGACCACGGGGTGTCGGGGGCGCCCGCCGCGGCCGTCTCCTCCAGTGCGGCGCGGACGTGCGCGGCGCGGTCGAGGTCCGGCAGGAGCGGGGTGGCGAGCAGGCCTTCGAGGGCGTAGCCGATGCGGGGGACCAGGTACAGCCAGGGGTGGAACACCTCCGGGCCGGTGGGCGCCCCCCACAGGCCGGCGAAGACGGGGTCGGCGGCGAAGCGGCGTACGGTCGCGGTCCGCAGGGCCGAGAAGAGGGTGGCCTCGGCGCTGTCGGCCGCCATGTGCCGGTCCCAGGCCAGCAGTCGGGCGCGCAGCGCCCGCGCCGCGGCGGACAGGCCGTCGAAGGCCGGCAGCAGGGCGAGCAGGGGCGCGGCCGAGGCCAGGTGGGTGTCCCCGTGTACGCCGGCCATCGCCTTCGGGGACCAGTCCGCGGAGCCGCTGAGCAGCTCGCGGATGCGGTTGGCGCGGTGCGGCGGCGCGAACTCCACGCCGAGCGGGGAGGCGATCCCCCGCGCGTTCGCCATGACGGCGAAGCCCTGCACGGGCTCGGCGGGAGTCGGGGCCCAGCCCTGCCAGGCGTGCTGCGGGTCCCAGGCGGGCACGGGGCGCAGCCGGTTGGTGCGGTGGCGCAGCGGCACGGCGCCGGCGACGCGGTGCAGCAGGCCGCCCGCGGAGTCTGCGGCGTGGACGACGTTGACCGGCTCGGCCCAGCCGTCGAGGGCGCGGTCGATGTCGGCGACGGTGCGGGCGCGCAGGAGGGCGGGGAGGGCGGCGAAGCCGAGGTCCTCGCGGACGCGGGGCGGGTAGCGGAGGGACAGGGCCTCGGTGGTCGCGCCGGTGTCGACGCCGCCGCCCTCCTGGACGATCACCGGGCCCCGGGCGGTCTCCAGGACTTCCACCTCGACCTCGTCGCCGCCGGCCACGGAGATGGTCTCGGTGTGGCGGTGCACCGGCTCCCACCGGCCGTCCGGGCCCAGGGCCTCCACGGCGGATCCGGACCCGCGCAACTGCTCGACGTACAGGTCCTGGTAGTCGGCCATCGCGTTCGTGATCGCCCAGGCGGCGGCGCCGGTGTGCCCGAAGTGGGCGAGGCCGGGGACGCCGGGGACGGCCAGGCCGAGGACGTCGTAGTCCGGGCAGGAGAGACGTATCTGCTGGTAGACGCCCGGGTCCTCGATGAACCGGTGCGGGTCGCCCGCGATGATCGCCGAACCGGTGGTGGTGCGGTCGCCCGGCACCAGCCAGCCGTTGCTGCCGGCGGTGCCGGGGCCGTCGGTGGCGAAGAGGGTGACCGCGTCGTCGCCGAGGGCGCGGGCCACGCGCTCGCGCCACAGCTTGGTGGCGAAGCCCGCGAACAGGATGTGCGTGGAGATCCAGACGGCGAGCGGAACCCACGGCTCCCAGGGGGCGGGAGTGAGGCCGGTGCGCGCGAAGCGCTCGTCGCGGGCGGCGCCGATGGTGAGCCCGTCGTTGACGCCGTCCACGTACGCGCGGACCCAGGCGGCGGTGTCCGGGTCGAGGGCCTCGTAGCAGCGGCGGGCGGTGTCGGCGAGCCGGCACTGGCGGGCGAAGCGGTCCCAGGCGACGGAGTCGGCGCCGAGGAAGGAGGCGCTGGAGCCCTCGGCGCGGTGCCGTTCGACCTCCAGCTGCCAGGCGCGGTCGAAGGCGGTGACGCGGCCCTGGGCGTAGGCGAGCCGGAGTTCGTCGAAGGCGCGGACGTGGGGGATCCCCCAGGGATCGCGGTAGACCTCGTACGCGTCGCTCTCGCTGTTGCTCACACGGGTCCCGCTGCTCACGATGCTCACACTCTTCCCCGAGACGCATTAGGTTAGGCTGACCTAACTATAGAGGTGTCAGGGGAGGGGTTGGTCATGGCCGGCGGCAAGGGTTGGGAGGGCGTGGTCCTCAAGCTCATGAGGGGCAAGGACTTCACGTTCACGGTGACGGGGGCAGAAGACGTCACGGCAGACTACCGCCGGGTGTACTTCACGGACGGCGGGCTGCTGGCCGCCGCCGGGGAGTCGCTGCACCCGACGATGTGGGTGCGGGTCTGGTTCGAGGGCGCGGGCCGGCCGCACCAGCGGGCGTACACGCTGGTGGACCCGGATCCGGCCGCGGGGACGTTCTGCTTCGAGTTCGCCCTGCACGACGGGGTCGCCAGCGACTGGGCGCGCGGCGCGAAGCCGGGCGACACGATCGAGGCCACCGTCCAGGGCACCGGCTTCACCGCGCCGACGCCGTCCCCGGAGCGCCTGCTGGTCATCGGCGACCCGGCGTCCCTGCCGGCGATCAACTCGCTGCTGGACGCGCACCCGCGGACTGCGGCGATCATCTGGTTCGAGACGCAGCACGCCTCGGACGCGGAGCTGCCGGTACGGGTGGACGCGGGCCGGCACGAGGTCCGCCGGGTGCTGCGGGGCGGCACCGCCCTGGCCGACCGGGTGAAGGCCGAGCTGCCGGAGCTGGTCGGGGACCCGGAGGCGGCGTACGTCTGGCTGGCCTGCGACACGGCGACGACGCGCGCCCTGACGGCGTACCTGCGCAAGGACCTCGCGCTGCCGAAGCACCGGGTGAACGCGCTGGGCTACTGGCGGGCGGAGGCGTAGGCAGGGGCCGGGCACGACGTCTTCTAGGCGCCGGTGGTGCCGTCGATCGCCTCGCGGAGGAAGTCGGCGTGGCCGTTGTGGCGGGCGTACTCGTGGATGAGGTGGAGCATCACCAGGCGCAGTGAGGCCTCCTCCTTCCAGCTCGGCACGTAGGCCGTCACGTCCAGGGACTCCGCGGCGGCCTCGATGCGGCGGGCGTGCGCGACCTCGTCCTGCCAGGCGGTGAACGCCTCGGCGCGGCTGGAGCCGGCGGCGTCGTAGGCCGCCTGGAAGTCGTGGGTGTCCGACCACAGGTGCGGAAGGTCCTCGCCGTCCATGACGCGCCGGAACCAGTGCCGCTCGACCTCGGCCATGTGCCGGACCAGCCCCAGCAGGGACAGGGTGGACGGGGGCATCGAGGCGAGGCGCAGCTGCTCGTCGGAGAGGCCTTCGCACTTCCAGGCGAGGGTGGCCCGGTGGTAGTCGAGGAAGGCCCGGAGGGTCTCGCGCTCCTGGCCGGTGAGGGGCGGGCTGATGCGTTCCATGGGGCGATCCTGCCCGTTGATCACAGGCGGGGGAACCTTGCAAGTTCCATGTCATGCACCACAATTACCGTTTGGTAGCAGACGTCGAGGCCGCCGACGTGCCCCCGTCCATCCGCACACGCGAGGAGACGCCGTGTCGCCCGAAGAACTCAGCGCCATGTCCGGCCTCGAACTGATGCGCTGGGTGCAGTCCGAGGAGCCCGCCGACTTCCCTTCCGTCCGCCGACTGCTCGGCATCTGCTTCGACGAGGTGGAACACGGCCGCAGCGTCGTCTCGCTGGACACCCGGCCGGACTTCGCGAACACCCTGGGCACCGTCCACGGCGGCATCGCGGCGACCCTGCTCGACACCGCGATGGGCTGCGCCGTGCACACCACCCTCCCCGCCGGGGTCGGCTACACCACCCTGGAGCTCAAGGTGAACTACATCCGGGCCGTCCGCACCGACGGGCGGACCCTCAGCGCCGAGGGCACCGTCATCCACTCCGGCCGTCGCACCGCGACGGCCGAGGGCAAGGTCCTGGACGAGCGGGGGAAGCTGATCGCGCACGCCACCACCACATGCCTGATCCTCCCGGCGTCCGACTGAGGCCCACGACCGACTGAGGCCCACGACCGACTGAGGCCCACGACCGGCTGGTGCCCGCGCCCGGCTGTGCCCGCGTCCGGGCGATCCCGCGCCGGCGGCCTACGCCCCCGGCCACATGTACGGCACGGTCACGCCCAGGACCCCGAAGCCCAGCCGCTCCAGGATCGGGCGGCTGTCGTCCGACGCGTCCACCTGGAGGTACGGGATACCGCGCTCCGCCGCGAGGCGGGCGCGTTGGGCGACCAGCAGCCGGTAGATGCCCCGGCCGCGCCACTGCGGGAGCGTGCCGCCGCCCCAGAGGCCCGCGAAGGACGCGCCCGGCCGCATCTCCATCCGGGCCGCGCTCACCGGGGTGTCACCCGCCATCGCGAGCACGGCCGCGATGGTCTCCGGCTCGTCCCGCAGGGCGTTCAGCAGGTGCTCCCGGATCCGCGGCCGCTCCGTTCCGAAGGCCCCGGCGTGGACCTCCATCATCAGATCGACCCCGGCCTCGTCCGTCACCACCCGAAGCGTGATGCCCTCCGGCGGCTCCACCGGGAGCTGCGCGAGCTCGGAGGCCAGCCCCACCAGCAGTGTTTCGGGCGCCTCCGGGACGAAGCCCGCCGCCCGCAGCCGCTCACCGAGGTCCGCCGGCCGGTCGTAGTCGTACAGCTTCCACTCGAACTCGGAATCCTCGCGCCCCGCGAAGAACGCCACCTGCGCCGCGATCTCCGCATCCGCCGTCCGCTCGTCCAGGTCCGACCAGAGCACGCCCTGCCATCCGAGGCCGGTCACGCTCTGCCGTACGACCGGGCCCACCCGCTCGACGTGGGCGTGCGCGGCGTCCTCCTGCGCGCCCTCGCGCATCTCGGCGTCGTACCGGGCGCGGACCATCAGCAATTCATCAAGACTCATTGTCATATTCCCAGCTCATCAGCGTCCGAGCCGCCGTACAACTGCATTAACCTCGCCCCGTGAACGACGACTCCACCATCTACACCGGCAAGGCCACCCCCGACGCCGCCGCTGATCGCGGCTGGCTCCTCGGCCACTTCAAGGACCCCGCCGATCCCCGCCACAGCGAGGACGTGGAGATCAAATGGGGTGTCCACCCGAAGGGCGACGAACGGGAGCGGTGGGCGACGGGCGAGCGGCGCACCGCACTGCTGGTGCTCATCAGCGGACGCTTCCGGCTGGAATTCCCGGGGCGGACCGTCGTCCTCGCCGAGCAGGGCGACTACGTGCTCTGGGGACGCGGTGTCGACCACTCCTGGTACGCGGAGGAGGACGCGGTGGTCCTCACCGTCAGGTGGCCCTCGATCCCCGGCTACCGGGCGGACGAGCCCGAGGGCCAGGCGGACGCCCAGCCCGCGGTCCACGCGCCGGTGTAACCAAGATCGCACCTCCGCCCCCTGTGACGATGCACACGAAAGGGGCCAACGATCACGAATCGCTGGGATTGTGGAGGTGTAGACCAAGTGGGGCCGAAACCCCCGGGGCGATCCCCCGGCGGCCGGCCGGGCCTTCACGAGTTCACGCGTCTTTGCGACGGGCTGCCTCCCGGTAAAGATCCGAACCACCAGGGAGCACGTCCGTTGGCAGTAATCGCACGGTGGTGCATGCGCCACCGTCTCCTCGCCGTTCTGATCTGGCTGCTCGCACTCGGCGGGACCGCGGCCGCCGCAGGGACCGCCGGAGCGGCGTTCTCCAACAACTACGAGGTCCCAGGTACCGAGTCCGGCAAGGCGAACGACCTCCTGCGCGAGGGCTTCCACGGCCAGGGCGGAGACACCGACACCATCGTGTGGCGGGCCCCGGACCACCAGAGCGCGCGCACTCCCGACATCGAGCAGCGCATGACCCGGGCGCTCGACGCCGTCGCCGAGCTCCCCGGCGTCGGATCGGTCGCCGGCCCCTACGGTCCCGGCCCCGAGAGCGCCGCGCAGATCAGCCCCGACGGGCGCACCGCCTACGCCGTGGTCACCTTCGACCGGCAGGCCGACTCCGTACCCAAGGCCCAGGCCAGGGCGGTCGTCGACGCCGTGAAGAACCCGGCCACCGAGGCCGACGGACTCCAGGTCGAACTGGGCGGCCGCGCCATCCAGCTCACCGAGGCCCCCACCGCCCACCTCGCCGAGGTCATAGGCGTCGCCGTCGCGGCCCTGGTCCTCTTCCTCGCCTTCGGCTCGCTCGCCGCCAGCCTGCTGCCCATCGCGACCGCCCTGGTCAGCGTGGGCACCGCCTATTTCGGCATCACCCTGCTCGGGCACGCGATGCCGGTCGCCGACTTCGCCCCGATGCTCGGCACCCTCATCGGCCTCGGCGTCGGCATCGACTACGCGCTGTTCATCGTCACCCGGCACCGCAAGGGCCTCGCGAGGGGACTCCCGGTCGAGGAGGCGGCCGCGAACGCCGTCGCCACCACCGGCCGCGCCGTCGTCTTCGCCGGAGCCACCGTCTGCATCGCGCTCCTCGGCATGCTGGTGCTGCGGCTGAACTTCCTCAACGGCGTGGCGATAGCCGCCTCCGTGACGGTGATCCTGACGGTCGCCGCCTCGGTCACCCTGCTGCCCGCCCTCCTCTCGTACATCGGTACGCGCGCCCTCTCGCGCCGCGAGCGCCGCAAGCTCGCCGCCGAGGGTCCGCAGCCCGAGCGGACCTCCGGCTTCGCCGCCCGCTGGTCCGTCTTCGTCGAGCGGCACCCCAAGCTGCTCGGTGTCGCCGCCACCGTCGTCATGCTGGTGCTGGCCCTGCCCACGCTCTCCCTCCACCTCGGCACCTCCGACCAGGGGAACAACCCGGCCACCTCCACGACCCGGCAGGCCTATGACCTGCTGGCGGAAGGGTTCGGCCCCGGCACGAACGGCCCGCTCACCGTCGTCGCCCGCCTGGACGGCGCCGGCGACCGGCTCGCCGTCGACCAGCTGGCGCAGGCGCTCCGTGCGACGAAGGGCGTCGCCTCGACCGGCCCCGCCGTCCTCAACCGCAGCGGGGACACCGCCGTCCTGACCGTCGTACCGGACTTCGCCCCGCAGTCCCGGGCCACGAGCGACCTCGTCGACACCCTCCGCCGGGACGTCATCCCGCGCGCCGGGCACGGCAACTCCATGGAGGTCCACGTCGGCGGTGTCACCGCCGCTTACGACGACTTCGCCGAGGTCATCATCGGGAAGCTGCCGCTGTTCGTCGGCGTGGTCATCGCCCTCGGCTGCGTGCTCCTGCTGCTGGCCTTCCGGTCCATCGGCATCCCGGTGAAGGCGGCGGCCATGAACGTAGCCGCCGTGGCCTCCTCCTTCGGGGTCGTCGTCGCGATCTTCCAGTGGGGCTGGGGCAGCGAGCTGCTGGGCCTGGGCAGCGCCGGGCCCATCGAACCCTTCCTGCCCGTGATCATGGTGTCTGTCCTCTTCGGGCTGTCGATGGACTACCAGGTCTTCCTCGTCAGCCGGATGTACGAGGAATGGCTGGAGACCGGCGACAACAAGCGGGCCGTGCGGGTCGGCCTCGCCGAGACCAGCCGGGTCATCAACTCGGCGGCCGTCATCATGATCTCGGTCTTCCTCGCCTTCGTCCTCAGCGGCGACCGGATCATCGCGATGTTCGGCATCGCACTCGCCGCGGCCGTGGCCCTGGACGCCTTCGTGCTGCGCACCCTCCTCGTCCCGGCCCTGATGCACATGCTCGGCGGCGCCAACTGGTGGCTGCCCGCCTGGCTCGACCGGCGGCTGCCCCGGATCAGCATCGAGCCCCCGGAATGCCGTCCGCATGCGAAACTTCCGGCACAGCGGCCCGGCGCGGTCACCGCCACGAGCGAGGACGGCGCCGAGCCGGCCACAGCCTCCCGGTGATCCGGCGACCCCGCCGCACGAGACGCAAGGAAGACCCGCATGTTCTCGATACCGCTGACCGATGACGCCCAGCTGTTCCCGCTGGAAGCGCGTCACGCCGAGGAGTTCTTCGCGCACATCGAACGCGGACGCGATTTCATCGGCCAGTACGTCCCCTTCCCGGACCGGTCCCCCGACGTCGAGTCCGCCCGGGCCCTGCTGGCCAAGTACGCCGTGAAGGCCGGGGAGGACGGCGCGCGGTTCTTCGGCATCCGGCTCGACGGCACCCTCGTCGGAGGGGTCCTCTTCCCCGCCTTCGAGGCGGACACCGGCAACTGTGAGATCGGCTGCTGGCTGGAGCCCGCCGCCGCCGGCCGGGGCCTGGTGACCAAGGCCTGCCAGGTCCTGATCGACTACGCCTTCGGCGAGCGCGGCATGCACCGCGTCGAATGGCACGCCGCTTCCGGCAACAAGAAGAGCCTCGCCGTGGCCGAGCGACTGGGCATGACCCGCGAGGGCGTCCTGCGGCAGAACCACCTCCACCGCGGCGTCCGCCAGGACACCGAAGTCTGGTCGATCCTCGCCCACGAGTGGGCCGCCCCCACGTCTGCCTGACCCCGGTCCGGGCCGCGCCGACCGCGACGCGGCCCGGGACGTCGGCGAGCGGCGGATTCTCAGAAGACTCTCAGACAAGACGCCTACGGTGCCCCGCATGGACACCACGAAGACCCCCGCCCCGAACGCCCCCGAGGCGGAGACCACGCCGGCCGACCCGGCCAAGACCGAGACCGCCCAGCCCGCCGGGGCCCTGACCGACGTCGAGCTCACCGACGAGGAGCTGGACGGCGACGAGCTCGCCGAGGACCAGGCCGAGGCCGAGGAGCCCGGCCACGTCGGCTCGGCGGCCTCCGCGATCGTCGCGGCCGGCCTCGCAGTGGTCGCCCTCAGCGGAAGCTGGGTCGCCGGCATCGTGTCCGAGCGCGCGAGCGTCACCGGCCGTCTGGAGCTGAGCCAGGGCGCCGACGCCAACGCCCAGATCGCCGCCCAGTTCGCCGACCCGTGGCACGCCACCGCCATGGTGAACGGCGTCTTCTCCGCCCTCGCCCTGATCATCGCCACCTTCGTGCTGGCCCTCCCCGCCTTCAGCACCCCCGAGCGCACCCTCCCCACCTGGGTCCGGTCCGTCTCCTGGGCGGGCATCGGACTGGGCGCCCTCGGCGTGCTGCTCTTCGTCCTCATGTACTTCGACCTCCTCCTCGCCATCCCGAAGGCAGCGGGCTAGGTCCGAAGTCGCTCCGCCAGGCCGTTCCGTGACCGACCAGGGAACGGTCTTGGCGGAGGAAGGACCGGCTACGGCCCCTATCGGGCGCTGTTCGGCGCGTCCTCCGCAGTGATGTCCACGACCATGTCGGCGACAGCGGCCGTCAGAGATTCCTCGCACTCCTGTTTCGTCGGAGCGGCGACGAGGGCGTAGCCGCAGCGGGCCATGTAGCCGCGCGGGGGGAGCGCGACGGGCGTGCCCGCGGCGAGCAGGGTTCCCGTGTCGACGAGGTTCGGGTGTGCGTCCCGGCTCGGCAGCGAGATCCGGTTGAACACACCGTCGCGGTCTGCGTACACGATCTGATGCGCGGCCGCGTTCCGGACCGTCCTCTCCACGGTCAGCGGCTGCCCGCAGGCGACTTGGGCGGCGATCCGGGCTGCGTCCAGGCCCATGGACAGCTTCGCGAGGTGTGGCACGAAGTCGCCCGCCAGCCGGCCGTTGACCTCGACGATCACGGGCCCGTCAGCAGTGAGCTTGACCTCGGTGTGGGTCATCCCGTCGCGTATGCCGAGCGCTGCATGCCCCGCCCTGAGCGTCGCGATCAAATCGGCGTCGTCCAGCAGCGGGTCGTCCGCGTCCATGCTCTGGCCGGTCTCCTCGAAGAAGGGTTCGGGGCCGAAGCGCTTGCGGACCAGGAACAGCGGCGTGAGCACGCCGTTGACGACAGCGCTGTCCACCGCGACCTCTGGGCCCACGAGGAACTCCTCCACGAGAGCACCGCCACCGTGCCGCTGCGCGCCGTCGCGTGCGGCGGAGGAGGCCACCGCGAACCCCGCCTCCATTTCGCCCGCCGTGCGGACGAGAACCACGCCGACACTGCCTGCGAGGCCGCGCGGCTTGAGCACCACCGGGTACCCGAAGTCCGCGCCGATCGCGGCGGCTTCGAGGGCATCCGCGGCGAAGGCGAAGCGAGGCTGCCGGACTCCCGCATCGGTGAGGAGCCGTCGCGTCCGCTCCTTGTCGCGGCAGTTCTCCGCGACGCCCTGGCCCAGCGACGGGAGGTCCAGCATCTGCGCCACCTGGTTCGCGGCGGGGAGGAACATCTCCTCGAAGGTGAGGACGCCCACGATCTTCGCGGAGGAGGCGAGGCTGCGCACGGAGTCAAGCAGGAAGGACAGGTTGGTGCTCACCTGGGCGGCATTCAAGCGTGCAAGCGTGGTGTGACCGGCTATGTACGGCTTCTGCCATGTGGGCTCCTGGTCCGAGATGAGCCAGATGCTCTCACTTGCGAGCGACTTGAACAGTTGTTCCCGATATTCGCGCGGTCCACTGCCGATTATGAGCAGATGTCCGTTAATGGGCATGGAAAAGGGCCCCCCACGTTCAAATCGGACACATCTGTCGATGTCCCGAATAACTTCACCCCACCCCGGTTCGTTCGGCATTCACCGAGGATCGGGGTGCGCCACTGCGCGGCGTCCTTGCATCGGGCTGGTCGGATGCAGTGCCGAATCTCGGCCCGAATAACCCATTCCGGTTGCGATGGCCCGGCGGGTGTCGTCGGCGAAATTACCACGCCCTCCAGCCCGTTCGAGGACGGCGCTCCAGTTGCCCGTGTGACGTGACTGTGAATCAGGCAATCGCGGGCCATCGCGGCAAAGTGCGAGGTCAGCCGTGGTGTTCATCACTTGTCCTTCTGGATCTTTCCTGTAAGTTAACTTCTGTTCACCAGGTCGTCGGTGACGGTTCGGGGCTTGCCCGCTATGGCGCCCCTACTTGCTTGGCCCATGTCTTTCGGTTGCAGCGCCTGATGGCGTCTTGCCGCATGTCCGCAGACTTTGGCGCCCGTATCGACTTCTGTGACTACTCATTGGGGGATTCCATATGCATTCCACCCTCCGCTTCGACGTCGTCGTAGTCGGTGCCGGGTTTGCTGGTCTGATGTGCGCGGACAGGCTGTCGCGGCTCGGTTACCGGGTCGCGATCGTGGAGAAGGCCGATGCGACATTGGCGGGTACGAGCAGCCGGAACGAGGGATGGCTGCATGCCGGGACGTATCACGCCCTGTCAGTTCCCAACCGCCGAGAGGCAATGGCGGTGGCGAAGCGCTGTCGGATCGGCTGGGAGGAGATCCAGCGGCGCTTCCCCGAGTGCGTCGAGGTGGAGAAGGGCAAGGCCGTCGCCGTCGTCCCGGAAGCCTCGCTGGCCGAGTCCCTGAGCCGCTGGGAGGAAGCCCAGGTGGGGCACGTGCCCCTGACGCGGTCTCAGTACGACCAACTGGACGGATACGTCCACATCGGGCGGGACGAAGCCGCCTTCTCCGTCGACGACGTGGGCATCAATACGCGGATGCTGGCCGCCAGCCTGCTGTCCGAGCTGCGCACCCGTGGAGTCCAGGTCTTCCTCGGCGCGGAGATCCTGGGACGGTCGGAGGGCCTCCTGCGCTTGGACGTCGGGGGTGCGGTGCAGGAACTCGAGCACCGGTTCGTCGTGTGCGCCGCCGGGTACTCGATGGAGCTCGCCTGCGCCCAACTCGGCCTTCCGAGGACGCCGGTTCGCCTCTGGCGCAGCCACTTGGTCACGATGCCCCGCGTGGCGCCGCTCTCCGTCTTCGGTGTGGCTCCTCAGCACGCGGCGATGATCAACCACGGCGGATGGAGCATCATCGGCTTCAACGAGGATGCGACCGTCGTCGACGCGCCGACGTTCGAGGTCGATCCCGTCGTCGCCGACAGGCTGGAGGAAGCCGTTCGTTGGCGATTCCCCAAGGCCGACATGAGCGCCACTCGGCGGACGGCCTGCGTCAAGGTGGACTACGCGCCCGACGAGAGCAGCGCGCGGTCGCTGAACATCCGGATGCTGCCGGTGCTCGACGACGCGGTGGTCGTCCTGCCGGGCAAGATGACGGAGGCCCCCTTCAGCGCAAACGTCGTGGCCAGTCACGTCTTCGCGATGCTGGGGCAGGGCGGTGTGACGGGGCGGCCCATGGATTCGTACGACCTCGTAGCACAGGGGAGCAACTGAGATGCCCGAGACGGCTTACAAGCTGGTCGACGAGCACCGTCGCCGCCACGGATTCCGTACCGTCGCGGAGCTGGCGGAGCTCGCGGAGACCAACACGGTCTTCGACCTCGGCTCGACGCTGATCGCCAGGGACGCCGAGATCGGATCGGGGAACGTCTTCTACCCCGGTGTCGTCGTGCGCTGTGACGGCGGAGCCTGCGTCATCGGCCGGGACAACGTCTTCTTCCCGTCGACCATTCTGCTGGCCGAGGCCGGCGGCCGGATCGTCATCGGCGACGGCTGCACCTTCGGGCCGGGCGGAGTGCAGTTCAAGGCCAACCGGCCCGGCGTCGAGCTGAGCGTCGGAGACCGCGTACGCGTCCTCAACGGGGCCGAGATCGTCGGCTCCAGCACGCTGGGCAGCGGATCCCAGATCATCGGTGCCGTCGCGGCGCAGAGCGTCCGGCTCGGCGCGGGCGACGACTTCGAAGGCCCGGATCCCGACACCCGGGGCGCCGTACTCAAGGGCTTCGGGCTCGCCCGGGGCATTCAGCTGGAGGCGGGTGACGTCGTCAACGGGACCGGTGACTTCGCCGCTGCCCCCGTCGAGCGACAGCTTTCCTACCACCCGAGGGCCGCACGATGAACGTGTCAGCGATGGGGGACGCCCCCCGGATCGAGCTGGGACTCGGTCTCATCGGCATCGGCCGGCCGTGGCCCCATGCCGAGAACCCCGTCTGTGAGCCGGAGCAGGCATTTGCGCTGCTCGACCACGCCGTCGGCCTGGGCATCCGCTTCTTCGACACCGCCGCCGCCTACGGCAGTAGCGAGCGCGTCCTCGGCGAGTACCTGCGCAATCTCCCTTCGGGGCAGCGCGAGGAACTGCTGATCGCGACCAAGTGCGGTGAGGTGTGGCCCAAGGACGAGGCCGATCCCATCGACCACTCGATCGGCGCCCTGGAATCCAGTCTG
Source organism: Streptomyces sp. NPDC030995 (assembly GCF_055571215.1). Classification (NCBI taxonomy): domain Bacteria; kingdom Bacillati; phylum Actinomycetota; class Actinomycetes; order Kitasatosporales; family Streptomycetaceae; genus Streptomyces; species Streptomyces sp. NPDC030995. The sequence continues at coordinate 223,370 of NZ_JBVIFS010000009.1, forward strand.
CAGCAGTCGATCGAGCTGCTGGGCCGGATCGATCTGCTCCAGCTGCACAAGTGCACCGTGGACGACATGCGTGACGACGCACTCCTCGGCTGGTTCACCTCGCTGAGGGCGACCGGCCGGGTGGGCGCGATCGGGGTCAGCGTCTCCACCCCGGAGGCGCTGCGGGCCGCCGTCGCCACCGAGGTCTTCGACACGGTCCAGTTCCCCGCGAACGAGCGGACCACGCACCTCTCGGACGCCCACGGCGAGCGGGCCACCGGCTGTCTGCCGCTCCTCAACCGCCCGATGGCGTCCGGGGCGCTCGCGGACTCGCCCAACCCGTTCCGGTTCCACGCGGACACCTTCCGCCGTGGAGTCGTACTGACCGGCACCACGAATGCCGCCCACCTGTCGAAGAACAAGACCCTCTTCGACGAGGCGACCGCGCTCACGGCGGCGCCGACGGACAAGGACTGCTGATGACTTCCGCTGACGCCGAGGCCCCCTCGGTCACCCTTCACCCGCTCTCGTCGCAGCAGCAGAGGATGCTCGACTTCATCGGCGGCCGGGTGGACGCCTACTACCTCATGACCGAGGCCTTCACGCTCACGGGCGACCTCGACGTGCCCGCGCTGCGCGCCGCACTGATCAAGGTCCTTGACCGGCACGACGTGCTCCGTTCGGTCTACCCCGCGGACAAGGCCGGCTATGTGGTCACGGGCTCCGGTGCGGAACTGGTCGACACCATCTGGAGCGAGGCTCCCGGCGGCGCGTACGGCTCCGTCGACGAAGCCCTCGCAGCCGGGCTCGAGGTGGCGGCCCGTCCGATGAAGCTCGACGAGGAGCCGCCGCTGCGGATGTGGCTGACGGCCCTGGACGGTGACTCGACCGTCATGATCGTCTGTGGACACCACTTGGTGTTCGACGCGTGGACTTTCATGCTGTTCTACGAGGACCTGGCCGCGGAGTACCGGGCCGTGCGGGGCAACGGCAGGGTCCGCACCCGCCCGCGTCAGTACGCCGAGGCCCAGGCCGCCGCCGATCCGGCCGCCCTCGAGGGCTGGTCCGAGCTGTTCGGCCGCGACTACCGCAGCATCCGCGCACTGGACGCCGCCACCGTGTCGCCCAAGGGTCCCGGAGCGGTGCACCGCCGGGAATGGCCCGGCTTGTCCGCGGGGGTGGTGGCGGCGGCCAAGCACTTCTCGGTCACTCCGTTCGTCATCGGATCCGTGGCGATGCTGCAGGCGATCTCGGACACCTTCGGCGACACGCAGACCATGTTCGGCTCGGCCTACGCGGGCCGGACCACCGCCGCCGCGACGGGCGCGGTCGGGTACTACTCGACGACTCTGTTCGTGGGCGAGGACCTCGCCGCCCACGAGACGGTCGAGGACCTGATCGCCGCCGTCAACGGCGGACTGCGGCGCTGGTACAACTCCTCGCGCATCCAGTGGGAGGACCAGCTGGCGCTCTACGGGGCCGAGGACCTCTACCCCGTGAAGTTCGCCTTCCAGCCGATGGAACTGACGGAGCGCCAGCTCAAGCTTCCCGGCCTCCAGACGCAGAAGGTCAGCCCGAAGAGGAAGAACCTCTCCGCCCGCCGACCGGTCAACTTCATCAGTTCCTACGACGCGGACGTGGTGAGCGCCACGGTGATCGTCCGCGCCGACGTCCTCACCGAGGAACAGGCGGCCGGTCTCATCGACGCCTTCGGGGAGCGGCTCACCGCTCTCGCCGCCGTCGTCGCGACGAACTGACCCACATCCCCCGACACCCCCACGCCTGCCCTCCGGGGCAGGCCGAACAAGGAGAAGAGACATGGCGTCCGAACTGGAAATCATCGAGAAGGAAGTTGCGGAGCTGTGGGCCGAGGCCCTGGGCCTCGACAGCGTGGCGGGAGACGAGGACTTCTTCGATCTGGGCGGCAGCTCCATCACGGCGATCCGCCTGCTGCCCGCGATCACCGAGCGCTTCGGTGTGGAGCCGAGCATCGGCGTGGTCTTCGACAACCCGACCCCGCACGGCATGGCCGTCGCCCTGACCGAACTGGGCGCTCGCGTCCTCTGACCGACCGGCACCACGTCTTACCAGTACTACGGGGGCTCACCTTGACCGCGCACGAGCGCGTCCCGTCATCCGACGGACATCCTGTCCTCGGCCTTCTCGACACCGCCGTCGCCGTCCATCCGGACGGCCCGGCCCTCGAGACGTCCGAGGAAGCGATCACCTACCGCGAGTTCGCGGCCAGGGTCGATCGCACCGCCGCGCACCTCACCTCGGCGGGCGTCTGCCCGGGGGACCGGATCGTCCTGAAGGGCGAGCGGACCAGCGCGTTCGTCATCGCCCTGCTCGCCGCGTGGCGCGCCGGGGCCGTGCCGGCGCCGGTCGACGGAGCACACCCTCCGGCCAGGATCAGCCAGTACGTGGCCACCGCGCGGGCGCGCTGGGTGCTCTCCTTCGGTGAGGGCATCCGGCTGGATCCGGCGTCGGGGCCGCAGCGGGAGAGTACCGACGAGGCCGGGCGCGACGACGGCCGCTTGAGCCACATCCTGTTCACCTCGGGGAGTACGGGCGAGCCCGCGGCCGTCGCCGTCACGGACGGGCCGCTGCACTCCATGGCCCAGTGGTACGAGGCCGAGTTCGCGCCTCGGCCGGACGACCGCGTGGCGCTGCTGGGCGGACTGGGCCACGATCCGATGCTGCGGGATGTGATCGTCGCGCTGTCGGGCGCCGCCACGCTCGTCATCCCGGAGCAGGCCGTTCTGCAGGTCCCCGGCCGGCTCGCGCAGTGGGTGGCCTCGACCGGGCCCACGATCCTCCACCTCACCCCCGCACTCCTCGAGTTCGGACTGCTGGGAGGCGTGGAGGCCGAGGGCGGTCCGGCCCGGCTCCGGCTGATCCTCTCCGGCGGCGCACCGCTTTCCCGCGGACTCGCCGCCCGGGTCCTGCGTCACTGCCCGTCCGCCAGACTCCTCAACGTCTACGGAGCGACCGAAACGCCGCAGGTGGCGGCGGCCTACGAGGTGCGCCCTCCGGTGGATGCCGATGCGGCGCCGGACGATCTGCTGCCCATCGGCGCGGGCGTCGCGGGAGCCCTGGTCGTCCTCGGCGGCGAACTGGCCGGCTCCGGAGCCGCCGCCGACGAGATCGTCGTACGCAGCCGGAGTCTTGCCGTCGGCTACCTGTGCGGCGGCCGGTCGAACGAACGCTTCCTGCCGGACCCCGCAGGTGACCCCGCCTACCGCGTCTACTGCACGGGAGATCTCGGTATGCGTGGCGTGGACGGTGAGCTGTACGTCACCGGCCGCGCCGACCGGCAGGTGTCGGTCAACGGTCACCGGGTGGCCCTGGAGGAGATCGAGTCCGCGGCGCTGCGGCATCCTCAGATCGCCCATGCCGAGGCCGCTTTCCGCAAGGGACGGCTCGGCGAGGTCCTCTCGCTCCAAGTGGTGGCACTCGACCCGGAGGCCGTTTCCGCGCCGGAACTGCGGCGGCACCTCTCCGCCGAACTGCCCGGATACGCCACTCCATCGGCCATCCGTTTCACCGAGGCGGTACTGGATGCGAACCACAAGTTGCGTCTCGCCCCCCGTAACTGACCAGCCGCCGAAAAGAGTACTTCTGTGAACGATCTTGAAATTCTGCGGTTCGACCGGATCGAAGACGTCCCGGCCGAGGTGTGGGCCGACCTCAAGCAGACGCAGTCCCTGTTCACCTCGCGTGGCTGGAGCCTGACGCTGCGCCGGTCGAACGACCGCGTCCCTGTGGAGTTCTGGGCCATCCGCGACGCGGCCGGCTACCTGCTCGGTATCCCCGTGCACATCTACGCGGAGGCGCCCGCCCGGTACACGTACGACGTGTGGTCGCTGCACAAGCGTGACCTCGACCCGGGCGCCGGCATCGAGCACCGCTCCCGCCCGCACGTGCTCATCGGTACGCGCAACGGTCAGCGCAACGGGTTCCTGCACTCGGACCGTTCGTGCGACCAGGCTGCCGGCAAGCTGCTGACGGCCATCGCGGACGCCCACAGCTCCAGCGTGGTGAGCATGCTGTACCTGGACCGCGAGCTGATGCAGGACCTGAGCGCCGAGCTCACTGGCTGGGACTGCTATTTCGTCGATGCCTCGGGTGAGCTCGCCGTTCCGGCCGCCGGCTCGGACATCGAGTCGTTCCTGTCGACCGTCGCCGACGACCGCTCCCGGCGCCGCATCCGGGCGGAGCTTCGGGGCAACGAGGACGATCCCGTCGAAAGGATCGAGGACGCCTCGGAGATCGAGAGGATGACGCCTCTGCTGGCCCCGCTCCTCGCGAACCTCCACCGGCGTCACGGGCAACCGGCGGAGGAGGCGAGCATGGCCTCCTACATCAGGGCCACGGCCAACTCCGGGCTCCAGCCCCAGCTGCTGCTGACCGGAGGGACGGCGAACCCGAAGGGCTTCTCCCTGGGCGTCCAGGAGGGAGACCTCATGTCGATGCGCGTCGCGGGCTTCGACTACGACCGTCTCGGCGACCGTCCCAACGACTACCCGCGGCTCGTGCTGTACGAGCCGCTCCTGCACGCCATGCGGTCCGGGGTGCGGCTCATCGATCTGGGCACCGGCGCCCTCTTCGCGAAGATGCTGCGCGGGGCCAGGGCCGTACCGCTGTACAGCCTCGTGAGGCTCCCTCACGACCTCGGAGTGAAGCGGCGGCCGGGCGGTGACCGTTCGCGCCTCGCGGACATCAGCACCTCGATTCCGAAACTATCCCTGGAGTCGACTTCCCATTGGGCAGTGAGCAATGACTAGTATCGCCACCAAAGAGGAACCGGCCATCAGCTGGGCCCAGTTCAACCGCTTCTGGGTGAGCCAGTCGTTCGCGCAGGCGGCGGGCCAGGTCCTCAACGTCGGGTTCCCGCTCCTGGCGGCGGAATTCCTCAAGCTGAGGCCTTCGGAGGTCGCTGCGACGACCGCGCTGCAGTTCATTCCGTACCTGGTCATCACCCCCATAGCCGGCCTGATCGTGGACCGGATGGACCGAGTCCGGCTGGTCCAGCTGTGCCACGCGGTCCGCGGCCTGCTGCTCCTGGGGGCAGGACTGCTCGCCACCGCCGGCGAGCTGAGCGCCGTGGCGCTCTGGGGCACCGTGCTGCTCGCCGGTGCCTTCAACGCCCTGGCCAGCGTGGGCACCATGGCGCTGGTGCCCGACCTCGCCCCCGAAGGGGGGATGGCCAAGGCCAACGGCAGGCTCCAGCTCTCCATGTCGATCACTCAGGTGGTCGGCCCCTCCATCGCCGGACTCCTGCTCGCCTTCTCCGGCGACCTGGTGCTGTTCGCCATCGCCACGGCGTTCGCGATAGCCGCGGCCATGATCCTGCGCACCCGGGCGCGCGCACTGCCGCAGGCGGCCAATGCCCGGGAGCCATGGGGGCAGTCGTTCGTCGCGGGCGCGAAGTTCGTGCGGCAGACCACCACGCTGTGGGTGCTGCTGCTTCAGATGACCCTGTTCAACTTCTTCGAACAGGCTGTGATCACGCTCTTCATGCTGTTCGCCCTACGGGATCTGGGGCTGGACTCGGCGCAGGTCGGCCTCGTCCTGGGAACAGGAGCGATCGGCTCCGTCGTGGGCGCGGCCATCGCACCCAAATTCAAGACCTCGCAGGGCGTGACGCGCATCCTGATCCTGTCGACGGGGCTCGCCTCCGTCACCCCTGCTCTCCTGCCGTTCACCCCACAAGGGTCGATCGTGCTCGCCATGGCGATGAGCGGCGTGACGTTCTGTTTCTACGGCTTTGGTCTCACGGTGTTCAACGTTCACTCGAACACCATCCGGCACGAGCTCGCCCCGCGAGAGCTGCAAGGCCGCCTTGCAGCCGTATTCCGGACCAGCGCCTTCTCCTCCGTGGCTCTGGGCGCAGGATTCGCCGGCCTCCTGGCCGAAGTACTCGCCCTCAGGACGGCCATCGGGCTTGCCTGCCTCGGACTGATCCTGTCGTTCGGCCTGTTCTCGCTGCTGCTCACCCGTGCACAGCGCAGCCCAGCGCCCTCAACGCGGACGTAACCACCCTGTTCATCCGTTCTGACGGCCGACCCTGAAAGTGTGCCGTGCGTCATCAAGGACAAATCATCCGTTCGTTCCGACAGCTCAGGACTGACGTCCTGGCATCGGATTCCCCCATCGTCACCCTGTTCAGCGGTGGTCTGGACAGCAGCTACCTGCTGCTCCGGCTCAAGGAAGCGGGTTTCCACAACATCCACGCGGTCAGCGTCGACCTCGGTGAGGACGAAAGCAGCGCGGACAAACAGCAGGTAGCCGACGCGCTGGGTGCGCAGCTCCACATCATCGACGGCCGCCAGGTCTTCGCCGAGGAGTTCGTACGCTCGGCAATCAGCGCGCAGGCGGTCTATCTGGACACCCACCCGGTCAGCTCGACCCTGAGCCGCCCGCTCATCGCCCGCTTCGCCGTGGATCTGGCACGGGAACTGGGCGCGACCGCCATCCTGCACACGGCGAACCGATCGCAGAACACCCTGCGACGCCTGAACGGGGCCCTCACGCTGCTGGGCTTCGACGGCCAGTACGGCAGCCCGTACGACCTCGACCCCGTCGACCGCGACCAGAAGATCCAGGAGCTCAAGGAAGCCGGCCTGGACCGGATGAGCGAGCGCATCGTGAGCGGGGACTCGAACCTGTGGTGCCGCGAGTTCGAGTCCGGGATCCTCGACGACCCCGAGGACCACGCGGTTCCGGAGCACATGTACCGGTGGAGCTCGGTGGGAGCATCCGATGCCACCGACGTGGTGGAAATTCGATTCCGGGAAGGCGTCCCGGTGGCGGTCGACGGCGTGGAGATGGAACTCCTCGACCTGATCGAAAAGCTGAACGTACGGGCAGGCGCGTTCGGGGTCGGCCGCTACAGCGGACTTGAGCACCTCGACAACGGCGAGAAGGTGCTGGAGATCCGGGAGATGCCGGCGGCGTGGCTGCTGCTCCGCTCTTACCGCCACCTGGAGACCGCCACCCTCGGTGCAGAGACGATCCGGGAGAAGATGCACCTGGAGCAGCTGTGGGTGCGCGAGGCTCTGGAAGGCCGCTGGTTCGGTGAGCTGCGTGGCGCGCTCCAGTGCTTCATCGACACCTGCGCGCAGCGTGTGACCGGTTCCGTGCGCTGGAAGCTGACGGTGGGCGCGGCCGAGACCCGCGCGATCGTGGCGGACGAACCTCGCTACCTGAGGGACCGGGAGGCGTGGGAGAAGCAGTCGGTACTCATCGAGAACGCCCCCTACGCCCTCGCATAGGCGCATCGCCGGCACCTCCTTAGTGCTCCGGGGGTCCTTCGGCCTCCGGCCTAAGGACCCCCGCCCCGTACAGATGCGGCATGCGACCGATGTGGCGGTACCCCCTGGGACGCGAAGCTTGGAACACACCGAACGAGGTGCCCAGGCAACGCAACCAGGGAGTACGAGATGTTCCAGCACGAGATCGCAGCCGCCCGCAACGCCGACCTCCGCCGCAAGGCCGAGGAGTACCGCCTGGTGCGCGAGGCCAGGAAGGCGCGCCGCGCCTCCTCGCGGAGCCAGGAACCCGAAGGGTCGGTGAGGGGGCACCGGAGCCGCTTCGCCCGCGCCGCGTAGCCGGCGCCGCGACCCGCGTGAACTGACACGTGATGAGAAGCGCACCGACGACAAGTGCCGCCGGGCAGGACCACTGTGCGATGCTCGGCGACGTGGAGACGAGATCTGTCAGCCCGGTGTTCGTCGGCCGAGCCGACGAACTGGCCGTGCTCACCGACGCGCTGGCCCGCGCCGCAGGCAATGAACCGCAGGCGATGCTCATCGGGGGAGAGGCCGGGGTCGGCAAGACCCGCCTCACCGAGGAGTTCCTCTGCGAGGCGGACCGCCGCGGCGCCGTCGTCGCCGTCGGGGGCTGTGTGGAGATCGGGGCGGAGGGACTTCCCTTCGCCCCGTTTTCGACGGCGCTGCGCACCCTGCACCGGCTGCTCCCCGAGGAGTTGGCCGCTGCGGCCGCCGGCCAGGAGGACGAACTCGCCCGGATCCTCCCCGAACTCGGCGACACCCCGCGCGGCCCGCACGACGAGGAGAGCACCGCCCGCCTCTTCGAACTGACGGCCCGGATGCTGGAGCGGCTCGCCCGCGACCGCACCGTCGTCCTCGTCCTGGAGGACCTGCACTGGGCTGACACCTCCACCCGGCACCTCCTCTCCTATCTCTTCCGCACCCTCGGCAGCGGCCGGCTCGTCGTCGTCGCCACCTACCGCGCGGACGACGTCCACCGCCGCCACCCGCTGCGCCCGCTCCTCGCCGAACTCGACCGGCTCCGCACCGTCCGGCGCATCGAGCTGTCCCGCTTCAACCGGGCAGAGGTGCGCCGCCAGCTCGCCGGCATCCTCGCCGCGCAGCCCGACGAGGACTTCGTCGACTCCGTCTTCGACCGGTCCGACGGCAACGCCTTCTTCGTCGAGGAACTCGTCGCCTCCCGGGAGAGCGGCTGCCGCACCGGACTCACCGAATCCCTGCGCGACCTGCTCCTCGTCCGCGTCGAGGTCCTCCCGGACGAGACCCAGCGCCTGGTGCGCATCGTCGCCGAGGGCGGCTCCACCGTGGAGTACCCGCTCCTGCGCGCCGTCGCCGGGCTCACCGAGGACGAACTGATCCAGGCGCTGAGGGCCGCGGTCGGAGCCAACATCCTGATCGCCACCCCCGACGGCGACGGCTACCGCTTCCGGCACTCGCTGGTCCGCGAGGCCGTCAGCGACGACCTGCTGCCCGGCGAGCGCGCCCGCGTCAACCGCCACTACGCCGAGGCCCTGGAGGCCGACGCCTCGCTGATCCGCGCCGGGGAGCGGGCCATCCGGCTGGCCAGCTACTGGTACCAGGCGAACGACCCGGCCAAGGCGCTGCCCGTCGTACTGGCCGCGTCCGTGGCGGCCCGCCGCCGGCACGCCTACTCCGAGCAGCTGCGTCTGCTGGAGCGGGCCATGGACCTGTGGGACAGCGCCCCGGAGGACGTCCGCGAGGCGCTTCGTCCGGCGGACTACACCGAGGTGTACCCGCCCCTGACCTGCGTCACGGAGGACCTCGGCGCCTGCGACCCGGCGACCACCCCGCTCCAGCGGCTCGACCTGCTGGCCGAGGCGACCGTCGCGGCCCGCTACGGCGGCGAGCCGGAACGCGCCCTGAAGATCACGAAGACGGCGCTGCGCCTGCTGGAGGAGGACGGCGACCCGCTGCGGGCCGCCTGGTTCTGGACCGAACGCTCCCGGCTGGTCGCCGGCCTCGGCCGCGGCGACGGCTGGGAGGAGATAGCCAAGGCGCAGGACCTGGTCCGGGGGCTGCCCCCGTCCCAGGTGCACGCCGAGGTCCTGGCCAAGGCGGCGAACTGGGGCCTGCTCCACAAGCCGGGCCCCGCCAACCTCGCCGCCGCCGAACGCGCCGTCGAGTACGCGCGCACGGTCGGCGCCGAGGAGACCGAGCTCAACGCCCGGATCGCGGTCGGCTGCCTGCGCACCGACTTCGGCGACGTGTCCGGCGGCCTCGCCGAGATGCACGCGGTCAGGGAACGGGCCACGGAACTCGGGCTCGCCATGCTGGCGGGACGTGCGCATATCAATCTCACCTCTCAGTTGGAAAGCCTGGGCCGGTCCCGCGAAGCCGTGGAACTGGCCGAACAAGGGGCTGAACTGGGCAGGACGTCCAGGCTGCTGGACACCGAGGCATGGCTCTGCGGGAACATGGCCGAGAGCCTGTGCAGCCTCGGCCGCTGGGACGAGGCGGCCGAGGCGGCCCGGTGCACCCTGCGCGTCGGCCAGAGCGCGGCCCCCCGCGGCTCGGCCGCCGCACGTCTGGCCTACCTGGCGCTGGCCCGGGGCGAGTTGACCGAGGCGGCCCACCAGCTCGCCGCCGCCCACGCCCACTTCGGCGCCCACGAGACCCAGCCCCAGCACCGGATACCGCTGTACCGCCTCGCGATCGGGCTCGCCGCGGGGGAGGGCCGGATCGCCGACCTCCGCGCCGAGACGGCCGCCGCCGTCGCCTACGGTTTCCCGCTCGGGCACCACCGCTACGCCTGGCCGCTGCTGCTCGCCGCCGCCTCCGCCGAGGCGGACGCCCGGGGACTCCCGGCCTCCGACGCCGGCCGGGACGCAGCCCTGGACGTGCTGCGCACCGCCGCCGGCTCCCTCGCCACCCCGGTCCCGGTGTGGTCCGCCCACGCCGCATACGTCCGGGCCGAGCTGCTGCGGGCCGAGGCTCGCGACACCGCCGCCGACTGGGCCGCCGTCGAGGAGTCCGCCCGCCCGCTGGACCGCCCGTACCTACTGGCCCGGGCCCGCCACCGGCTCGCGGAGGCGCTGCTGGCCGCCGGCGGTGACCGTGAACCCGCGGCCGTCCTGCTCCGCGAGGCCTACGCCACCGCCGACCGGATCGGCGCACGCCGGCTGCGCGAGGATCTGGCCCTGCTCGCCCAGCGCGCCCGGCTCCCGCTCACCGCCGCAGAGCCGACCCCGGCCCCGTCCGAACCGCGGACCGACCCGGTCGAGGCCCTCGGCCTGACCAGCCGCGAGCGGGACGTGCTGCGCCTGGTCGCGGCCGGCAACACCAACCGCAAGATCGCCGAGGAACTCTTCATCTCCCCGAAGACGGCGAGCGTGCACGTCTCCAACATCCTGGCGAAGCTGGGCGTCGCCGGCCGCGGCGAAGCGGCCGCCCTCGCCCACCGGCTACGGCTCTTCGCCCCGCCCGGCGCCGTCAGCCCACGACCGGAGGCTGCTCGGCCAGGCGTATGAGCACCTTGCCCGATTCGAGGTCTATCGGGCCCCGTCCCGGATCGTTGTCATTGACGTCGGTCCGGGACAGCTCCAGCCGCTTCTTCTCCTCGTCCGTGTGCTTGCGCCCCGGGTTGAACAGCTCCTCGATCATGTTGAACACCGCGTCCACCGCGCCTTCCCTCCCCCTAGGGGGCCGTACCGGCTATCGCACGGTCAGGGTCAGGATCCTGTCGTCGCCCGCTTCCGGCGACCCGCGCCCATCCGTCTCGCTCGTGACCAGCAGCAGTTTGTCCCCGCCGAGCGCCACCACCGTGCGCAGCCGGCCGTACTTCCCCTCGAGGAACGCTTCGGGCTCCGCGACGGGTTCCGCTCCGGCCAGCGGGATCCGCCACAGCCGCTCGCCCTTCAGCCCGGCCATCCACACGGACCCCTCCGCCCAGGCGATCCCGCTCGGCGAGGCCTCGTCGGTCGTCCACACGGCCACCGGATCCCGGAAGCCCGGCTTGCCCGCCTTCCCCTCGGCCTCGGGCCAGCCGTAATTCGCGCCGGGCTCGATCAGATTCAGCTCGTCCCAGGTGTTCTGGCCGAACTCGGCCGCCCACAGCCGTTTGTCCTTGTCCCAGGCGAGGCCCTGCACATTGCGGTGCCCGTAGGAGTAGACGACCGAATCGGCCTCCGGATTGCCGTGCACCGGATCCCCGTCCGGGGTCATCCGCAGGATCTTGCCGCCCAGCGACTTCTTGTCCTGCGCGAGCCTCCTGTCGCCCGTCTCACCCGTCCCCGCATAGAGCATCTTGTCCGGACCGAAGGCGATCCGGCCGCCGTTGTGCACGAGGCCCTTCGGGATGCCCCGGAACACGGTGTCCGGCGCGCCCAGTTGCTGCCCGGCCGGTCTCTGCTCGTCATACCGCAGCCGGGCGATGCGATTGTCGGACTCGGTCGTGAAGTACACATACACCAGCCGGTCGGAGGCGAAGGAGGGCGACAGCGCGAGGCCCAGCAGCCCACCCTCTCCGCCCGGAGCCACCCCCGGCACCTTGCCGATCTGCGTCACCGCGCCCGAGTCCGCCGCGATCCGGCTGATCGTCCCCTTGTCCCGCGAGGCGACCAGCAGGTCCCCGCCGGGCAGGGGAGCCACGCCCCACGGCGACTCCAGGCCCTTGGCGACCTCGCCGCCGACCGTCACCGCCCCCTTGGCCGGCGGGCCGGTGGCCTCCGGTGAAGCGGACGGTCTCGCCGATGCGCCCGGTGACCCGGAGCCGGCCGCACCCGTGCCCGGTGGAGAGCTGCCCCCCGCGCCGGGGGCGCCCGACGGCGCGCACCCCGCCGCCAGCAGAGCGCCGCACCCGGCCAGCGCCACCGCCGCCAGCACGCTCCGGCGCCGCGCGCCCAGGCCCTCGTACCCCACCTGCCCGGGAGAACTTCCGTATCGCATCGCCCTGCTCCCTTCCGGTCCTCCGATCGTGCCCGTCATCTGTCTCAACAGCCGCAGCAGTTCGCGAAGTTCCACCACTCGTACACTCGATCGAGTGGTTGTGGGTCAGTCCCAGGCTCCCACCGCACCCGGCAGGGACGCGATCTCGGCCAGGTCCCCGGCCGAGAGGCGCACCTGCGCCGCCCGCGCGTTCTCCGCCGCCCAGTGCGCCCGGTCGGCCCCCGGCACCGGCACCACCTGCGGCCCCTGCGCCAGCACCCAGGCCAGAGCCACCTGCGCGGCCGTGACCTCGGGCCCGTGCCGCCGCGCCACCCGCCGCAGCCCCGCCACCAGCACCTGGTTCGAGGCCATCGCCTCCGCCGTGAACCGCGGATGGCGGGCCCGTACGTCCTGCGACTCGAAGCCCTCACCCGGGGTGAGCGTTCCGGTGAGGAACCCGCTGCCCAGCGGCATCGCCGCCAGGAACCCCACCCCGCGTGCGGCACACCACGGCAGCAGCTGCCACGCCGCCTCCGGCGACCACACCGACAGCTCCGCCTGCACCGCGCTCACCGGGAACACCTGCTGCGCCCGCTCCAGGTGCCGCAGGGTCGTCCCGTACCCGCGGTCCCCGCGCCGCCCCGCCCCCGGACCCGCCCCGGCGCCCAGCGCGCAGAAGCCGAGCGCCCGCACCTTGCCCGCGCCCACCAGCTCCGCCATGGCCCCCCAGGTCTCCTCCACCGGCACCTCCGGGTCCACCCGGTGCAGCTGGTAGAGGTCTATGACGTCGGTCCGCAGCCGCCGCAGCGAGGCATCGCAGGCCCGCCGCACGTAGCCGGGCCGCCCGTCGGCCACCACGTGCTGCTCACCCGCCCGCAGTCCCACCTTCGCCGAGACGAACGCCTCGGACCGCCGCTCCCGCAGCACCCGGCCCAGCAGCAGCTCATTGGTGTAGGGCCCGTACACGTCGGCCGTGTCCAGCAGGTTCGACCCCAGGTCCAGCGCCGTGTGCACGGCGGCCAGCGACTCCTGCCCGCGCCGCCGCGAGGGCGCGTACGCCCAGCTCATCGGCATACAGCCGAGGCCTATGGCGCCCACGGCCAGCGCCCCCGCCCCGATCGACCTGCGCTCCACGCCTGCGTCCTCCTCGCGCTCCGGCCATCAAACTAACGGCTTGATCAAGAAGCCTTGGCATAGCCTCGTGATCATGACTGCAATGACCCCGGACGTCTGGCTTCCGTTCCCCGCCGAGGAGATCGAGGGCCTCCCCGACTCCTTCCGCTACCGCCTCTGGGACGGCGAGGACGCCTTCCCGGCGGATCCCGCCGACTGCGTCTTCTACGTGACCCCCTACATGAAGTCCCCCGAGGTCACCGTGCGTCCGCTGGCGGCCATGCCCGCCGTCCGGGTCGTCCAGACCCTCACCGCCGGCATCGACCACGTACTGGGCGGCCTCGGCGACCTGCGCCCCGGCGTACGGCTGTGCAACGCCGTCGGCGTGCACACCGCCAGCACCGCCGAACTCGCCCTCGCCCTGACCCTCGCCTCCCTGCGCGGCATCCCCGGCATGGTCCGGGGACAGGACCGCGAGGAGTGGCGCTCCGGCTTCTACGACGCCCTCGCCGACAAATCCGTTCTGATCATCGGCTACGGATCCATCGGCTCGGCCATCGAGGACCGGCTGGCGCCCTTCGAATGCGAGCGGATCGCGCGCGTGGCCCGTACGGCGCGGACCAGTGCGCGCGGGCCCGTGCACGCCCTCGCCGACCTGCCCCGCCTCCTGCCGCAGGCCGACGTGGTGATCCTCGTGACCCCGCTGACCGATGCCACCCGGGGCCTGGTGGGCGCCGACTTCCTGAGCCGGATGAAGGACGGCGCCCTGCTGGTGAACGTTTCGCGTGGTCCCGTCGTCGACACCAAGTCCCTGCTGGCGGAGGTGGAGTCGGGCCGGCTGCGCGCGGCGCTCGACGTCACCGACCCGGAACCGCTGCCTGCGGGCCACCCGCTCTGGCATGCTCCGAATGTCCTGATCACGCCTCATGTCGGCGGCAGCAGCTCGGCGTTCGAGCCGCGGGCCAAGCGCCTGCTGGCGCGCCAGCTCACCCGGTTCGCCGCCGGGGAGCCCGTCGAGCACACGGTACTGATCACCGAGTGACGCGCGGCGCGCACGCTCCGCAGTCGTGCGGATGCGCTCGGTGGGCACAACTCCCCGGTCGGTAACGGAGCGTAGAGGATCTATGTCCCTGAGTGACGAAAGTGGTGTATCGTCCGGAAGAAGGGGCTGCGCCACGAACGTCTGGCGCTGGGGAGTGATCGGACACTTTGGGGGGCGACGGGCGATGCACGGCCAATGGACGAAGGATCCGATGCGGCAGAGCCGCCGAAGGCGACGATGGGGTGCGCGGGAACCAGCCGGCGAGGGGGACCGGTGAGTGCCCCGGGGACGGCGCTCCTGAACCGGCCGTCCGTCTCCGGCGGAGGCAGGTGCCTGGCGATGCAGCTCCTCCTCGCACTGGTCAGTGGCGGGTACGCCGTCGGCGCCGCCCTCAACTGGGGATCGGAGGAAGTTGCCGAGATCATGGGCGACTTCGGACTCAGCGCGGCCGGCATACTCGCCGCGGCCTCCTGCTACTCCTACGCGCGGGCCATCGACAGCCGTGAACGCCCCGCCTGGCTGCTCTTCGCCTTCTCCTCCCTCATGGGCGCCACCGGGAACGCCATCTGGGGCTGGTACGAGGTGATCCTCGGCGAGGCGGTGCCGAAGCCCTCGCTCGCGGACTTCGCCTTCCTCTGCTTCGCCCCGCCCGCCATCGTCGGCCTGCTGGTCCTCGCCAAACGCCCGGTCACCCGCGCCGGCTGGGTGTGCCTGGGGCTCGACTCCTGGCTCATCGGCGGCTCCCTGCTCACCCTGTCCTGGAGCCTGGCCCTGGCCCACGCGGCGCGGACCGCCCAGTCCGGCGCCCCCGGCAGCGTGCCGCGCGCCGCGCTCTCCCTCGCCTACCCGCTCCTGGACATCGCGCTCGTCTCGATGGTCCTGGTCCTGCACTTCCGGCGGAGCGAGACCAACCGCTCCGCCGTCAACACCGCCATCGCGGCGCTGGCCCTGACCGTGCTCAGCGACGCCCTGTTCACCTCGCCCCTGCTGAGCGCCGAGTACCAGTCCGGACAGTTGCTCGACGCCGGCTGGTTCGTGGGCTCGCTGCTGCTCGCGTACGCGCCCTGGGGCGCCCGGCGCATGCACCCGGGCCCGGAGCCCGCCGGGCGCCCGCGGCCGGAGCGGGTGCACAGCCGCCCGATCACCGGCTCGCTGCCCGCCCTCACCCCGTACCTCGCGGCGGCCGTGTGCACCCTCGGCATCCTCTACAACGTGGTGGACGGCCGGAAGGTCGATCGGATGGTCGTCTTCACCGGTTGCACGGTCGTGCTCGCCCTCGTCATCCGGCAGGGCATCATGCTCCTCGACAACATCGCGCTGACCCAGGAACTGGCCCAGAAGGAGAACCACTTCCGCTCCCTGGTCCAGGGCTCCAGCGACGTCATCATGATCGCCGCGCCCACCGGGACCCTGCGCTACGTCAGCCCCGCCGCCGCCGGGGTCTACGGCCGCGAGGCGGAGGAGCTGGTGGGCACCGAGCTCGCCACCCTGATCCATCCCGACGACCTCGGCCGGGTGGTCCACGAGGTACGGCGCTTCCTCGCCGCACCGCCGGCCGAGGAGCCCACCACCCGCATCGAGTGCCGCTTCAAGTCGGGCGGCGGCGAGTGGCTCAACGTGGAGTCCACCGTCAACCGCCACCAGGGCGGGCTCATCCTCAACAGCCGGGACGTCACCGAACGGGTCCGCCTCCAGGCCCAGCTCCAGCACAGCGCCGAGCACGATCCGCTGACCGACCTGCCCAACCGGGCGCTCTTCACCCGCCGCGTCCGCCAGGCCCTGACCGGCCGGCGCGCCGGAGACCACAGCACCGCCGTGCTCTTCATCGACCTCGACGGCTTCAAGGCGGTCAATGACACCATCGGCCACCAGGCCGGCGACGAGCTGCTCATCGAGGCCGCACGCCGGCTCCAGGACTCGGTCCGCGTCGGGGACACCGCCGCCCGCCTCGGCGGCGACGAGTTCGCCGCGCTGATCCTGGGCGACGGGAACCGCGACCGCAGCGCCCGCGAGTATCAGGTGCGCGAGATCGCGGACCGGCTGCGCACCACCCTCTCCCAGCCGTACCGGATCGGCGGCAGCGAGGTACGGGTCGCCGCCAGCATCGGCGTCGCCTTCGCCGACCCCGGCATCACCCCTTCGGACCTGATGCGCAACGCGGATCTCGCGATGTACCGGGCCAAGGCGGGGGGCAAGGACCGCGTCGAGATGTACGCCCCCCAGATGCAGGCCGAGGTCGTACGGAAGGCCGAGCTGGCGGGCCGGCTGCGGACCGCACTGCACGAGGGCGAGTTCGCCCTGCTGCACCAGCCCGTGGTCTCGCTGGCCACCGGCGAGATCTCGGCCGTCGTCGCGCAGGCCCGCTGGCGTTCCGCCCAGGGGATCCTCTTCACCCCGGCGGAGTTCCTCCGGGTCGCCGAGTACAGCGAGGGCGGCTCCGGCGCCCCCGGTCCCGACACCCTCCCCGGCTTCGCCGGCGCGTTCCCCACCCGCGCCGCCGAGCTGGGGCGCTGGCTGCTGGAGGAGGCGGTGGAACAGGCCGCCGACCGGCACCGGGCCGGGCACGACGTGCCCGTGGCCGTACGGATGACCGCCCAGCGGCTCCTGGACCGCGCCATGCCGATCGGCTCCGTGGAGGCCCTGCTGACCCGGTACGGGCTGCCCTCCGGGGCCCTGGTGCTGGAGCTCGCCGTATCCGATCCCAGAGTGCCCTTCGACGACCTGGAGCGCCGCCTGACGGCCTTGCACCGGCTCGGGGTGGGCATCGCCCTGGACGGTTTCGGCAGCGGCTATGCGGCCATCAGCGCCCTGCGTCGCCTCCCGGTGGACATGCTCAAGCTGGACCGGGGTCTGGTGGAAGGGGTGGTCGAGTCCGCCCGCCTGCACAAGATCACCGCCGGCCTCTTGCGGATCGCAAACGACCTGGGCATGCAGTCGGTGGCCGACGGCGTGGACCTACCCGAACAGGTGATGGCCCTGCGCGCGATGGGCTGCACCCACGGCCAGGGAATGGCGTTTTCCGGACCGCTCGACGAGTACAGGCTGCGGCGCGCCCTGGTGCGCGGTACGTTCCCAGTACCGGGCGGAGCAGCCCAGCCCGCTCTGGCAGGCGGTTCCCCCGGGGGCTCGATGGCCATCCACAGAGGCTCACATAATGAGACGCCCGTCCCACCTACTTGACATCACCCTCCCGCCGGAGGGAGGGTCAGTGCCATGCGCACCCGAATTCTCGTACTTGGAAAGCGCGTCGGCTGAAGCAGGGGCCAGCATGTCCCCGCTCAACACACCCGACGCGCTCCCCTCGCTTGCCTCCCGGCACGAGGGGTTTTTTGTTGCACTGGCACAGAGTCGAATCCGCGTAAAACCCTCAGCTTCGAGAAGAGAATGCCGATGACCGAGCAGGCCACCGGGGCCCACCATCCGCAGCCGCGGCCCCGTTCCGGCGGACACCAGTCCGCCGCAGTTGAGCACGTCACGGGTGCGCAGTCCCTCATCCGCTCTCTCGAAGAGGTGGGGTGCGACACCGTCTTCGGGATTCCGGGAGGTGCCATCCTCCCCGCGTACGACCCGATGATGGACTCCAAGAAGGTCCGTCACATCCTGGTCCGCCACGAGCAGGGCGCCGGTCACGCCGCCACCGGCTACGCGCAGGCCACCGGCAAGGTCGGCGTCTGCATGGCCACCTCCGGCCCCGGCGCCACCAACCTGGTCACCCCCATCGCCGACGCGCACATGGACTCCGTCCCGCTCGTCGCGATCACCGGCCAGGTCTCCTCCAAGGCGATCGGCACCGACGCCTTCCAGGAGGCGGACATCGTCGGCATCACGATGCCGATCACCAAGCACAACTTCCTGGTCACCAAGGCCGAGGACATCCCGCGGACGATCGCCGAGGCCTTCCACATCGCCTCCACCGGCCGCCCCGGCCCGGTCCTGGTCGACATCGCCAAGGACGCCCTCCAGGCGAAGACCACCTTCTCGTGGCCGCCCACCCAGGACCTCCCCGGTTACCGGCCGGTCACCAAGCCGCACGCCAAGCAGATCCGCGAGGCCGCCAAGCTCATCTGCCAGGCCAAGCGCCCGGTCCTGTACGTCGGCGGCGGCGTCATGAAGTCCGGCGCGACCGCCGAGCTGAAGGTCCTGGCCGAGCTGACCGGGGTGCCGGTCTGTACCACCCTGATGGCGCTCGGCTCCTTCCCCGACAGCCACCCGCTGCACGTCGGCATGCCGGGCATGCACGGTTCGGTCACCGGCGTCACCGCGCTCCAGAAGTCGGACCTGCTGATCGCCCTCGGCACCCGCTTCGACGACCGCGTCACCGGCAAGCTGGACAGCTTCGCCCCCTTCGCCAAGATCATCCACGCGGACATCGACCCGGCCGAGATCGGCAAGAACCGCGCGGTCGACGTCCCGATCGTCGGCGACGCCCGCGAGGTCATCGCCGACCTGATCCAGGCCGTCCAGGCCGAGCACACCGAGGGCAACGCCGGGGACTACACCGCCTGGTGGAACGACCTCAGCCGCTGGCGCGAGACCTACCCGCTGGGTTACGACCTGCCCGAGGACGGCAGCCTCTCGCCCCAGCAGGTCATCGAGCGGATCGGCGCGCTCGCGCCGAAGAGCACCATCTTCGCGGCGGGTGTCGGCCAGCACCAGATGTGGGCCTCGCACTTCGTCAAGTACGAGGAGCCCCGCACCTGGCTGAACTCCGGCGGCGCCGGAACCATGGGCTACGCGGTCCCGGCCGCGATGGGCGCCAAGGTCGGCATGCCCGAGCGCACGGTCTGGGCGATCGACGGTGACGGCTGCTTCCAGATGACCAATCAGGAACTGGTCACCTGCGCGCTGAACAACATCCCGATCAAGGTCGCGATCATCAACAACGGTGCGCTGGGCATGGTCCGCCAGTGGCAGACCCTGTTCTACAACCAGCGGTACTCCAACACCGTTCTGCACGCCGACGAGACCGGCCACGACACCGTCGGCTCCCAGCTCGGCGAGTCCATCGCGCCCCGCAAGGGCACGCGCGTCCCGGACTTCGTCAAGCTGTCGGAGGCCATGGGCTGCGTGGCGCTGCGCTGCGAGGACCCGGCCGACCTGGACAAGGTCATCGCCGAGGCCAACGCGATCAACGACCGTACCGTCGTGATCGACTTCATCGTCCACGAGGACGCCATGGTGTGGCCGATGGTCGCCGCCGGCACCTCCAACGACGAGGTCATGGCAGCCCGGGGCGTCCGTCCCGACTTCGGCGACAACGAAGACGACTGAGCCGAGAGAGCCGAGAGAGAGAACGCCCCACATGTCCAAGCACACGCTCTCCGTCCTGGTCGAGAACACGCCCGGCATCCTCGCCCGGATCGCCGCACTGTTCTCCCGCCGCGGGTTCAACATCGACTCGCTCGCGGTCGGTGTCACCGAGCACCCCGACATCTCCCGCATCACCATCGTCGTGAACGTCGAGGACCTCCCGCTGGAGCAGGTGACCAAGCAGCTGAACAAGCTGGTCAACGTGCTCAAGATCGTCGAGCTGGAGCCCCACAACGCCATCGAGCGCGAGCTCGTTCTGGTGAAGGTCCGCGCCGACAACGAGACCCGGTCGCAGATCGTCGAGATCGTCCAGCTGTTCCGCGCCAAGACGGTCGACGTCTCCCCGGAGGCCGTCACCATCGAGGCCACCGGCGGAGCCGACAAGCTCGGCGCGATGCTCAAGATGCTGGAGCCCTTCGGCATCAAGGAGCTCGTGCAGTCCGGCACGATCGCCATAGGGCGTGGCGGCCGGTCCATCACGGACCGCAGCCTGCGCGCGCTCGACCGCAGCGCCTGACCCGGCCGACGCACCGGCTACGCAAGCCGGTCGGACACGCTCAGCTCGCATAGCGAGACCGAGAAACTCAGATTCCGTTCCCCGCCGTACGGTGGGAGCAACACCAGCGCACCAAGGAGATATCCCAGTGGCCGAGCTGTTCTACGAGAACGACGCCGACCTGTCCATCATCCAGGGCCGCAAGGTCGCGGTCATCGGTTACGGCAGCCAGGGCCACGCCCACGCGCTGTCGCTCCGTGACTCCGGCGTCGACGTCAAGGTCGGCCTGAAGGAGGGCTCGAAGTCCAAGGCCAAGGCCGAGGAGCAGGGTCTGACGGTCGTCCCCGTGGCTGAGGCCGCCGAGTGGGCCGACGTCATCATGATCCTGACCCCGGACCCGCTGCAGGCCGAGATCTACGAGGAGTCCATCAAGGACCACCTCAAGGACGGCGACGCGCTCTTCTTCGGCCACGGCTTCAACGTCCGCTACGGCTTCATCAAGCCCCCGGCCAACGTGGACGTCGCCCTGGTCGCCCCGAAGGGTCCGGGTCACCTGGTCCGCCGCCAGTACGAGGAGGGCCGCGGCGTTCCGTGCATCGCGGCCGTCGAGCAGGACCACTCGGGCAACGCCTTCGCGCTGGCGCTCTCGTACGCGGCCGGAATCGGCGGCACGCGCGCCGGTGTCATCAAGACCACCTTCACCGAGGAGACCGAGACCGACCTGTTCGGTGAGCAGGCCGTTCTCTGCGGTGGCGCGTCCGCGCTGGTCAAGGCCGGTTTCGAGACCCTGACCGAGGCCGGCTACCAGCCGGAGATCGCGTACTTCGAGTGCCTGCACGAGCTGAAGCTCATCGTGGACCTCATGTACGAGGGCGGCCTGGAGAAGATGCGCTGGTCGGTCTCCGAGACCGCCGAGTGGGGCGACTACATCACCGGCCCGCGCGTCATCACCGACGCCACCAAGGCCGAGATGAAGAAGGTCCTCGCGGAGATCCAGAGCGGCGAGTTCGCCAACACCTGGATGGCCGAGTACAAGGCCGGTCTGCCGAAGTACAACGAGTACAAGAAGGCCGACGAGGAGCACCTGCTGGAGACCACCGGCAAGAAGCTGCGCAAGCTGATGAGCTGGGTCGACAACGACGAGAGCTGATCTCGTGACGGCGGGGCCGGGACGCGGTGTCCCGGCCCCGCCGCGCATCACCGGACACTCCACGGGCTCCGGTCGCACGGGGCGTCCCGAGCACCTGGAATCCACCCCTCCGGGGTGTGGCTTGTCCAACCCGGCCAACCCCGGAAGGGTGATCCTTCCGTACAGGCGGAAATCCGGTCCGTCAGCGCCACTACACTGCTCAACACATACGCGTCAGGCCCACAGTGTCGTGCGTCTTCCACGCGGCTACCCCCTCCACCGCCTGCGGCCGTCGGGACGGCCGTCCGCACTGGACTTGTGAGGACCCACGTGAGCTCGAAACCTGTCGTACTCATCGCCGAAGAGCTGTCGCCCGCCACGGTTGAGGCGCTCGGCCCCGACTTCGAGATCCGGCACTGCAACGGCGCCGACCGCGCCGAGCTGCTGCCCGCGATCGTCGACGTGGACGCGATCCTCGTGCGATCCGCCACCAAGGTCGACGCCGAGGCCATCGCCGTGGCCAAGAAGCTGCGGGTCGTCGCGCGCGCCGGCGTCGGTCTGGACAACGTCGACGTCTCCGCCGCCACCAAGGCCGGCGTGATGGTCGTCAACGCCCCGACCTCCAACATCGTGACCGCCGCCGAGCTGGCCTGCGGCCTGCTCGTCGCCACCGCCCGCAACATCCCGCAGGCCAACACCGCCCTGAAGAACGGTGAGTGGAAGCGGAACAAGTACACGGGTGTCGAGCTCAGCGAGAAGACCCTCGGTGTCGTCGGCCTCGGCCGCATCGGCGTCCTGGTCGCCCAGCGCATGTCGGCCTTCGGCATGAAGGTCGTCGCGTACGACCCCTACGTACAGCCCGCGCGCGCCGCCCAGATGGGCGTCAAGATGCTGACGCTGGACGAGCTCCTGGAGGTCGCCGACTTCATCACCGTGCACCTGCCCAAGACCCCCGAGACCCTCGGTCTCATCGGGGACGAGGCCCTGCACAAGGTGAAGCCGTCCGTCCGCATCGTCAACGCCGCGCGCGGCGGGATCGTGGACGAGGCCGCGCTGTACTCGGCCATCAAGGAGGGCCGCGTCGCCGGCGCCGGTCTGGACGTGTACGCGAAGGAGCCCTGCACGGACTCCCCGCTCTTCGAGCTCGACCAGGTCGTCTGCACCCCGCACCTCGGCGCGTCCACGGACGAGGCCCAGGAGAAGGCCGGCGTCTCGGTCGCCAAGTCGGTGCGCCTGGCGCTCGCCGGTGAGCTCGTGCCGGACGCGGTCAACGTCCAGGGCGGCGTCATCGCCGAGGACGTCCGTCCGGGCCTGCCGCTCGCCGAGAAGCTCGGCCGCATCTTCACCGCCCTCGCGGGCGAGGTCGCGGTCCGCCTCGACGTCGAGGTCTGCGGCGAGATCACCCAGCACGACGTCAAGGTGCTGGAACTCTCCGCCCTCAAGGGTGTCTTCGAGGACGTCGTCGACGAGACGGTCTCCTACGTCAACGCGCCGCTCTTCGCGCAGGAGCGCGGCGTCGAGGTGCGCCTGACCACCAGCTCGGAGTCCCCGGACCACCGCAACGTGGTCACCGTCCGCGGCACCCTGTCGGACGGCCAGGAGGTCTCGGTCTCCGGCACGCTCGCGGGCCCGAAGCACCTTCAGAAGATCGTCGGCGTCGGCGAGTACGACGTGGACCTGGCGCTCGCCGACTTCATGGTCGTCCTGCGCTACACCGACCGCCCCGGCGTGGTCGGCAAGGTCGGCCAGCTGCTCGGCGAGGCCGGCCTGAACATCGCGGGCATGCAGGTCGCCCGCGCCGAGGAGCACGGCGAGGCGCTCGCGATCCTCACCGTCGACGCCGAGGTCCCGGCGAACGTCCTCGCGGACATCGCCGCCGAGATCGGCGCCGTCTCGGCGCGCACCGTCAGCCTCGGCTGAGGCCGACCGATAGACCGATAGACCGATTGACGGACTGACCGGATGACCGGCTGACCGGCAGGACATACGCGAAGGGCCCGGGGGAGACCGCCGGGCCCTTTCGCGTTCCGTCCGCCACCGCGCACCGATCAGTTGTACGTCTCCTCGTGGACGCGGACTCCGGGAGCCTCGGCCGGCTCCGCCGCGGGCGGGGCGGGGGCTTCGATCCCCCGCATCAGAGCCGCGGCGAGGACGGCCGCCCCGAGCAGCAGCGCCGTACCGCCCCAGGCCGCGTACTGCATGCCGTGGACGAAGGCCTCCCGGGCCAGGGCCAGCACCTGCTCGCCCGCCGCGCCGCCGGCCTGGTGGGCCGTGGCGACGGCCCCGCCCAGGGTCTCCCGCACCGCGGGCTCGGAGTCCGCCAGGTCGTTGCGGTAGACGGCGGTGCTCAGGCTGCCCAGCAGGGCCATCCCGAGCGCCCCGCCGAACTCCTGGCCGGTCTCCAGCAGGGAGGCGGCGGAACCGGCCTTCTCGGCGGGGGCCGAGGCCAGCGCCATGTCGGACACCAGGGACATCACGGTGACGATGCCCGAGGCCAGCACCCCGGCGCCGATCAGCAGCAGCCAAAGGGAGTCCGTCCCGACCAGGCCGACCAGGGCGAACCCGGCGGCGGCGAGGGCGAACCCGCCGGCGATCACGTAGGCCCGGTCCACCTTCTGGGCCAGGGCCGCGGCGACCGGGGCCGCGGCGCCGATGACGAGCGAGGGGGCGAGGCTCCACAGGGCGGCTTCCAGCGGGCCCATGCCGAGCACCGACTGGAGGTACTGGGTGGTGAAGTAGGCCGAGCCCATCATGGCGAAGGCGGCGATGGTGTTGAGGCCGATGCCCGCGCCGAAACCGCGGCCCTGGAACAGCGCCCGGCTCACCATGGCGTCGTCACGGGTGCGCTGGCGGCGGACGAAGACGTATCCGAAAGCCAGGCCGACGGCGAGGCAGCCCACGTGGAGCGGGGCGAAGCCCTCGGCGGCGATCTCCTTCAGGCCGTAGACGACCGGCAGCACGGCGGCCATGGACAGCGGGACGCCCAGCAGGTCGAAGCGGCCGGGGGCCGGGTCCTTGAACTCCGGGACCAGCACGGGGACCAGGATCAGCAGGAGCAGCATCGCGGGCACGTTGATGAGGAAGACCGAGCCCCAGGAGAAGTGGTTCAGCATCACACCGCTGAGGACCGAGCCGAGGGCGATTCCGCCGGTCATGGCCCCGGACCAGATGGCGATGGCCTGGCCGCGCTGCTTGGCGTCCTGGAAGAGGTTGCGGACGAGGGCCAGCGTGGAGGGCATCAGGGTGGCGCCGCCGATGCCGAGCAGCACGCGGGCCGCGATGAGCATCTCGGCGCTGGTGGCGTAGCCGGCGCCGATCGAGGCGAGGCCGAAGGCGGTCGCGCCGATCAGCAGCAGCTTGCGGCGGCCGATCCGGTCGCCGAGCGAGCCCATCGTGATCAGCAGGCCGGAGAGGGCGAAGGCGTAGCTGTCGAAGATCCAGAGCTGCTGGGTGGCGCTGGGCTGGAGCTCATCGGTGATCGCCGGGATGGCGAAGTAGAGGACGGAGACGTCCATCGAGACCAGGAGCAGCGGCAGCACGAGGACGGTGAAGGCGGTCCATTCGCGGCGGCCGGCGAGACGCGCTGTGGCGGCGGGGTTCGTCATGGGAAGGAATATACAGATGTCTTAAACGCCTGTCTATGACGGATGTCTAGAACTGTTGTCTGGGACGGCTGTCTTGCTACCGTGTGGGCATGGGACATCGTGAAGATCTGCTCGAAGGCGCCAAGAAGTGCCTGGTCGAGAAGGGGTTCGTGCGCACCACCGCGCGCGACATCGTCAGTGCCTCGGGGACGAACCTGGCGTCCATCGGCTACCACTACGGCTCCAAGGACGCCCTGCTCACCCAGGCCTTCATCGGCCTGATGGAGGAATGGGGCGAGGTCTTCCAGGCAGGCCTGGAGGGCGAGGGCGGCTCGCTGGAGCGCTTCCGCGCGCTCTGGGAAGGCGTCCTGGCGCAGCACGAGAAGGCGGGTCCGGTCTGGTCGGCCAGCCTGGAGGTGGCGCTGGGCCGCGACCAGCGGCCGGAGCTGCGCGCGATGCTCGCGGCCTCGCAGGCCGAGGGGCGCCGCGGCCTGATCTCGATGCTGACCGGCACCCCGGAGGACCAGCTCGACGACCGGGACGTCCGCACGCTGGGCACCTTCTATCAGGCGCTGCTGAACGGCCTGATGATCCAGTGGCTCTTCGATCCGGAGTCGGCCGCCACGGCGGAGGAGTTCACCGAGGGCATGCGCCGGGCCGCCGAGGCGATGACGCGTCCTTCGGGACGGTAACCGGAGCCGGAACCGCCGCCGGGCGTGCCCCGTCCCACCCCCGCACCGGCCCGAGGCGAGGGGGAGTCGTGATGGCGAGAACCGGTAGGGGAGCGAGAGCGCGAGCGGGGTCCGGAGCGCGGGCCGGGGCGGCGCTCTGCGCCCTGGCGGCGGCGCTGCCGGCCGCCGCGTGCGGTGCGGAGCGGGCCGGGCCGAGCACCCCTGGGGACACCCGGCCGCGCATGGAGGAGGTGGCCGCCGCCTGGGAGGGCTCGGCGGCCCTCCGGCAATGGCGTGAGGGCTTCCATCCCCTGGACCCCCCGGACTGGCAGCCGCCGGGTGGCTTCCGCTCCGGGGAGGACAAGGCGGCGCATCTGGCAGGGCACTTCGTCCTGCGCACCGGGCTGCCCGACACGCCGCCGCCGGCCACCGCGATCCGCTGGTTGGACGGCAGCACGCTCACCGTGCCGCTCCAGAGCGCGGTGGAGGCGTACGGGGAGATCGACCGGGACCCGGACCGCGAGCCCTCCCTGACGGTCACGGGCGCCACCTTCGGCGAGACCACCGTACGCACCAGCCGCGGCCCGGCCCGGGTGCCCGCCTGGCTGTTCACGGTGGAGGGGTACGAGACCCCGCTCGCCCGCATCGCCGTACGCCCGCAGGAGCTCCCGAAGGCCCCCATCGAGGCCCTGGGCGCCTTCGACGACGGTACGGCGCCCCTCTCGGGTCACTCGGCCACCCCGGACGCCACGGCCTTCACCGTGCGGGCGGGCCACGGGAGCTGTGACGACGGGGTCGCCGTGGACGTCCTGGAGGGCGCCGACACGGTGGTGCTGGCCGGGCGGATCCTGCCCCGCCCGGGGCAGGGCCCGGGCACACCGTGCGACGCGGCGGTGCGCGTGCAGAGCGTCCCGGTCACACTGACCCGGCCGGTGGGCCACCGGATCGTCGTCGACGCGGCCACCGGCGTACCCCTGGAGCACCAACGGGGCGGCTGACCGCCTGCGGTCCGTCACCCGGTGATGACGACCTCGGCGCGCGCGTGCTCCACTTCGAGGTACCTGATTGCTTCGGGCACCTCGCGCAGGGCACAGGTCCGGTCGATGACCGGGGCGAACTCGTACCGCACACAGCGGTCACCTCCGCGCCGAACGCCTTCGCGATCTGAACGGCGAACGTCCCCACGCACTCTGACGCGCCGTCGACCAAGACCTGCTGCCCCGGCCGAGCCCGAGCACCAGGCGCGCCAGATGAGGGTCGCCCCACATGAGGTGCCAGTCGCGCGCGTACCGTCCTGGGTGCGCCACAGAGACCCCCGGAGACACGCCCCCTACGTCAGGCGGGCGGCCTTGAGGGCCATGTGGAGCAGCAGGCGGTCCTCGCCCTCGTCCAGGTCGAGGCCGGTCAGCTGTTCCACCCGGGCGAGGCGGTAGTAGAGGGTCTGGCGGTGGATGCCCAGGGCGGCCGCCGCGCGGCCCGCCTGGCCGGCGCAGTCCAGGAACACCTCGGCGGTGCGGGCGAGTTCGCGGTGAGCCGGGGTCAGGAGGGCGCGCGCCGCCGGGTCGTCCACCGGTTCGGCGGCGAGGGTCGCCAGCAGCCGGTACGGGCCGATGGCCGACCACTGGGCGACCGGGCCGAACCGGGGCTGGGCGACGGCCGCCCGGGCCGCGGCGACGGCCTGCCCCCAGGCGGCGGGCAGCTCCCCGAGGCCCCGGACCGGCTCACCGACGCCCGCGGTCATCCGGTGGGCGGCGAGGCCGGCCGGCCCGGCGGACCCGGGGGCTGCGGCTCCCGCTCCGGCCGTGCGCGGCAGCAGCCGGGCCACCGCCGTCAGGGCCGGGGCCAGCGCGTCCGTCGAGCGGATCCGCAGCAGCACGGCCAGGTCGCCGCCCGGGTGATCGGTGCCGTCGGCCCCGCGGGGGACCACGCACACGGCCGCCGCGCCGGGTACCGACGCCGGAGCCTCCCCGGGCCACGGCGCCACGCACACCACCGCGTGCAGGCCGTCTCCGCCCGGGCCCAGGGCGACCCGCAGCGCGGCCACCGCCATGTCCTGCTGCCAGCCCCGCCCGGCCGTGAGCACCGCCAGGAACTCCCGCGACAGGTCGGCCCCCGCCTTCGCCTCCTCGGCGAGCAGGACCCCGATCCGCTGGGCCACCTCCATGGCCGCGTCCAGCGCCGCCGGTTCGGGGCCGGGCGTGCCGGGCTCCTGGTCGAGGAGCCACACGTAGCCCTGCACGATGCCCCGGTAGCGCACCGGCAGGCAGATCCGCGCCCGGAACACCCCCGCGTCCGGTGCCGCCGGGATCCGGACGGGCCCGGTGGCGCGGGCGATGCCGAAGCCCTCGAACCAGGACCGGACGGCCGCCGTCGACTGCCGGGTCAGGATCGAGCGGGTCCGTACCGGGTCCATCGCGAGATCGTCGTCGCTGTCGTGCGCGCCGAAGGCGATCAGCCGGAAGTCCCGGTTCTCGAGTGTCGCGGGGGCGCCGAGCAGCGCCGAGATCTCGTCCACCAGGTCCTGGTAATCGCCCTTCACCCGGACATTCTCCCACCCCCGCACCGGCTCTTCAGACAGATGTCTGAGATCCGGGACACGGATGCGTGACAGCTGTCGATGGCAGAGGATCAAAGCGATCCTTAGGTTTCACGGTGGTTTTACTTGAGCTTTTCTTCTGCCACCCGCTGGAGGTGCCCCGTGCTGGGTCCCGTGATCCTCGCCGCTTCGCGCAGCGACAAGATGCGTCGTATCGTCTCTGCCGCCCCGGTGACCAAGCCCGTGGTGAATCGGTTCATCCCCGGTGAGACGGTCGACCAGGTCATCCCGATCGTGGAGGACCTCACGCGCAGCGGCCTCGAGGTCACCCTCGACGTGGTGGGCGAGGACATCACCGAGGTGGAGCAGTCCCACGCCGCCCGCGACGCCTACCTCCAGCTCATCGAGCGCCTCGCGGAGCTCGGCCTCGGCGAGACCGCCGAGATGTCGGTGAAGCTGTCGATGTTCGGCCAGGCCCTCCCCGGCGGCCACGAGCTCGCCCTCGCCAACGTCCGCCCGGTCGTCGAGGCCGCCGCCGCCATCGGCACCACCGTGACGCTCGACGCCGAGGACCACACCACCCTCGACTCGATGTTCGCCATCCACGAGGAACTGCGCCGGGACTTCCCGCAGACCGGCTGCGTGATCCAGGCGTACCTCTTCCGCACGGAGGCCGACGCCCGCCGCCTCGCCGCCGCCGGCAGCCGCGTCCGGATCGTGAAGGGCGCCTACAAGGAGCCCGCCGAGGTCGCGTACCAGGACAAGGCCGAGATCGACAAGGCGTACGTCCGGATCATGAAGATCCTGATGGACGGCGAGGGCTACCCGATGATCGGGTCCCACGACCCGCGCCTGATCGCCATCGGCCAGGAGCTCGCCCGCCAGGCCGGGCGCAAACTGGACGAGTACGAGTTCCAGATGCTGTACGGCATCCGCAGCGAGGAGCACCTGCGGCTCGCCGCCGAGGGCCACCGGATGCGCGTCTACACCGCGTACGGGACGGACTGGTACGGCTACTTCATGCGCCGCCTCGCGGAGAAGCCGGCCAACCTCCTCTTCTTCCTCCGCTCGATGATCACCAAGAACTAGCCAAGAACCAGGTCAAGGAGTTACCAGCCCCATGGATGCTGTGACCCAGGTCCCCGCTCCGGTCAACGAGCCGGTCCACTCGTACGCCCCCGGCACCCCGGAGCGCGCGCGTCTCGAAGCACAGCTCAAGCAGCTGTCCGAGAACCCGATCGACCTTCCGATGACGATCAACGGCGTCAAGCGGATGGGCGGCGGCGAGCGCTTCGACGTCGTCCAGCCGCACGACCACAAGTCGGTGCTCGGCACGTACGCCAACGCCACCCAGGCCGACGCCCAGGAGGCCATCGACGCCGCCCTGGCCGCCGCCCCGGCCTGGCGCTCGATGTCCTTCGACGACCGCGCCGCGATCATCCTGCGCGCCGCCGAGCTGCTGTCCGGCCCGTGGCGCGAGAAGCTCGCGGCCTCCACCATGCTGGGCCAGTCGAAGACCGCGCAGCAGGCCGAGATCGACACCCCGTGCGAGCTCGTCGACTTCTGGCGCTTCAACGTCCACTTCGCCCGCCAGATCCTGGCCGAGCAGCCGGTCGCCAACTCCGCCGGCGTGTGGAACCGCAGCGACCACCGCCCGCTCGAAGGCTTCGTCTACGCGATCACGCCGTTCAACTTCACGGCCATCGCCGGCAACCTGCCGACCGCCCCCGCCCTCATGGGCAACGTGGTCCTGTGGAAGCCCTCCCCGACGCAGACCCACTCCGCGATCCTCCTTATGGAGCTCCTGGAGGAGGCCGGCCTGCCGAAGGGCGTCATCAACCTGGTGACCGGCGACGGCATCGCGGTGTCGGAGGTGGCCCTGAACCACCCCGAGCTGGCCGGCATCCACTTCACCGGCTCGACCAAGACCTTCCAGTACCTCTGGAAGACGGTCGGCAACAACATCGAGAAGTACAAGTCCTACCCGCGCCTGGTCGGCGAGACCGGTGGCAAGGACTTCGTCGTCGCGCACCCGTCCGCGGACCGCGCGATCCTGAAGACCGCGCTGACCCGCGGCTCCTTCGAGTTCCAGGGCCAGAAGTGCTCGGCGTCCTCGCGCGCCTACGTTCCGGCCTCGATCTGGAACGACGGCTTCAAGGAGGCCTTCGCGGCCGAGGTCGACGGCATCGCCATGGGTGACGTCCGCGACCTGACCAACTTCATCGGCGCCGTCATCGACGAGCGTTCCTTCGCGAAGAACAAGGCCGCGATCGACCGCGCCATCGCCGACCCGACCTGCGAGATCGTCGCCGGCGGCACGTACGACGACTCGGAGGGCTACTTCGTCCGCCCGACCGTCATCGCGTGCACCGACCCGGAGAACGAGGTCTTCACGACCGAGTACTTCGGCCCGATCCTCGCCGTGCACGTCTACGAGGACGCCGACTTCGACGCGATGCTGGCCCAGATGGAGTCCGTCTCGGCGTACGCCCTGACCGGCTCGATCATCGCGGCGGACCGGTACGCGGCGGCGGACGCGATGGAGAAGCTCCGCTTCGCGGCGGGCAACTTCTACATCAACGACAAGTCCACCGGCGCCGTGGTCGGCCAGCAGCCCTTCGGCGGCGGCCGCGCCTCGGGCACGAACGACAAGGCGGGCGCCGCGACCAACCTGCAGCGCTGGACCTCGACCCGCTCCATCAAGGAGACGCTGGTCGCGCCGACCGAGTACGGCTACCCCCACATGGGCTGACCTCCCGCCCGGCTGAACCCCGCCCCCGCTCCGGTACCCCCAAGTCCGGAGCGGGGGCGGTTCCAGTTCCCGGGGCGGGCAACTCCTGTTAGCCTGAGTGGAGTTGTCGTGTACGGCGACACGCTCCACGACTCGGGCCCGGCTTCCCGAGGGAGCTCAGGGCTCTGACGAGCTCCCGTGCGGGGTGGGATTCACGACTGGGAGATACGCACACCTCTACGCTGCCGTGCCGGGGCGCAGCCCGGGGAGACGTATGTCCAAGCGCACCGACAACCGCCACCGCACAGCCACCATCTGCCGCGAAGCGACGGGGCTCCCGCACCACACCTGCCTGCAGTGGGCCGCCGACGGCCTGATCAGCCGCCAACAGCCCGTCCCCGACGCGGACGCCGCCGACCAGCGGGCCCTGGAGGCCGAAGTGGTGGTGCGACTCGCCAATGGGCTGCGCCACGAGCAGGTCGACGGAGCGGTACTCGGAGTGGTCCGGGCCGTACCGCACCCCGAGGGCGCCGAGCTCTGGCTGCACCCCGCCATGGCCCGCAAAGTGCTGGACGTGCTGCTGCCCCGTACCGACTGGGGCGAGAGCCTGCGCGGCGTTCCGGGGCTGCGGCCGGTACGGGAGGGCGGTCGGGTCCGGCTGCGGAGCCTGGGGTGCGACGCCTCGGTGGTGCTCGCGCATCCCGACCCCGGGTGGGCCTCCTACCTCGACAAGACCGCCTGCCCGGACCACATCTACTGGCACCACCGGGACCGCCTGCACCCGGTCGAGGATCGCTTCCGGGCCGGGGCACGGGAAGCCGGTCCCGACCGGGACCGGCTGCTCAGCCGGCTGATCCGGCGGCCGCGGCTGGTCAACGCGACGGGCTCGGCCCACGGCTGGGCGAACACCTACAGCCGCGGCGACCGCGAGCTGTCCATCGAGTGGTGCTGCTCCGTAGAGGCGGACGAGCTGGCCAGGCGGCTGCGCCGCAGCGGGCTGACCGCCGGCCGGAGCGACGGGGCCGGGTGGGGTCCCGGACGCCTGGCCTTCGGCGATGCGGCGCTCACCGTACGGAAGGCACCGTGCGGGCTGGTGCCGCCGGCCATGAACCCGAGGGTCGGCGCGTGCTGACCGCGGCGATCGTGACGGCGGCCGTGCTCGGGGTGACCAAAGTGGTGCGGGACTGGCTCATCCTGCGGCACGTGCGGGCCGCCATGGAGGGGTGCTCCGCCAAGGACCGGGTGCGCATCGGGCTGCGGCTGGCCGGGGCGCTCGGCGGGCGGCGGTCCACGGGGGAGGGGCCGCCCGCCGGGCCGGAGGGCGGGGCCTAGACCTCGACGATGACCTGGTCCAGGGACTTGCGGACCAGGTCGGGGACCTCGCAGTCGGCCGCCGGGTAGCCGACCGGGATCACCGCGAAGGCCTTCTCGTTCTCGGGGCGGCGCAGGACCTGGCCGAGGAAGCGCATCGGGCTCGGCGTGTGGACCAGCGCGGCCAGGCCGGACAGGTGCAGCGCGGACAGGAGCATGCCGACCGCGATGCCGACCGACTCGTCGACGTAGTAGTGCTTGTGCTTCGTGCCGTCCGGGCCCAGCCAGTAGCGCTGCTGGAAGACCACGACGAGGGCCGGGGCGTCCGTGAGGTGGGTCTTGATGGCGTCCGTGCCCAGGGGGCGCAGGGCGGCGAGCCACTCCTCGCCGAGGCGGCCGTCGTAGGAGAGCACCTCCTCCTGCTCGGCGGCGGCGCGGATCTGCTCCCGTACGACGGGGTCCTTGACCAGGACGAAGGTCCACGGCTGCTGGTGGGCGCCGGAGGGGGCGGTCGCGGCGCACGCGATGGCGTCGCGGACCACCTGCTCGGGCACCGGGTCGGGGGAGAAGTGGCGTACGGTCCGCCGCTCGTCCATCCGCGCCCGCAACTCGGCGGAACGCGCGAGGGATTCCTGGCGCGGCATGCGCGCCGGCCGGTAGGCGGCGGGACGGTACGGCTGGCCGTGGATCGGGGTCCACTGCTGGGTATCGGGCGACATGGGGCGATTCTGCCGAGGTATTGGTCCAGACCGCCAGAGCCCCGTCGGCCGATTCCGGCCGGTGGAGGGCGTTTCGGCGTCCGCAATGCGGGCCGGGGTAGGTTCGGGGAATGAACGACCGCATCCGGACCGCCCACACCGCGGAGCTGACCGGGCAGGAGCTGCGCGAGATCCGGAACCTGCTCGACACGGCCTTCGGCGGGGACTTCGCCGAGGAGGACTTCGAGCACGCGCTGGGCGGGATGCACGTCCTGGTCCGGGAGGGCGGGGAACTCCTCGCGCACGGGAGCGTCGTACAGCGCCGGGTGGTGCACGCGGGCCGGGCCCTGCGCACCGGCTACGTGGAGGCCGTGGCCGTACGGCAGGACCGCCGGCGCCAGGGGCTCGGCGGGCTCGTCATGGCTGCGCTGGAAGGGATCATCGAGCGGGCGTACGTGCTCGGGTCGCTGTCGGCGTCCGAGGACGGGGCCGCGCTGTACCGGGGCCGCGGGTGGCAGGTGTGGGGCGGGCGGATCGGCGTGCTCTCGCCCGCCGGGCCCGTCCCGCTCCCCGAGGAGGAAGGGTCCACCTACGTGTGGGCGCCGCCCGGCGGGATCCGGCTGGACCCCGCGGGGCGGCTCGACTTCGACTGGCGGGACGGGGACGTGCTGTAGCCGCGACCGCCTAGGGCGGCACTAGGAGCCCGAGATGCTGGGCGCGCCCGACTCGATGTGGCCGGTGTAGCGGCGTGACCAGGTGCCGTCGGAGTCGGCCAGGATCGTGAAGTCGTACCAGCCGTTGCTGTAGGCCACGGCGTTGAAGTAGTCCTCGCGCGAGGAGCGCGCCGGGACCGTGTAGGTCCACGGGCCGTCCGTGCGGTAGGCGTTCGAGCGGATCGTGAAGGTGACGGGGGCGCCGGAGGCGTTCGTCATCTTGAAGTAGACCGCCGTCTTGCCGGTGCCCGGCTCGACCGCGAAGCGGGCCGCCACCTCGATGTCCTTGCCCGCCTTCGAGGCGTCGCCGATGAAGCGGCGCAGGAAGCGGTTCGGCCCGTGCATCGAGATGTCGTACTTGCCCGAGCCGTGTCCGAGGCCGATGTTGAAGTAGTCGCTGCCGGCGGCGCCCGCGTCGACCGTGTACTGCCAGGCCGCCGTGTCCCGGTGCTGGTGCGGGTGGATCGAGAAGTGCGCCGCCTGCTTCGCCTCGGCGCCCTGGTTGGTCATGGAGAACCAGGCCAGGATCTTGCCGGCCGCCCCGAACTCGAAGCGGTCCAGGTTGCCGTTCACCTGGTACGGCAGGGCACGCGCCGGGCGGGTGCCGGGCTCCTGCGCCGGGAGGGCGTTGTCCTGGGGCGCCGGGTTGGGGAGCGGGCCGCAGGTCGACTGGCCGATCACCTTGGCGGTGGACGGGAGGCCCGCGGGGACCCCGTAGACCGGGTGCGCGAAGTCGAAGACGCCGGTCAGGTCGCCGGTCACCTTGCGGCGCCAGGCGCTGATGTTCGGGCAGGTGGCGGGGGTGCCGAGGGCGGCCGTCCACTTCTCCATGAACCGCAGTACCGAGGTGTGGTCGAAGACCTCCGAGCTCACCCAGCCGCCGCGGGTCCACGGGGACATGACCAGCATCGGCACGCGGAAGCCGAGGCCGATCGGGGTGCCGTCGAGGTACTCGCCCGGGGTGCCGGGCGGGGCGACCGGCGGCGGCACGTGGTCGAAGAAGCCGTCGTTCTCGTCGTAGTTGAGGAAGAGGACCGTGGAGTCGAAGACCTCGGGGTTGGCGGCGAGCGCGCGGTAGACCAGGTCCACGAAGTGCGCGCCGTCGCCGGGCGGGGCGTAGGGGTGCTCGGAGAAGGCCTCGTTGGCCACGACCCAGGAGACCTGGGGGAGGGTGCCGGCGACGACGTCGGCGCGGATGGCGGCCGCGATGTCGTCGGGGGTGGAGCCGGTGACCTTGGGCACCGAGCCCATGCCCCGGTCCCACAGCGGGTTGCCGGGGGCCGCGTCCGTGAACTTCTTGAAGTAGGCCAGACCGTTGTCCCCGTAGTTGTCCTGGGCGTTCTGGTAGACCTTCCAGCTCATGCCGGCCCGCTGGAGGGCCTCCGCGTACGTCTCCCAGGTCAGCCCGGACTCGTCGCCGCCGTCCTTGCTGGAGGCGTCGATCTTGCCGCTCCACAGGAACGTGCGGTTCGGGCCCGTCGCGCTGAGGGTGGAGCAGAAGTAGGCGTCGCAGATCGTGTAGTTGTCGGCGAGGCCGTAGTGGAAGGGGATGTCGCCCCGGTCCAGGTAGCCGAGCGTACGCGTGTTGCCGACGCCGGTGACCCAGTTGTCCATCCGGCCCTTGTTCCAGGCCGCGTGCTGCGAGGTCCAGCTGTGCGGGAGGTCGCCGTTGCACTGGGCCAGGGTCTCGCCGTCCACCCCGCCCGCCGGCGGGGTGGCGCTGAGCTTCCACGGGTACTGCCGGCCGCCCCAGTTGGGCTGGTTGAACATGCCCCAGCCGCCCGGGATGTTGCCGGCGGCGCGGTCGCCGAACCCGCGGACACCCTTCAGCCTGCCGAAGTAGTGGTCGAAGCTGCGGTTCTCCTGCATGAGGATCACCACGTGCTTCACGTCGGTGATGGTGCCGGTCGCGGCGGCCGCGGCCGCCGTCGTCGGCAGGGCCGCGGGCAGGGCCGCCCCCGCCACCAGCCCGGCGCCGATTCCCACGAAACCTCTGCGGCTGATCGGTGTCACTGGCCCCTCGCCTCCAACTCAAGTGCCCCGCTGGCACATTGACGGCAAGAGTGACGGGGTCCGGCTCAAAGGTCTACATGCGTGCGGTAAGAGTTCGGTGAACTTCCGGGTGGCCGGAATCAGCCGTCGATCCGCACGAGCATCTTGCCCAGATTGTCCCCGCGGAACAGGCCGAGGAAGGCCTCCACCGTGTGGTCAAATCCCTGCACAACGGTGGTATCGGTACCGATCCGGCCACTGCGCAGATGCGGGACGAGGAAGTCCTCCAGCTCGTCCTGCAGATTGGTGTGATTGCGAACCAATACCCCTTCCAGGCGCAGCGACTTGTGTACGACCTCGAAGAGGTTGCGGGGCGCGGCGGGGGAGCGGTCGCCGTTGTAGATGGAGACGGCGCCGACCCAGGCGATCCGCCCGTACTCGCGCAGCACGTCGATGGCGCCCTCCAGGTGGTCGCCGCCGACGTTGTCCACGTAGACGTCGATGCCCTCGGGCGCGGCCTTCGCGAGCTGCTCGCCGACCGGGCCGTCGTGGTAGTCGAAGGCCGCGTCGAAGCCGAGCGCCTCGGTGAGGTGGCGGACCTTGGCCGGCGAGCCCGCGCTGCCGATGATCCGGCGGGCGCCGAGCAACCGGGCGATGTGCCCGGTGGCCGTGCCGACCCCGCCCGCGGCGGCGGAGACGTAGAGGTCCTCGCCCTTGCGGAGCCCCGCGGTCCGGGTCAGGGCCGCGTACGCGGTGAGGCCGGTGCCGCCGAGGACGGAGAGGTAGGCCTCCAGTGGGACGCCCTCGTGGCCGCGCAGCTTGCGGGTGCCGTCGACGCCGAGGCTGACGAGCGCGTGCGTACGCCAGCCCTCGCGGTGGAAGACCAGGTCGCCCTCGGCCAGCCCCGGGTCGCGGGAGGCGATGACGCGGCCCACCGAGCGGCCCTCCAGCGGGGCGTTCAGCTCGAAGCCGCCCTCACCGCCGTCCATCATCCCGCGGTGGTACGGGTCCACCGAGAGCAGCAGGTTCGCGACGAGGGCGGTGCCCGGCTCCGGTTCCGGGACGGGGAAGCCGACGTGGGCGAAGTCCGTGGCGGTGGGGAAGCCGGTGGGGCGGGAGATCTGGTGGACGGCGTAAGCGGTGTTCTCGGTCATGGCCCCGACGCTAGGAAGGAATCTCCCGGCCGGGCAGGGGGTTTGGCTCATGGAAGCCGCCGATGCATGAGCGGCGCTCATAGAACGAGGTGGGGGCCCCGGTGTCCGATCTTCTCCCGCAGGAACTGCGCATCCTGGTCGCCGTCGCCGAGACCGGCGGCTTCTCCGCCGCGGCCGCCGGACTCGGCATCACCCAGTCGGCCGTCTCGCACTCCGTGCGCGGCAGCGAGGCCAAACTCGGAGCGGTGCTCTTCGAGCGCGGGCGGACCGGGGCCTCGCCCACCCGGGCCGGGGAGCGGGCGGTCGGCCACGCCCGCCGGATCCTGCGCCTGTACGAGGTGATGGGCGCGGAGGCGCGCGGCGCGGGCCGCACCCCGGGCGGGGACCCCGGCCGGGACGCGGTCGAGGGCGTGCTCCGGATCGCCGCGTTCCGCAGCGCGGCCCTGCACCTGCTGCCGCCCGCCCTGGAGCGGCTGACCGCCCGGCACCCCGGCATCCGCCCCGAGGTCCGGGTGGTGCGCGAGATCGGCGCCGGCGCGGCCGGGGAGGTGGCCGCGGGCCGGGCCGACCTGGGCATCGCCACGCTGGGCGCGGGGGAGGGGGCGCTGCCCGGCCTGCTGAGCGGGGTGCTCGCGGAGGAGGCGTACCGCCTGGTGCACCCGGCCGGGCATCCGGACCCGAGGGCGCTGCCCCTGATGGACTGGGACGAGAACTGCGGTTCCTACACCCGCTCCTGGTGGCGGGCCCAGGACTGGATCCCGCGGGCGACCGTCAAGGCGGAGGACGACGCGATGGTGCTGACCATGGTCGGCCGCGGGATCGGCATGGCGATCATGCCCGAGCTGTCCCTGCGGGAGGCGACCGAGGCGGTCGACATCACCGATCTGGGCCCCCGGGGGCCGGTGAGGCAGGTGGGATACGTCACCACGCCGGAGTTGGCCTCGACTCTCGCCGTGAGGGCTCTGATCAGGGAACTTCGCTCCGGGAAGGGCTGAAACGGACCCTGCCGACGGAGCTTTTCGAGGGGTGCCGCGTCTCAGATAGTAGGAAGTCCGAGTAATTGCCGAGACATACAGCGGGACCTGCCCTAGCTTTGTAGAAGCCGAACGTCTCGCCGATCCGGCGAATGGCGGTCGAGAGCGCGCGCCCCTGGCAGGCAACCCCTGCGGCGCACTGCTCCCCGCCTCTTCCGGCGCCTTGAAGGAACCCCTCATCCGTGGCTTCGCCACGCCGTGATCTCAAGGAGTCGATCACCATGACCGCAATCACCGCCCCCCGTCGCGTCCGCCACACCTCCGCCTCGGCCGCCGACCGCAAGAACGCCGCCGCAGCCCTCCAGCGCGCCCTCGACCGCCGTGACAACGGCGGGGCGACCGGCCACTGACCAGCACCGGCCCGGACATTCTGCGTCCACATGGTGGACGCAGAATGTCTGAGGGCTGGGACACGGAGTACGGTTCCGTCATGTCGACCAGCATCAATCTCGCAGTGATCCCCGGTGATGGCATCGGCCAGGAAGTCGTGGCTCAGGGACTCAAGGTCCTTACCGCGGTCCTGCCCCAGGATGTGAAGCTGGAGACCAAGCAATACGATCTCGGCGCCCAGCGCTGGCACCGCACCGGTGAGACCCTCCCGGACGCGGAGCTCGAGGCCCTCAAGCACCACGACGCGATCCTGCTGGGCGCCATCGGCGACCCCTCGGTCCCGTCCGGTGTACTGGAGCGCGGCCTGCTGCTGAAACTCCGCTTCGCCTTCGACCACTTCATCAACCTGCGCCCGTCGAAGCTGTTCCCGAACACCGCCACCCCGCTGGCCGGCCGTCCGGAGATCGACTTCGTCGTGGTCCGCGAGGGCACCGAGGGCCCGTACACCGGCAACGGCGGCAGCCTGCGCACCGGCACCCCCGCCGAGGTGGCCACCGAGGTCAGCATCAACACCGCGTACGGTGTCGAGCGCGTGGTCCGTGACGCGTACGAGCGGGCCAACGCCCGCCCCCGCAAGAAGCTGACGCTGGTCCACAAGAACAACGTCCTCGTGTACGCGGGCCACATGTGGAAGAACATCTTCGACAAGGTCGGCCAGGAGTACCCCGAGGTCACCACCGACTACCTGCACGTCGACGCCGCGACGATCTTCTTCGTCACCCAGCCCGAGCGCTTCGACGTCATCGTCACGGACAACCTCTTCGGTGACATCCTCACCGACCTGGCCGCCGCCGTGACCGGTGGAATCGGCCTGGCCGCCTCCGGGAACATCAACCCGACCGGCACCTTCCCGTCCATGTTCGAGCCCGTCCACGGCTCGGCCCCGGACATCGCCGGCACCGGCAAGGCCGACCCGACCGCGACGGTCCTCTCCGTCGCCCTCCTGCTGCGTCACCTGGGCTTCGAGGCCGAGGCGGTCCGCATCGAGGACGCGGTCTCCGCCGACCTGGCCGAGCGCGACGGCACGTTCCGCTCCACCGACGCGATCGGCGACGCCCTCGCCGCGCGAGTAGCCGGCTGACCCGGCAGCTCCACCCTCAGGAAGCCGTCGGGTCACAAAGGGACCCGGCGGCTTCTCCTGTGCGGCCCCGGGTGCCACCATCTCCCCTGGGCCGCTGCCCCGCTTCTCCGTATGCTCCCCGCGCGCGATAATCGAACGCGAGGCCGCGGAATGCGGGGAAGCTCGGACGTCCTAGTACGCCGTGAGCGCGGTCAGCCATACACAACCGGTGAAGGACAAGCACTCATGACGACGCCCACGATCGAGCTCAAGCCCTCCTCGAACCCGCTGTCCGACGCGGAGCGCGAGGCGATCCTGGCCAGCCCCGGCTTCGGCCGCCACTTCACCGACCACATGGTGACGATCAAGTGGACGGAGGGCCGCGGCTGGCACGACGCCGAGCTGGTCCCGTACGCGCCGCTGTCGATGGACCCCGCGAACATGACCCTGCACTACGCGCAGACGATCTTCGAGGGCCTCAAGGCGTACCGCCAGCCCGACGGCACCGTGGCCACCTTCCGCCCGCAGGCCAACGCCGAGCGCTTCCAGTCCTCCGCCCGCCGCATGGCGATGCCGGAACTGCCGACCGAGCTGTTCATCGACGCCTGTGACGCGCTGATCAAGCAGGACCGCGCCTGGGTGCCGGACTCCGGCGAGGCCTCCCTGTACCTGCGGCCGTTCATGTTCGCCTCCGAGGTCGGCCTCGGCGTCCGCCCGGCCAACGAGTTCCTCTTCATCGTGATCGCCTCGCCCGCCGGCGCGTACTTCCCCGGTGGCGTCAAGCCCGTCTCCGTCTGGCTCTCCGAGGAGTACGTGCGCGCGGTCAAGGGGGGCACCGGTGCGGCCAAGACCGGCGGCAACTACGCGGCCTCGCTCGTCGCCCAGGCCCAGGCCGCCGAGCACGGCTGCGACCAGGTGGTCTGGCTCGACGCCGTCGAGCACCGCTGGATCGAGGAGATGGGCGGCATGAACCTGTACTTCGTGTACGGCGACCGCATCGTCACCCCGGAGCTCACCGGCTCGCTCCTTCCCGGCATCACCCGCGACTCCCTCCTCACCATCGCCCGCGACCTCGGCTACACCGCCGAGGAGGGCCGGATCACCACCGAGGACTGGGAGCGCGACAACGCGAACGGCACCCTGACCGAGGTCTTCGCCTGCGGCACCGCCGCCGTGATCACCCCGGTCGGCTCGGTCAAGTCCGAGCGCGCCAACTGGACCCAGGGCGACGGCGAGCCCGGCCAGGTCACCATGCGGCTGCGCAAGGCGCTCCTGGAGCTCCAGACCGGCCACTCCGCGGACACCCACGGCTGGATGCACCAGCTGGGCTGAGCCCGGACACGTGACGAAGGGCCCGCCTCCCGATCGGGAGGCGGGCCCTTCGCGCGTACGGACCCGCTCAGGCGGCCGCGGCCGCGGGCTGCGGCTCCTGCGCGGCGACCGGGACCGGGGCCGTACGGGCCGTGAGGGCCGTGTAGACCAGGCCGCCCGCCAGGCCGGAGAGGACGAAGGAGCAGTCCACGCCGCCGGTCAGGGCGAGCAGCGGGCCCTCGTAGAAGGGGGTGGTCACGGCGAGCAGGCCGACCCCGGCGCCGATCGCCCAGGAGGCGGTGGCGGCGAGGTTCCAGCCGCCGCGGTACCAGTAGATCCCGCCCACCGAGCGGCGGTTGAACACTTGGAGGGCGTCGGCGTCGTACCGGCCGCGGCAGCGCACGTACCCGATGAGGGTGATCACGGCCCACGGGGTGCCGATGGCGGTCAGCAGCAGGACGAACGAGGTCATCGCGGACTGCACGTCCCACTCGAAGGAGCCGATGAAGACGAAGGCGGTGGCGACGGCGGCGGCGACCAGGGTGGCCGTGGTGCGGGTGGCCTTGGGGACGATCGCGTCGAGGTCGAGGCCCATGGAGTAGAGCATCAGCCCGGCGTTGCCCACCGAGCCGGCCGCGGCGGCGGCGAGCAGCGGAAGCAGGTACCAGAAGGGCGCGGCCTCGACGAGCGGCCCGGCGTAGTCGGCGCCGGCCTCGGCGGCGAGCGCGGTGTAGGTGCCGAACAGCTGCGGTATCAGCAGGCCGACGAGCAGGCCGAGACCGGTGGCCCAGAACACCTTGCGGAAGCTGTGCTTGCGGGGGGAGATGTAGCGGGTGTAGTCGCCGAGCAGCGTGATGAAGGCGACGGGGCCGCTCAGTCCGGCGGCGACGGCCGCGAGCAGCCAGGTCGGCCAGAACGAGCCGAGCAGGTACGCGGTGTCCGGCGGGGCGGCGGTGGTGAAGTCGCCGGAGTAGGCGAAGACGCCGACGGCCAGCAGGACCACCATGCCGACGGACAGGATCTTGCTCATGCGCAGCAGCAGCCGGTAGCCGAAGACGGCCCCGACGACGGTACACGCGGCGAGTACGCCGTACATCACGGCCCGCGAGACGCCCGTGTCCGGCAGTCCGGTGAGGCGGGACAGGGCGCCGACCATCACGTCGCCGCCGATCCACAGGGTGAGGGCCGTGTAGCCGAGCGAGAGCAGCAGGCCGACCACCGAGCCGACGAGGCGGCCGCGGACGCCGAACTGTGCGCCGCTGGAGGTGGACAGGTTGGTGGCGGTCCGCAGGGATACCAGCGCCAGCGGCGCGGTGAAGGCGATCCCGACGAGGGTGCCGGTCACGATGGCGGTGACCGAGGGCCACAGGCCCAGTCCGAAGGACGGGGGCAGCCAGCCGAAGACGATCACGCCGAGGCAGAGGTTGGAGCCGAGGAGGATCGAGATCAGGTCGCGGGGACCGCTCGTCCGCTCCTCTTCGGGGATGGTGTCGACTCCGCGCTGTTCGATGGGCATGGGGGGACTCCCTTGGCACGGCGGGGGATGGTTGCGCATTTGTTTGAGCGACACTCAATGTGACCCAAGCCCTGGTCTCAGGTCAATGATTCCCTGCAAGGAAATGAAGAGTTAGAGTGATGCTCTAACCCATCGACTCAAGAGGTGGTGGATCGGCGTGCGGCTGACCCCTACGGAGCGCGACCGGCTGCTGCTCCGCAGCGCTGCGGAACTGGCCAGGGCCCGACGGGCCCGGGGCCTGAAGCTCAACGTCCCGGAGGCCACCGCGCTCATCGCGGACACGGCCTGCGAGGCCGCGCGCGACGGCAAGCGGCTGGCGGAGGCCATCGAGGAGGCCCGCGGCGTGCTGGGCTCCGACGACGTCCTGCCGGGCGTCGCCGACGTGGTCACCGAGGTGCACGTGGAGGCCGTCTTCGACGACGGATCCCGTCTCGCGGTGATCTCGTCCCCCATCCGGGGCGCGGCGTCGCTCGGCGACGGCGCCCCGGGCGCGGTCGTCCCCGGCCCCGGCGCCCCCCAGCCGGAGCCGGTCCTGCACCTGCACGTGCGCAACACCGCCGCCGTGCCGGTGAGCGTGACCTCCCACTTCCACTTCTTCGAGGCCAACCCCCGGCTCGACTTCGACCGCGCCGCGGCCTACGGGATGCGGCTGTGCGTGCCGGCGGGCTCGTCCGTCCGGTTCGACCCCCACGGCGAGGGCGAGGTCGGCCTCGTCCCCATCGGCGGCGAGCGCATCGCCATCGGCTTCGCGGGCCTGGTCGACGGGCCCCTGGACGCCCCCGGCGCCAAGTCGCTCGCGCTGACGAGGGCGGCGGCGTGCGGATACCTGGGCGCGGACCCGGGGCCTGCCGCCTCCGGCGCGGCCGAAGACGCCCCGGGCGCCGCCCCGGCCCCGGGCGGCGACACCACCGGCCAGGAAGGAACCCAGGCGTGAGCCGCCAGACCCCCCACAGCGACCACAGCGCGCACTGCGCTCCCGGCAGCCGGCACATCGACCCGCACGAGTACGCCTCCGTCTTCGGCCCCCGCGCCGGGGACCGGGTGCGGCTCGGCGATTCGGGGCTCACCGTCCGGGTGGAGTCCGACTCCCAGAAGCCCGGAGACGAGTTCCTCGCCGGTTTCGGCAAGACCGCCCGCGACGGCCTGCACCTGAAGGCCGCCGCCGTCCGCGATACCTGTGACGTCGTGATCAGCAACGTGCTGGTCATCGACGCCGTCCTCGGCATCCGCAAGGTCTCCATCGGCATCCGCGAGGGCCGGATCCACGCGATCGGCCGCGCCGGCAACCCCGACACCCTCGACGGGGTCGACGTGGTGGTCGGAACAGGCACGAGCATCGTCTCCGGCGAGGGCCTGATCGCCACCGCCGGCGCCGTGGACACCCACGTCCACCTGCTCTCCCCGCGGATCATGGAGGCCTCGCTCGCCGCGGGCGTCACCACGGTCATCGGCCAGGAGTTCGGCCCGGTCTGGGGCGTCGGCGTCAACTCCCCGTGGGCGCTGAAGCACGCCTTCAACGCTTTCGACGCCTGGCCCGTCAACATCGGCTTCCTCGCCCGCGGCTCCTCCTCCGACGCCGCGCCCCTCGTCGAGGCCCTGGCCGAGGGCGGCGCGTCCGGCTTCAAGGTCCACGAGGACATGGGCGCGCACACCCGCGCCCTGGACACCGCGCTGCGGGTGGCCGAGGAGTACGACGTACAGGTCGCCCTGCACAGCGACGGCCTCAACGAGTGCCTCTCCGTCGAGGACACCCTGCGCGTCCTGGACGGCCGCACCATCCACGCCTTCCACAT
Source organism: Streptomyces sp. NPDC030995 (assembly GCF_055571215.1). Classification (NCBI taxonomy): domain Bacteria; kingdom Bacillati; phylum Actinomycetota; class Actinomycetes; order Kitasatosporales; family Streptomycetaceae; genus Streptomyces; species Streptomyces sp. NPDC030995. The sequence continues at coordinate 267,112 of NZ_JBVIFS010000009.1, forward strand.
CGAGGGCTGCGGCGGCGGGCACGTCCCCAACGTGCTCAAGATGGCGGGCGTGCCGAACGTCATCGGCTCGTCCACCAACCCCACCCTGCCCTTCGGCCGGGACGCGGTCGCCGAGCACTACGGCATGATCGTCTCCGTCCACGACCTCAAGCCGGACCTGCCGGGCGACGCCGCCATGGCCCGCGACCGGATCCGCGCCGGCACCATGGGCGCCGAGGACGTGCTGCACGACCTGGGCGCGATCGGCATCACCTCCTCCGACGCCCAGGGCATGGGCCGCGCGGGCGAGACCATCCGCCGCACCTTCGCCATGGCCGCCAAGATGAAGGGCGAGCTGGGCCCGCTGGCCGGCGACGGCGAGGGCGACGACAACGCCCGCGTCCTGCGCTACATGGCCAAGCTGACCATCAACCCGGCCATCGCCCACGGCCTGGCCCACGAGATCGGCTCCATCGAGGTCGGCAAGCTCGCCGACATCGTGCTGTGGCGCCCGCAGTTCTTCGGCGCCAAGCCGCAGCTGGTCCTCAAGTCCGGCTTCCCGGCGTACGGGGTCACCGGCGACCCCAATGCGGCCACCGACACCTGCGAACCGCTGGTGCTCGGCCCGCAGTTCGGCTCGTACGGGGCCACCGCCGCCGACATCTCCGTCGCCTTCGTCTCGGCCGCCGCGGCGGCCCTCGGCAGCGACGAGATGCCGACCCGCCGACGCCGCGTCGCCGTCCGCGGCACCCGCGGGATCGGCCCCAAGGACCTGCTCCGCAACTCCCGGGTGGGCGCGGTCGATGTGGACGCGCGCAGCGGACTCGTCTCCCTCGACGGGGAACCGCTGCGCTCCGAAGCCGCCGAATCGGTCTCCCTCAACCGCCTGTACTTCCTGTAAGTCAGCACAGCCCGTAAGGACCTTCCCGCCATGACTCCCACGCAGCCCGCCTCGCCCGGCACGCCCGCCAAGCCCGCGGACGCCGGATTCCGGATGCCCGCCGAGTGGACGCCCCACGAGCGCACCTGGATGGCCTGGCCCAGCCCCAACCCCACCTTCACCAACGAGCAGGAGCTCGCCGAGGCCCGCGAGGCCTGGGGAGCCGTCGCGCGCGCGGTGCGCACGTACGAGCCCGTGACCCTCGTCGTCTCGCCCGGTGACGCGGACAGCGCCCGCGCCGTCGTCGGCGCCGACGTGCAGCTGGTCGAGCAGGAGCTCGACGACGCCTGGATGCGCGACATCGGCCCGACCTTCGTCACCAACGACGCCGGCGAGCTCGCGGCCGTCGACTGGACCTTCAACGGCTGGGGCGCCCAGGAGTGGGCCCGCTGGGACCACGACTCGAAGATCGCCCGGCACGTCTCGGACGTGATCGGCACCCGCACGTTCAGCACCGCACTCGTCAACGAGGGCGGCGCCATCCACGTGGACGGCGAGGGCACGGTGCTCCTCACCGACACGGTGCAGCTGGGCAAGGGCCGCAACCCCGACTGGACCCGCGAGCAGGTCGAGGCGGAGATCCACGCCCACCTCGGCACCACCAAGGCGATCTGGCTGCCGTACGGCCTGGCCGGTGACTACGGCACCTACGGCACGCAGGGCCACGTCGACATCGTCGCCGCCTTCGCCCGCCCCGGCGTCGTCATGGTGCACACCCAGCCCGACCCGGCCCACCCGGACCACGAGCGCTGCAAGACCATCGCCGCCATCCTGCGCGCGTCCACCGACGCCCGGGGGCGGCAGCTGGAGGTCGTGGAGATCCCGGCGCCGACCGTGCTGGAGGAGGACGGGGAGTGGGTGGACTACTCCTACATCAACCACTACCTGTGCAACGGCGGCGTGGTGCTGTGCTCCTTCGACGACCCGCGCGACGAGGAGGCCGCCGAGATCTTCCGCGGACTGTTCCCCGAGCGGACCGTGACGCTCGTTGACGCACGTACGATTTTCGCCGGGGGTGGCGGTATCCACTGCATCACCCAGCAACAGCCGAAGGTCTGACCGGCGGCGGACGGACGAGGAGTGGGGCCATGACGGCGGGTGGAGTACCGGTACGGGCGGCGCGCAAGAACGCGCCCCCGCGCGAGGACGTACTCGTCGCCGCCATGGCCACGATCGCCGAGCGCGGCCTCGAAGGCCTGACCATGGCCGGGCTGGGCCGCGAGGTCGGCATGAGCAGCGGCCACCTCCTCTACTACTTCCGCAGCAAGGACGAGCTCCTGCTGCAGACCCTGGAGTGGAGCGAGGCGGAGCTCGGCAGCGCGCGCCGGGCCCTGCTGTCCCGGCGCGGTCCGGTGCGCCAGCGCCTGCAGGCGTACGTCGACCTGTACGTGCCCACGCAGGCCCGCGACCCGCACTGGACGCTGTGGCTGGAGGTCTGGAACCGCTCCCAGAACGCCGGCCCCGAGGAACGCGACCGGCAGGCGGCCATCGAGGGCGCCTGGCACCGCGACCTGGTGGCCCTGCTCGCCGAGGGCATCTCGCGCGGGGAGCTCCGGCCGGTGGACCCCGACCGCGTGGCGGCCCGTATCCGGGCCCTGCTGGACGGATTCAGCATCCAGCTGGCCGTTGGTCTGCCGACGGTGGACCGGGAGGCCATCCTGGACCACGTCCGGGAGTTCCTCACGGAGACGCTCAGCCCCCGTACATGAATCCGGCCCCGCCGCGCTGCCCGCATGCTGAGATCACTGTCCATCCGCGGCGGGCGGTGTGGCAGACTGCGAGCGTGCCTGCTCAGCTCATGATTATCGCCAGCAGCGCGCCGGTCCCCAGTGGCCGCTGAACCGTGGAAGAACTTCGCGGAAGCGGCCACCGTGCCTCGGACCCGCGTGCAGACCTCTCGCTACCCGCGAGAGGTTTTTTCGTTTCCCGGCCCATCCCAGCCGGGAACGGACTGCGCGCGATGATGGGGGCAGTGGAACCCGGACATCCGGAAACCACTCATCCGACAGGAGTCAGATCAGCATGACGACGACACCAGAGGCGGCAGCAGCGGTCCTCGACGACAGCTTCCACGTCTTCGACACCACCCTGCGCGACGGCGCCCAGCGTGAGGGCATCAACCTCACGGTCGCAGACAAGCTGACGATCGCCCGGCACCTGGACGACTTCGGAGTGGGCTTCATCGAGGGCGGCTGGCCGGGTGCCAACCCCCGCGACACCGAGTTCTTCGCCCGCGCCCGTGCGGAGATCGACTTCAAGAACGCCCAGCTGGTCGCCTTCGGCGCGACCCGCCGGGCCGGCGGCTCCGCAGCCCAGGACCCGCAGGTGCGGGCCCTGCTGGAATCCGGCGCCCCCGTGATCACGCTGGTCGCCAAGTCCCACGACCGCCACGTCGAGCTCGCCCTGCGCACCACCCTGGACGAGAACCTGGAGATGGTCCGCGACACCGTCTCCCACCTGGTCGCCCAGGGCCGCCGCGTCTTCGTCGACTGCGAGCACTTCTTCGACGGCTACCGTGCCAACGCCGAGTACGCGAAGTCCGTCGTGCGCGTGGCCCACGAGGCTGGCGCCGACGTCGTCATCCTCTGCGACACCAACGGCGGCATGCTGCCCGCCCAGGTGACGGCGGTCGTCGCGACCGTCCTCGCCGACACCGGCGCCCGCCTGGGCATCCACGCCCAGGACGACACCGGCTGCGCCGTGGCCAACACCCTGGCCGCCGTGGACGCCGGCGCCACCCACGTCCAGTGCACGGCGAACGGCTACGGCGAGCGCGTCGGCAACGCCAACCTCTTCCCCGTCGTCGCGGCCCTGGAGATCAAGTACGGGCGCACGGTGCTCCCCGAGGGCGCGCTCGCCGAGATGACGCGGATCTCGCACGCGATCGCCGAGGTCGTGAACCTCACCCCCTCCACGCACCAGCCGTACGTCGGCGTCTCCGCCTTCGCGCACAAGGCGGGCCTGCACGCCTCGGCCATCAAGGTCGACCCGGACCTCTACCAGCACATCGACCCCGAGCGGGTCGGCAACACCATGCGGATGCTGGTCTCCGACATGGCCGGCCGCGCCTCCATCGAGCTCAAGGGCAAGGAGCTCGGCGTCGAGCTCGGCGGGGACCGTGCGCTGATCTCCCGGGTCGTGGAACGGGTCAAGGAGCGCGAGCTCCAGGGCTACACCTACGAGGCGGCCGACGCCTCCTTCGAACTGCTGCTGCGCGCGGAGGCCGAGGGCCGAGCCCGCAAGTACTTCCGCATCGAGTCCTGGCGCGCGATCGTCGAGGACCGCCCGGACGGCACCCACGCCAACGAGGCCACGGTCAAGCTGTGGGCCAAGGGCGAGCGGATCGTCGCGACGGCCGAGGGCAACGGCCCCGTCAACGCCCTCGACCGCGCCCTGCGCGTCGCCCTCGAACGCTTCTACCCCCAGCTGGCCAAGTTCGAGCTGGTCGACTACAAGGTCCGCATCCTGGAGGGCAAGCACGGCACCGAGTCCACGACCCGCGTGCTGATCGCGACGACGGACGGCGTCCGCGAGTGGTCCACGGTCGGCGTGGCCCCGAACGTGATCGCGGCGTCCTGGCAGGCCCTGGAGGACGCCTACACCTACGGCCTCCTCCACGCGGGCGTGGAACCGCCCGAGTAGCTCGCCCCGGCGAGGTCCGACGCCGTGAAGCCGACTCCGGCCACGTACGCGGCGGAGTCGTGCTTATGTCCGTCTCACACAGGAAAGTGCCGGTTCGGGTAGCGTCGTGGCTATGAGGACCAGGCTGATATCCGTGCGCTTTGGATCGTTGCTGTCCGGTCTGCTGCTGGCCCTGTCGGCGGCCGCCCTCGTGGGCGCCCCGCAGGCGTCGGCCGCGACCGGAGTCGAAGCTGTGGCGGAGGCCCTCAAGGAGGGCCCGGTCTACGTCGACCCCAGAGCCGAGGCGCAGCTGCCCAAGGCCGAAGCGGACGCGCTCGCGAAGAAGATCAAGGACGCGGGCAAGCCGGTGTTCGTCGCCGTGCTGCCCGCCACCGCCGAGTTCCCGCAGGACAAGGTGTTCGGCGCCGTCCGCGCCGAGACCGGGATCACCGGGCTCTACGCGATCCGGCTCGGTGACGGCTTCAGCGCCCGCGCCGACCAGGCGGTCATGCCGCCGAACGCCGTGCGCAACCTCACCGACGCGGTGAAGGTGGGGGCGCCCGACGCGGTGACCCAGCTCAACAACTTCGTCGAGCAGGCCCTGACCCAGGTCAGGGGCGGCGCCCCCGCTTCCTGGGGCACCACCGGAACGGACGGCGGGGCTCCCGTCGGCGGCCTGATCACGCTCGGCGCGGTCGCCGCGATCGGCGGCGGTGGCGCGTACGCGCTGGTCCGCCGCAACCGGAAGAAGAAGGAAGAGGCCCGGCGCGAGGCCATCGAGCGCCTGCGCGTGGTCGTCGACGAGGACATCACGGCCTTCGGCGAGGAGCTCGACCGGCTCGACTTCCACCCGGGCGAGCCCGGCGCCGACGACTCCATGCGCAAGGACTACGAGCAGGGGCTCGACGCGTACGAGAAGGCCAAGCAGATCATGGCCTCGGTCCAGTACCCCGAGGAGGTCAAGGGCGTGACCCAGGCCCTGGAGGACGGCCGGTACGCCCTGGCCTGCCTGGACGCGCGCCGGCAGGGGCAGCCGGTGCCCGAGCGCCGCGCGCCCTGCTTCTTCGACCCGCGCCACGGGCCGAGCACCGAGGACGCCACCTGGGCTCCGGCCGGCGCGGCGGCCCGTACCGTACCCGTCTGCACGGCGGACGCAGTGCGGCTGCGCGACGGCCTGGACCCGGCGGTCCGTACGGTCGACACCGAGCACGGGCCGCGGCCCTACTACGACGCCGGCCCGGCGTACGGTCCCTGGGCCGGCGGCTACTTCGGCGGCGGCATCCTGCCCGGTCTGCTCATGGGCACGATGCTCGGTTCGATGATGTCCAGCCCCGCCTACGCCTCGGACCTCGGCGGGGGTCCGGGCAGCGGCTTCGACGGCGGGGACGTCTCCGGGGCCGACTTCAACCCGTCCGACTTCGGCGGCGGGGACTTCGGCGGCGGTGGCGGATTCGACGGTGGCGGCGGCTTCGACGGCGGGGGAGGCTTCTGACCTCCCCCCATGGGCCGGGGGTCACGGGGGACCCCCACCCGGTCGGCCGGTCAGGCCTGCTTGATGGCCGAGATGTCGAAGGTCAGCTTCACCTTGTCGCTGACCATCACACCGCCGGCCTCCAGCGCGGCGTTCCACGTCAGGCCCCAGTCGGAGCGCAGGATCTCGGCGGAGCCCTCGAAGCCGACGCGCTCGTTGCCGTAGACGTCCTTGGCCGAACCCGTGAACTCCAGGTCGATGGCGAGCGGCCGCGTGACGTCCTTGATCGTCAGTTCGCCGGTGACGCGGTACGCGTCGCCGCCGAGCTGACGGGCCTCGGTGGAGCGGAAGGTCATCAGCGGGAAGAGCTCGGCGTCGAAGAAGTCGCTGCCCAGCAGGTGGGCGTCACGGTCGGCGATGCCGGTGCTGACCGAGGGGATCTTGACGTCGATGGCGGCCGTGGAGCGGGACGGGTCGGCGCCGTCCAGGTGCAGGGTGCCCTCGTGCTCCGCGAAGGTGCCGCGGACGTTGGTGACCATGGCGTGGCGGACGGTGAAGCCGATGCTGCTGTGGGCCGCGTCGATGACGTAGTCGCCGGTGAGGGCGGCGAGGGCCGGGTCCACTTCCAGCGTGGCGACGGCGGCGGTGGCGCCCTCCTGGATGGCTGCGGTCTGGCTGCGGCGGGTGAAGAGACCCATGGCTTCCTCCTCGGTAGTGTCCTGCACGGTTCGGGCGGTCGCCCGGACGATTCTGTTGAATGTTCAACGACTTCAACGAGGATGACGCTAGACCTATTCCGTTCAAATTTCAACATCTAGGCAGGGTGTCAGGTCGTTTTGTGGAAGCCCCACAAAGGACGAAGGTTGCCTCTGGGGGAGTCCTCACATCCCCAAGCCGCACTGTGCGGGCCACACAGCGGAAGACTCCCGAGACTGTGCGGAATGAACGGAGGTTTTTCATCGCGATCTTCGTAAGGTCGGTACATGACCGTTGTGGACCAGACCCCGAGCGAGCCGACGGACGCCCGCGGGCGCGTGGCCGAGCTGCACTCCCTGCGCGAGCAGGCGCGTCGCGGCCCCAGTGACCGCGCGACCGAGACCCAGCACGCCAAGGGCAAGCTGACCGCCCGTGAGCGCATCGCGCTGCTGCTCGACGAAGGTTCCTTCAAGGAGGTCGAACAGCTCCGCCGTCACCGGGCGACCGGGTTCGGCCTGGAGGCCAAGAAGCCGTACACCGACGGTGTGATCACCGGCTGGGGCACGGTCGAGGGCCGTACGGTCTTCGTCTACGCGCACGACTTCCGCATCTTCGGCGGCGCCCTGGGCGAGGCCCACGCCACGAAGATCCACAAGATCATGGACATGGCCATCGCGGCCGGTGCTCCGCTGGTCTCCCTCAACGACGGCGCCGGCGCCCGTATCCAGGAGGGCGTCTCGGCCCTCGCCGGCTACGGCGGTATCTTCCAGCGCAACACCAAGGCCTCGGGTGTCATCCCGCAGATCTCGGTCATGCTGGGCCCGTGCGCCGGCGGCGCCGCGTACTCGCCGGCCCTGACGGACTTCGTGTTCATGGTCCGCGACACCTC
>NZ_JBVIFS010000010.1:0-261993 GCF_055571215.1 Streptomyces sp. NPDC030995
AGTGCTGTCGCGAGGGTTTCGAGATCTGTCGTCACAAACGGATCAACGAGACCCTCGCTTCATGCCCCCGAAGACTTCGGACTTACTCGTCTAGGGCCGGGGGGCTCTGCCCCCGGACCCCCGTGCCTCAAACGCCGGCGGGGCTGATTTCAGCCAGCCCGGCGTTTGAGGGCACGGGCGCGCAGCGCACGTAGGGGGTCCGGGGGGACCCCCGGGAAACGGAGAAAGGGCGGGGTGGGGAGCAGCTCCGCGCAGCGGATGGGTCAGAGGTCGCCCCACGTGTGGACCCGGTCCGGGTGGATCCGGATCACCTCCGGGCTGAAGTGGGGACCCAAGGCGTGCGGGCCGACCTCAAGGGTGGCGTGGCCGCGGATCTCCATGCCGCGGACACGCCACGGACGGGTGCTCACCAGGTCGTCCACGACCAGGGCCAGCCGCGGGTTCGTCTGGAGGTTGCGCCACTTCTTCGACGTGCCCATCGCCATGCCGCCGACCAGGATCGTCCCGTCCTCCTGCGGGAAGAAGCCCACCGCGTTCGCCTGTGGCTGCCCGGCCGCGTCCACCGTGGCCAGGCGGCCCAGGTGCTGGGAGCGCAGGTACGCCAGCTCTGCCTCGCTGAAACCGTCGAAGTCCCTCATGGCCGAAAGCCTCGCAGCCCCGGCACCCGCCCGCATCGGGCCTCAGGCCTAGGCCTTGCCGACTAGGCCCTGTCCGAGGCCCTGTCCGAGGCCCCGCCCCAGGCCCCCTTCCGAGGCCATGGCCTAGGAACCCGCCGCCACCGCGCCCACCCACGCGCCCACCACCAGCAGGCACGCGAACAGCTCCACCAGCACGCTCGTCCCCACCGCCCGCATCACCGCCCGTACCGACGCCCAGGCCTCGCCGTGCGTCCCCAGGCGCAGCCGTTCGCAGAGGTAGATGCCGCCCACGAAGCCCGGGATCGAGCCCAGCACGGGGACCAGTACAAAGCCCAGTACGGCGCCCGCGCCCGCGAACACCGCCATCCTGCGGGTGATCCCCAGCCCCCGCAGCCGCCGGGGCGGAAGCTGCCACTTCACCACCTGGACCACCAGCAGCAGGGCCGTCGCCGCGACCAGCAGGGACCACGCCAGCGCCGACCGCTCGTGCAGCGCCCACCACATCAGCCCCGCCCACACCAGCCAGGTGCCCGGCACGCCCGGGATCAGCACCCCGAGCACCCCGAGCAGCATCACCAGCCCCACCAGGAGCAGCTGAGGCAGATCCATCTGCTCAGCGTGACCGACCAGGGGCTATCGGGCCACCCAGCCCCGTTCGTACGCGTGCCAGCCCAGCTGGAGCCGGGTGGTGACCCCGGACAGTTCCATCAGGCCCTTGACCCGCCGCTGCACCGTCCGCAGGCCCAGCTCCAGGTGCTTCGCCACGCTTGCGTCCGTCATGCCCGCCAGGAGCAGGGACAGGATCTCCAGGTCCGTGGCGTCCGGGCAGCCGTCGGACTCCTCCGCCGAGCCGGCCGCGCCCAGCCGCAGCGGCAGGGACTCCCGCCACACCGCCTCGAACAGGCCCGTCAGTGATTCCAGCAGTCCCGACGCGTGCACCACCAGCGCCGCCGGCTCCGCGCCGCGCGCCGTCAGCGGGACCATCGCGAGGGTGCGGTCCGCGATCACCAGCTTCGTCGGGACCTGCGCCGTCACCCGGACCTGCTCGCCCCGGGCCAGCGCGGAGGACGCCTCCCTGATCCCGCTCGGCAGGGTCAGCACCTCCCGCTCGATCACCACCCGGTAGTCGACACCGCGTACGGAGGCCCGGTCCTCGGCCTCGTTGTCCGTTCCCGTCACCACCTGCGGCCGGCCGGTGACCAGCGCGCACACTTCCTTCTCCGCGCCGAGCTGGAGCTGGTGGAAGCGGTGCGCCACCGCGCTCGCGCCCTGCACCACCTCCACGAGGTCGTGCACCGGCGGCTCGGCCGCCTCCGCCCGGTACTCCTCCGCCAGCAGCGCCGCCGCCAGCTCCGCCTGCTCCAGCTCGTGCCGCTGCTGCGTGAGCAGGGCGCCGAGGGCGACTCCCGGCGGGGCCGCCACCCAGCGGCCCGGGCGGGCCGAGGACTGAGCCGCCAGCCCGCGGCGCTCCAGGTGGCGCACCGCCCGTTCGGTCTGCGGCACCGGCAGGTTCAGCCGGTGCGCGAGGTCGGGTACTTCCGCCGCCCCCAGCGCCACCAGCACGCGGTAGGCCGACTCCTGGCCCTCGTCCAGGCCTATGGCACCCAGCAACCCGCCCACCCCACCTCTCGACACAGCGCCTGGCGGGAAGCGGCCACGGCGCAAACCCGCCGCGGACATCATCGCCGCACCCCCCGCCCCTCTGTAAAGGTCATGCCACCGCAGCACCAACATCCGCCGGCCAGAAGCCATTTGCGCGGCAGCTTTGCCGCGCAATGCCGTAGTTGGACCGGAATTCACCTGGGGAGAGCGATGCGCCCGATATCGCGTACGGCATGGGGGGCGGCCACCGCGGCCGTCCTGGCCGTCACCGCCGTCGGCCCGTCCACGGCACAGCCGAGCGACGGAGCGCCCGGAGCGGGAGAGAGACCACTCGTCGGGAGCGAGGCGGCCGGACAGCGGTCCACGGCCCCCGTCACCGTGACCCTCGTCACCGGTGACCGGATCCTGGTCTCCACCGACGCGTCCGGCCGCAGTGCCGCCACCGCCATGCCGCGCGAGGACGGTTCGCAGCCGCTCGTGCAGACCCGGCAGTCCGGCAAGGACCTGTACGTCTACCCCGAGGGCGCGGTCAAGGCCCTCGCCGGGGGCAAGGTCGACCACGAGCTCTTCAACGTCACCGGTCTCGTCCGGCAGGGCTACGACGACGCGCACACCGCGAAGCTCCCGCTCATCGCGGTGTACGACGGCTCCGTGAACGTGGCGCGGGGCGCACCGCCGGCGCCCCGCGGCGCCGACCGGTCCCTCGTCCTCGGCTCCATCGGCGCCGTCGCGCTCGCCGCCGACAAGGCGCAGGCCGCCGCCTTCTGGGCCGACGTCACCGCCGACGGCCGCTCCCGTGCCGCGGGCGGCCTGAAGAAGCTGTGGCTCGACGGCAAGGTCCGGGCGAACCTGGAGCGTTCCACGCAGCAGGTCGCCGCCACCGCCGCATGGGCCGCCGGGTACGACGGCAAGGGCACCAAGGTCGCCGTCCTCGACACCGGCACCGACCTGGAGCACCCCGACCTCAAGGGCCGGGTCACCGCGTCGAAGAACTTCACCGACTCCGACACCGACGCGGACCGGCAGGGCCACGGCACCCACACCATCTCCACCGTCGGCGGCTCCGGAGCCGAGAGCGGCGGCGCCAAGAAGGGTGTGGCCCCCGGCGCCGAACTGCTCAGCGGCAAGGTCCTCAATGACTACGGCTACGGCCTCGACTCGTGGATCATCGCCGGCATGGAATGGGCCGTCGAGTCCAAGGCCGACGTGGTCTCCATGAGCCTCGGCGACCCCTCCCAGACCGCCTGTGACGACCCGCTCGCCGCCGCGGCCGAGAAGCTCTCCCAGCAGGGACCGCTCTTCGTGATCGCCGCCGGCAACTCCGGCCCCGGCAACAACACGGTCTCCTCGCCCGGTTGCGCGGCGAGCGTGCTGACCGTCGGCGCCGTCGACCGCGACGACACCACGGCCCCGTTCTCCAGTCGCGGTCCGGCCGGCCTCCGGCACACCCTCAAGCCCGAGATCGCCGCCCCCGGCGTCGGGATCTCCGCCGCCGCCATGGGCGGCCGCGGGGTGTACGCCTACCAGTCCATGTCCGGCACCTCGATGGCCACCCCGCACGTCGCGGGCGCCGCCGCCGTCGTCAAGCAGCGCCACCCCGACTGGACCTCACAGCAGATCAAGGCCGCCCTCGTCGGCTCGGCGGACACGGGCGTCCCCGGGGACGTACGGGAGACCGGTGGCGGCCGCCTCGACGTGAAGGCCGCCATCGACACCACGGTCACCGGCGCGCCCGCCGTCCAGGGCGGCACGTACAACTGGCCGCAGGACCGCAGGGACCGCACCGGCGTCGAGGTCCCGTACACCAACCTCGGCAAGAGCCCCGTCACGCTGCACCTCGCCGTCGAGAGGGTCACCGGCAACGACGGCTCGGCCGTCCGCGGCCAGGTCGCCCGCCTCGACCGGCGCACGGTGACCGTCCCGGCCGGCGCCACCGTGAAGGTGCCGCTCGCCCTCGACCCGGCGGCGAAGCTGGAGCGCTCCCAGTACGGGGACGTCACCGGCCGCGTCGTCGCCACGGCCGACGGCGTACGCGTCTCCACGCCCTTCTCGCTCTACGTGGAGCCCGAGACGGTGACCCTGCGCGTCAAGCTCGTCGACCGCGCGGGCAAGCCGGCCGCCGGACCGTCCTCCCTGGACGTCATCGGCACCGACGACGCCACCGGCGAGCGCCGCTTCAACGAGGGCTCCGTCGACCAGGTCTACCGGGTCCGCCCGGGCGCGTACTTCCTCTCCGCCTTCGTCGGCACCCCCGACGCGGGCGAGGGCGCAGAGCTGATCGACTCTCTCACCTACCTCGGCCGCCCCCAGGTCGAGGTGAAGAAGGACACGACCATCGTGCTCGACGCCCGCAAGGCCGGGCGCCTGAGCATCGAGGCCGACAAGCCGGTCGAGTCCCGCAACACCACCGTCGGATTCGCCCGCAGTTGGGACGACGCCTGGCTGCACGCCGGCACCGCCATGGGCGGCCGGACCATCCGCGGCTTCTACGCCTCGGTCGAAGGCCGCGCCAAGGACGGCGACTTCGAGTTCGGCAGCTACTGGCGGGCGGCCGCGCCGCTGGTCTCCGAGCTGAAGGCCGACGGCGGTCCGCTCCTGCACCCGATCACCGCCTCCACCGGCAGTGACAACCTCGACGGAGCGGGCAGCGCGCCGCTGGTCGACGCGGGCACCGGTACGCCGCAGGAGCTCGCCGCGGCCGGGGCCAAGGATGCGGTCGTCCTGGTCAAGGCGGTCGACGGAGCGCTGTACGAGATCGCGCAGAACGCGAAGGCGGCCGGCGCCAAGGCCGTGCTCGCCCACCGCGAGGCTCCCGGCCGCTGGGTCGCCTTCACCGGCTACGCGGGCGGCGCGCTGCCCGTGATGACCATCGAGTCCGCCGAGGCCAAGGCGCTGCTGGAGCGGCTGGCGGCGGGCAAGGTCACCCTGGGGTGGAAGGCCACCGCGAAGAGCCCGTACGTCTACAGCCTCGCCCTCCCGGAGACCGGAGAGGTCCGGGGCGCCAAGACCTACCGGGTGCGCGACCGCGACCTCGGCCAGGTGGAGTCCACCTACAACTCCATGGGCGTGGCAGCCGACTTCATCGACCTGGCCGGCGCCTACCGGCCGATCGGCGCCGCGGTGTACTTCGGCGGGATCGAGACCGTCGCGGCCCCGGGCAAGCGGACCGAGTTCTACTCCGCCGGCGACACGGCCTGGGACCAGCTGCTCTCCAGCAGCTTCCCGTGGGGCGAGTTCATGACGGGCGAGCAGCGCACCTACACCAAGGGCCACAAGACGAAGGCCCGTTGGTACGACGGGGTGACCGGCCCGGTCGCGCCGCGGGACAGGACGGGCAAGGAGGTCCTGGTCGCCGAACGCCAGGGCAACCTGATCGGTTTCGCCTCCGCGATGTGGGGAGACAGCGGCCACTACGCGCAGGCCGGCTCCTTCGGTGACATCGGCAGCCTCCAGCTCGCGCGCGACGGCGAGGTCATCGGCGACAGCTGGTACCCGTTCGGGGTCTTCGAGGTCCCGGCGGAGCCGGGCCGGTACGAACTGACCCAGAACATCGAGAAGATCGGCCCGCCGGCGCGCCTGTGGCAACGGTCCACCTCGGTCCGGACGACCTGGGGCTTCACCTCGAAGCTCGACGCGTCGGCGTACTCTCAGGGCTTGGCGATCCTCTTCCCGAGGTACGAGGCCCCGCTCGACGGCATGAAGACGGTCGCGGCGGCGAACGGCCAGAGCATCGGGCTGAGCGTCACCGGGCACGCGGGCTACGCGCCCGGGGCCCTCAAGTCGGCCAGGCTGTCGTACTCCTACGACGGCGAGAACTGGACCCAGGCGAAGGTCGGTGAGCGCGGCGGCACGTGGACCGCGGTCGTGGACCACGCCGGGGCCTCCGGCAAGCCGGTGTCGCTGAAGGTCGAACTGACCGACGCGAACGGCGCCACGGTCACCCAGACGGTCGCGCGGGCGTACGACGTCCGCTAGTCCGTACGGGTAAAGCGGAAGGGGTCCACCGGGCGGCGGCCCGGTGGACCCTTTTCGTGCATTCCGCGTTTTCCGCCCGCGCGGGGGGCCGAGAATGAGGTCATGAGTCAGCGGGGCGCGGACGACTGGTGGCAGAAGCTCTACGAGGATCCGGACGCGGGGCCGGGACCGGACCCGGGGGACACCCTGGACAACCGGTTCCGCTCGGCGGCGGGACTGACGGCGGAACCGCCCGCCCCGCCCGCCCCGCCGGAGCCGCGCCAGGCCCCGCCCCCGGGCCACGCCCCGCCCCCGGGCCAGACCGCGCCCGCGGGCCAGAGCCCGCCCGCCCCGGAGCGGGGCCTGCCCGCCCACCCGGCCCTGCCGGAGGAGTTCGCCGCCACGGCGGAGCCCGGGCAGGCCCCGCTGCCGGGCCCGCGCCCGGCGCCGGACGCGCAATCCGGGCTGCCGGCCCGGCCGCCGGTACCGGCCGCGGGCCGGGACGAGCCCGCGCCGCCGCCGTACCCGGCCCCGCCGGGCCCGGTGCACGGGCTGGTGCCGGGCCCGCGCCCGGCCCCGGAGATCCCGGAGCCGGACGCCGCGCCGCGGGATCCGCGGGCCGGCGGCCCCACCGGGTACGCGCTCGGGGACGTGGACGTGCCGCCCGCGCAGCCACCCGCCCAACCGCCCGCGCAGCCGTCCGGGCTGCCGGCCTGGCGCTGGCAGGAGCCGCGCGAGGACGCCCTGACCGCGAACGCCCTGGCCGAGGATGCCTTGGCCGAGGACGCCCTGGCCGAGGAGTCGGCGAGGCCCGGACCCGTACCGCAGCCCGTACCGGCGGAGCCCGCGGCGGCGGAGCGGCGGCCCGAGGTGCGTCACCTCGGCGACCGGGCCCCCACGTACGCCGCCGAACCGGGCGCGCTGCCCCCCGCCGATCCGGCAGCCCTGGACGGCCTGACCCCCGACACCGTCCTGGAGGGGGCCCGCTACGGCACCTACACCGTGCGGGCCGCCTCCCTGCGCGGGGACTCCGCCCGCTACCGCGGCGAGGCCCGCCGGGACTTCCTGCTCACCGCCCGCTTCGGCAGCGGTGACGACGCCCTGGTCCTGGTGGCCCTCGCCGGCGGGGACCGGGCCGCGCCCGGGGCCGCGGAGGCCGCCGCCGAGCTGTGCCGCACGGTCGCGGCGGCCGTCGGGCGGAGCCAGGGCCGACTGGCCGAGGACATCCGGGCCGGGCGCCGCGACGCCCTGCGCTCGGGCCTCCAGCGGCTCACCGACCGGGGCTACGGGCGGCTGCGGGCCCGCGCCGCCGAGCTCGGGCTCGCGGAGGCGGCGTACACCGCGGGGCTGCGCGGCCTGCTGCTCCCGGTGGACCCGCAGTGCCGCACCCGGGTGTGCTTCGGCGCCGGCGCCGGCGGGCTGTTCCGGCTCCGGTCGGGCCAATGGCAGGACCTGGAGCCCGCCGGGCCGAGCGGGTCGTCCGGGGCCACGGCGCCGGACGGGGAAGCCGAGGGCGGGTTCAGGTTCCGCGCGTCCGTGGCGCGGCCCGGGGACACCCTGCTCCTGTGCTCCGGGGGCCTCGCGGAGCCGATGCGGGAGGAGGCCGTCCTGCCGGCGGAGCTCGCCGCCCGCTGGGCCGAAGCGGAACCGCCCGGCCTGGCTGCCTTCCTCGCCGATACCCAGCTCCGCCTCAAGGGGTACGCCGACGACCGCACGGCCGCCGCGGTCTGGGAGGCGTAACCGGCGTACCCGTGGCTGGATGGGAGGCATGGCGAAGCAGAACGTGGCGGAGCAGTTCGTCGACATCCTCGTGCGCGCGGGCGTGCGACGGATGTACGGAGTCGTCGGCGACAGCCTCAACCCGGTGGTGGACGCGATCCGCCGGACGGACGGCATCGACTGGATCCAGGTCCGGCACGAGGAGACCGCCGCCTTCGCGGCCGGCGCCGAGGCGCAGATCACCGGCCGCCTCGCCGCCTGCGCGGGCTCCTGCGGCCCGGGGAACCTGCACCTGATCAACGGCCTGTACGACGCCCAGCGCTCGATGGCGCCGGTCCTCGCGCTGGCCTCGCACATCCCCTCCAGCGAGATCGGCCTCGGGTACTTCCAGGAGACGCATCCCGACCAGCTCTTCCGTGAGTGCAGCCACTACAGCGAGCTGATCTCCAACCCCCGGCAGATGCCCCGGCTGCTCCAGACGGCCGTACAGCACGCCGTCGGCCGCGGCGGGGTGAGCGTGGTCGCGCTGCCCGGGGACATCGCGGCCCTGCCCGCTCCGGAGAAGGCGGTGGAGCACGCGCTCGTCACCGCCCGCCCGTCCGTGCGGCCCGGCGACGGCGAGATCGAGAAGCTGGTCCGCCTCGTCGACGAGGCGGACAAGGTCACCCTCTTCTGCGGCAGCGGCACGGCCGGGGCGCACGCCGAGGTGATGGAGTTCGCCGGCCGGGTCCAGGCACCCATCGGGCACGCCCTGCGCGGCAAGGAGTGGATCCAGTACGACAACCCGTACGACGTCGGCATGAGCGGGCTGCTCGGCTACGGCGCCGCCTACGAGGCCACCCACGAGTGCGATCTGCTGATCCTGCTCGGCACGGACTTCCCGTACAACGCCTTCCTCCCCGACGACGTGAAGATCGTGCAGGTGGACATCCGCCCCGAACACCTGGGCCGGCGCTCCCAGTTGGACCTCGGCGTTTGGGGGGACGTACGGGAGACCCTGCGCGCCCTGAACACGCGGGTGCGGGCCAAGACGGACCGGCGCTTCCTGGACCGGATGCTGAAGAAGCACGCCGATTCCCTGGAAGGGGTGGTGAAGGCCTACACGCGCAAGGTCGAGAAGCACACGCCGATCCATCCCGAGTACGCGGCGGCCGTTCTCGACGAACTGGCCGACGAAGACGCCGTGTTCACTGTCGACACCGGCATGTGCAATGTGTGGGCGGCGCGCTATCTTTCCCCGAACGGCAAACGGCGCATCATCGGCTCCTTCAGCCACGGCTCCATGGCCAACGCCCTCCCGCAGGCCATCGGCGCACAGTTCACCGACCGGAACCGTCAAGTGGTGTCGATGTCGGGCGACGGCGGTTTCTCGATGCTGATGGGAGATTTCCTCACCCTGGTGCAGTACGACCTGCCCGTCAAAGTGGTCCTCTTCAACAACTCATCCCTCGGAATGGTCGAGTTGGAGATGCTGGTTTCCGGCCTGCCCTCCTACGGCACGACGAACACGAATCCCGATTTCTCCGCGATCGCCCGCGCGGCGGGCGCGTACGGGGTCCGCGTGGAGAAGCCCAAGCAGCTCACGGGGGCTTTGAAGGACGCTTTCCGGCACAAGGGACCCGCCCTGGTGGACGTGGTGACGGACCCCAACGCCCTGTCGATTCCACCGAGGATCAGCGCCGAAATGGTGACCGGTTTCGCACTATCGGCCAGCAAGATCGTGCTCGACGGCGGGGTGGGCCGGATGATCCAGATGGCTCGATCCAACCTCCGCAACGTGCCCCGCCCCTAAGCCCGCAGGAGTGCGGATCGGCCCGGGGGGCATGCATCCCGTAGACCAGTTCGAGAGTCATGGACGCGGGGGAGGGACATCGCCGTGCGGGTGGGGGCGAAGAACGGGAAGCTGTGGAGGAGAGGGCGGCCGGAGCCGCGCGAACCGTCAGCCGGTGAGGACGGGGGCGCGGTGGACACGCTGCGGATCACTCGGAGCGTGCGCCGCGCGGACCTGAAGGCCGTGGGTGAAGTACGCAGGGCGCTGAGGGAGTTGATGCGGCACCGGTGCCGGGCCGAGGCCGCCGAGGTGGCCGAGTTGCTGATCACCGAGCTCGTCACCAACGCCCTCGTCCACACCGACCGGGGCGCGGAGATTTCCGCGAGTCTCGCCGCCACGCGGTTACGGGTGGAGGTCCGGGACTACGCCGCACGCCGGCCCCGGCCGTACGTACCGACCGCCGACGACGGTACGCACGGCAGGGGCCTGGTCCTGGTACAGGCGCTCGCCGACGACTGGGGCGTGGACGCGCTGGCCCTGGGCAGCGGCAAGGTGGTGTGGTTCGAGCTGGAGGGACACTGCGACGGGCAGTACGGCGCAGGGCCCGCCTGAACAGGCGGGCCCTGCGGGGTCTCCCCGGGTCAGGAACGGTCAGCCGAACTGCTGCTCCATTTCCTTCAGTTTGCGCTCCAGCGAGTCCAGACGGGGAATGGTCTGGGTGTCGTCCTCGGCGGTGAGGTCCACCGTCCGGGTGCCGGTCACGTCAGTGGATTCGGTACGGTTCACGGCCTGCAGGGAGGGCCGGCGGCGCCAGGGCAGTTGCTCCGGTTCCGGTATGGCCGGCTCCGCGCCGACCGGCGCGGAGCCCGCTCCCTGCGTCAGCTCCGGGAGCTCGACCTGGCGGCCGCGGGTTCGCCCGAACGCCCGGTTCTGCCGGCCCAGCGCCTTGATGCGCGCCCGGTCCAGCCGGTTCTGATCGCGCCTGCGGTGCCGGTCCTGCTCCCTTTCCTTCTTGTCCTCGCGCACCTCGTCCACGGCCTCGTCGAGGGTGCGCACCCCCTCCAGCAGCATGAGCGACCACGCGCCGAAGGTCTCCCGGGGGGCCCGCAGCCAGCGGACCATCCGGATCTGCGGCAACGGCCGCGGAATCAGGCCCTGTTCGCGCAGCGCCGCCCGGCGGGTCTGCTTGAGGGCGCGGTCGAAGAGGACGGCCGCCGAGAGCGACATCCCGGCGAAGAACTGCGGGGCTCCGTCGTGGCCCATGCCGCGCGGGGCGTGCACCCAGTTGAACCAGGCGGCCGCGCCCGCGAACAGCCAGACCAGCATGCGCGAGCCGAGGGCCGCGTCGCCGTGGCTGGCCTCGCGGACGGCGAGCACCGAGCAGAACATGGCGGCGCCGTCGAGGCCGAAGGGGACCAGGTACTCCCAGCCTCCGGAGAGGTTGAGGTTCTGCCGGCCGAAGCCGACCAGTCCGTGGAAGGAGAGCGCGGCGGCGACCGCCGCGCAGCAGAAGAGCAGGACGTACGAGGCGGTCCCGTAGACGGCTTCCTTGCGCCGTCGCCGCTCCTCGCTGCGCTCCCAGCTGTCGTCGGCCGCGGCCTTCTCGCTTTCGCGCTTGCCACGGGCCAATACCGCAACTGCCGCAAGTACGCCCAGGATCAGCAGGCTGCCGGGCAGCAGCCAGTCCAGCGATATGTCGGTCAGTCTCATGCGGATTTCCCTTGCCTCGCGTCTGCGGCCGTGCGGCTTTCCGGGCGCCATAGTGGCGTAGCCGGTGTGCCGCGCACGCGGGTTTCGGGGCAAGTGGACGCCATCGGGGGCCGGGGCCCGCCGGATAGGGTGTTGTGGCTCGAACTGGCGCCCGTACGAGCCGAGTTGTGTTCGATTGCGGTCACCCTTGAGGGTGGGTTCAGTCGGCGGGGGCCGCCGTGAGCCGGGCGACGCGGTCCGCGTCGCAGGTCCGGGGGCAGGTGACGCAGGTGTCCTGCGGCCGGACCGTGTAGAAGAGGCAGCAGCTGGCCCGGTCCCGGGTGGGCAGCTCGCGGCCGTCGGGGCCCTGGAGCGTACGGAAGCCCGCGCTCCCGGTGTACGGGGCGGTCGAGCCCGGCAGGAGCGCCTCCAGTTCGGCCGTGGCCCGGTGCTCCTCGCCGAGCAGGTTGCCGATGTACCAGAGGCTCTCGACGACCTCGTCGGTCGCCATGCCCCACAGGGCGCGGGGGCCGCGCCGCATGCGCGGGCCGAAACCTTCCAGCACGGGCGCGAGGTGCTGGGCCACCGCGGCCCGCACCTCGCCGCGCAGTGCCTCCTCGTCGGGCACGACCCGGGCCCCGGGGAGAGCGGCCTCCGGGTCGTCCGGCAGGCAGGCGAAGGAGGCGACGCGCACGGCCATCCGGCCGAGGGTCCGGTGGAAGGCCACGTCGGCGACCGGGAGCCGGGGGACCCGCCGGTGCAGGAACCAGGGGAGGGTGATCAGCAGGCAGGCGGGCCACGCGTAGCGGTGCAGCCCGAAGCTCGCGATCACATCGGGGCGGGCCTGGTGGCCGTAGTCCTCTCGGACCTGGGCGTCGTCCCAGGCGAGGAAGGCGTCAAGGGCCGGCCCGCCCGCCGCGAGCTCGTCCGCGCCGACCCATCCCACACCGCGAGGGGCGGGTTCGTGCGCGGTTCGCTCGATGACGCGCAGTCCGCCGAAGACCTCGGCGAGGCGCGCGTACGCATCCGCCACCGGGGAGCCGGCCGGGGCGGGTGGGGAGGCGCTGACGGCCATGACGGTCATGACGGACCACCGAATCACACGATCGTTAACAGGTTAGCCTTACCTTACCCAATCGTGGCCGGATCGTATCGCCCGGTGGCGGGTCGCATATTCTCAGGACCGGTCGAGACCTGGGAGGAGGACCGTGCCGCTGATTCCGGAGCAGAAAACCGCGGGGAAGGTGTTGCGCCATTCGGTGCGCGGGCAGATCCTCGACGCCCTGCGCGCGGCGCTGGTCGACGGCGAGCTGGCGCCCGGGGAGATCTACTCGGGCCCGGCCCTGGGGGAGCGCTTCGGGGTCTCGGCGACCCCCGTGCGCGAGGCGATGCAGCAGCTGGCCCTGGAGGGGGCCGTGGAATGCATGCCGAACCGGGGGTTCCGGGTCCTGTCGCGGACCCCGGGCGAGCTGGCCGAGCTGGCGGAGGTACGGGCGCTGCTGGAGGTCCCCGTGATGCTGCGGCTGGCGCGGACGGTGCCGACGGACACGTGGGAGGCCCTGCGCCCGGCGGCGGCCGCCACCGCGGAGGCCGCGGCGGCCGGCGACCTGCCGGGCTACGCGGAGGCGGACCGGGCCTTCCACGGCGAGGTGCTGGCGCTGGCGGGCAACGCCCAGCTGGTGCGGGTGGCCGCGGAGCTCCACCGCCGGTCGCAGTGGCCCCTGCCGGGCGCTCCGCGGGTTCGGCGGGCCGATCTCGTCGCGGATGCGGCGGAGCACTCGGCGCTGCTGGAGGCGTTGATCGCCGGCGATCTGTCGGCGGTGGAGTCCCTCGTACGGGAACACTTCGCGGGCTCGTCAGCCTGAGCCCCGCCCCCGCCGCCGGCGAGGGAAAGACCGGGGCTCCGCCCCGAACGCCGGCGAGGCTGAAATAGACGCCGGCAGGGGCTGGAAGATCCAGCCTCGCCGGCGTTTGAGGCGCGGGGTCTGGGGCGGAGCCCCAGGGGTCGAGCGGTCTCGCCCGCGCAGGTGATGGGGGGCTACGCCGCAGGCGAAGGGGCAGGCGAGGGGGCCGGGTGGAGTTGGTCCGCCAGCCACGTGGGGATGCCGCCCAGGAGATGGAAGAGCCGGCGGGCCTCCGCGCGCAGGCGGGTGGCCTCCGGTTCCGGCTCGGCCTCGGCCAGGGCGGCCAGCGCCGGGGCCGTGCCGATCAGGAAGCCCAGGTCCTCCCGGATGCGCAGGGATTCCACGAAGCCCTTGCGGGCCTCGGCCACCTCGCCGTCCCGCAGCGCCAGCGCCGCCAGGTGCCGCCAGGTGAAGGACAGCAGAAGGATGTCCCCGTGGGCCTCCGCCCCCTCGTGCGCCCGGCGGTACGCCGGCCGGGCCGACTGCGGGGCGTCCGCCAGGTGCTCGGCGACCAGGCCCCGGCGGAAATCGAGCAGCGGGCGGGTCCGGGACTCCGGGGACAGCAGCGCCGCCGCCCGGCCCAGCGCGGAGCGGGCCTCGTCGGCCCGGTCGCGCACGCCCAGCACGGTGGCGGCGTACGCCAGGTGGCCCCGTTCGCAGGCGGCCGCGCCCCGGTCGTCGTCGTCCTGCGCCACCGCCTCGGCGGTCCGCAGCGCGTCCTCGGCCTCGGCCCAGCCCTGCCCCGTGAACAGGCACCGCTCGACCAGCAGCGCGGTCCGCTGGACGGCAGCCCCCGCATGGACGGACTGGCCGGCGTGTGGCACCAGCAGAGCCGCCGCGTCGGTCCAACAGCCGCGCGAGCGCAGCCGCCATATCGCCCGCTGGAGGGGGTCGTCTCCCCCGGTTGTTCCGGCACCCGACATGGCGGTATCCGCCACATTGCCCTCCCCAAAGCAACCAAGCAGCACATCGTTGAGCCCTGGGGCGAAATGAGAGCACGGATCGGCGGCATCGGCCAAGGGGTCGGGTGAACTCTTTCACAAAGTCCGGACGGATCATCAGCCGCCCCGCGGCCGGGACCGTCCGGCCGCGGGGCGGATCTGCTCAGCTCATCCGCAGTGCGAGGAAGAAGTCGAGCTTGTCCTCCAGCCGGGACAGGTCCCGCCCCGTCAACTGCTCGATTCGTCCGACCCGGTAGCGCAGCGTGTTGACGTGCAGGTGCAGCCGCGTCGCGCAGCGGGTCCACGAACCGTCGCAGTCCAGGAAGGCCTCCAGCGTCGGGATGAGCTCCGCGCGGTGGCGCCGGTCGTAGTCCCGCAGCGGGTCCAGCAGCCGGGCCGTGAAGGCGCGCCGCACGTCGTCCGGCACGAACGGCAGCAGCAGCACGTGCGAGGCCAGCTCGTGGTGGCCGGCCGCGCAGACCCGGCCCGGCCGGGCCGCGGCGACCCGGCGGGCGTGCCGGGCCTCCTCCAGCGCACCGCGCAGCCCCTCGGCGGAGTGCACGGCCGCGCTGACGCCCAGCGTGAGCCGGCCGTCGTCGGCCAGACCGGCCGCCAGGGGCTCCCGTACGGCCGCGAGCAGCTCGTCGGCGTGCAGGGCCGAGTCCGGGCCCTTGTCCTCCCCGGCGTCCCCGGACAGCGAGGGGAGCGGTACGAGGGCGATGGCCTCGTCACCCGCATGGGCGACGGCGATCCGGTCCGAGGGCTCCGGCCCCGAGACCGACGGGTCGACGAGGATCTCCTCCAGCAGGGACTGGGCCACCGGGCCGCCGGGGATGTCCCCGTTGTCCCAGTCGACCCGGGCCACGACGACCTGCCAGTGCGGCGCGGCGCCCAGCCCGGGCAGCAGCACGGGGGCCGCCACGCGCAGGCGGGCGGCGATCTCGGCGGGCGGGGCACCCGTCTGGACCAGTTCCAGGACTTCTTGTGCCAGGCGGCGGCGCACCGTACGGGCCGCGTCGCGCCGGTCCCGCTCCACGGCGATCAGCTGGGTGACGCCCTGGAGCAGGTCCAGGCGCTCGGCGGGCCAGTCGCCCGCGTCCGCCTCGACGGCCAGCAGCCAGTCCGACAGCACGGTCTCGCGCACGTCCCGGGCGGCCGGACCGGCCGCGCCGCGCCCGTGTCCCCTGATCGGGAAGAGCGAGTAGGTAATACCCTGAATGGAGATCCGGTGCGGCCCCCTGCGGCCCGTCCGGACCGCCGCAAGGTGCTCGCCCGCCAGCGCCGCGCACACGCCCGGCGCCAGCGGCTCTCCCGCCCCGGCGATCTGCCGGCCGGTGGGGGACAGCACCCAGGCCCGGAGGTCGAGGTCGGTGGTGAGCAGATCCAGCACCACATCGGGGCCGCCGCCGGCCGGACCCGAGGTCATCAGGCGGCGGTGGCGGTCCACGACGGCCGCGAGGTCTCCCGCGCGCTCGCCCGAAACCTGCCGTACGACGTACTCGGTGATCGTGGCGAATGCAACGTCCTCGTTCACGGCGAACAGCGGCAGCCGGTTGCGAACACAGGCCGAGACCAGATCGTCCGGGATGTCTCCCAGCTCCGCCTCGCCCGCCGCGAGGCCCGCGACACCGGCGCTCGCGAGGATTCGTACGAACGGCTCGGAGTCGGCTGAATTTCGCCTCCATGCCAGGCCGGTGAGGACGAGTTCACCCCCGGTGAGGTATCGGCTGGGATCACGCAGGTCGGTCGTCATGACCCCGCGGACCGTCCGGTCGAGTTCGTCCTCGCCGCCCAGCAGCCGCAGCCCCAGCGCCTCGGTTTCCAGCAGTGCGCGCAGCCGCATGATGTCGCCGCCGATCTGTCTCGATTGTTGCCGTTGGAAATCGGGCAGGTCGTTGCATCCTGCCTTTCATACGAATCTACAAGACGAGGGAGGCCGTCAGCCAACTCCTTCATGGTTTCGGTGACTGCACCCGGGGGACGCGCGGCTTGTGTACTGAGTCCACACCGCGTTAACAGCACGTGAACGACCAGTCGAGGGCCCTTAGGCCTCCTGGCTTGAAGTGAACGACACGATGAAGAAGAAGAGAGCCGCTCATGGACTTCCTTCGCCCCGCCAGCTGGGAGGAGGCGCTCGCCGCTAAGGCCGAGTTCCCCACAGCTGTGCCGATTGCGGGTGGCACCGACGTGATGGTCGAGATCAACTTCGACCACCGTCGGCCGGAGTACCTTCTGGACCTGAACCGCATCGGTCTGCTGCGGGAGTGGGAGGTCGGCGAGGACGTTGTCCGTCTGGGCGCCTCCGTCCCGTACACGCAGATCATGGAGAACCTCCGGACGGAGCTTCCGGGTCTCGCACTCGCCTCGCACACGGTCGCGTCCCCGCAGATCCGTAACCGCGGCGGCGTCGGCGGCAACCTCGGTTGCGCCTCGCCGGCCGGTGACTCCCACCCCGCGCTCCTCGCGGCGGGCGCCGAGGTCGAGGTGGAGTCCGTACGCGGCTCTCGCCTGATCCCGATCGACGAGTTCTACACCGGCGTCAAGCGCAACGCGCTCGCCGCCGACGAGCTCATCAAGACCATCCACGTCAAGAAGGCGGATGGCCCCCAGCAGTACTCCAAGGTCGGCTCCCGCAACGCGATGGTCATCGCGGTCTGCGCGTTCGGTCTGGCCCTGCACCCCGAGACCCGTACGGTCCGCACCGGCATCGGATCGGCCGCGCCGACCCCGATCCGCGCGAAGGCCGCCGAGGAGTTCCTGAACGCCGCGCTCGAAGAGGGCGGCTTCTGGGAGTCCGGCAAGGTCATCACCCCGTCGATCGCCAAGCAGTTCGGTGACCTCGCCTCCGGCGCGGCCAACCCGATCGACGACGTCCGCGGCACGGCGAAGTACCGCCGTCACGCGGTCGGCATCATGGCTCGCCGCCAGCTCGTCTGGACCTGGGAGCAGTACCGCGGAACCGGCAACGGCCGCTCGCTTGAAGGGGCTGCGTAATCATGCGCGTCAATTTCACTGTCAACGGCCGTCAGCAGGAAGCTGACGACGTGTGGGAGGGCGAGTCCCTTCTCTACGTCCTGCGCGAGCGCCTGGGCCTGCCGGGTTCGAAGAACGCCTGTGAGCAGGGTGAGTGCGGTTCCTGCACCGTCCGTCTCGACGGCGTGCCGGTCTGCTCCTGTCTCGTCGCCGCCGGCCAGGTCGAGGGCCGCGACGTCGTGACCGTCGAGGGCCTGGCGGAGTTCGCCAAGCAGCGCGAGGAGCACGGCCACGGCGGTGCCTGCGGCACCGGCGGCGGCTGCGGCAGCAAGGGCGGCGTCTCCCTGGACGCGGCCAAGCAGTGGCAGGCGCACGGGCCCAACAGCGAGCTCCGCTCGCGGGCTGCCGACTCGCAGACCGGTGAGGGCGTCGAGCTCTCCAACATCCAGCAGGCGTTCATCGACGCCGGCGCGGTCCAGTGCGGTTTCTGCACCCCGGGCCTCCTGGTCCAGGCCGACG
This sequence comes from Streptomyces sp. NPDC030995, assembly GCF_055571215.1. NCBI lineage: Bacteria > Bacillati > Actinomycetota > Actinomycetes > Kitasatosporales > Streptomycetaceae > Streptomyces > Streptomyces sp. NPDC030995. Next base: position 17,711 of record NZ_JBVIFS010000010.1, read on the forward strand.
CGCTGCTGGAGGAGAACTCCTCCCCGTCCGACCAGGACATCCGTGAGGCCCTGTCCGGCAACCTCTGCCGCTGCACGGGCTACGAGAAGATCCTCGACGCGGTCCGCCTCGCGGCCGCCCGTCAGGGAGAGGCGGTCTGACCATGGCGCAGAACACGCGCACCGTTCCGGCGGGTACGCCCACCAACGTCACCCAGAAGCACAACAAGGGCGGCATCGGCGAGTCGACGCTCCGCCCGGACGGCACCCTCAAGGTCACCGGCGAGTTCGCGTACTCCTCGGACATGTGGCACGAGGACATGCTGTGGGGCCAGACCCTGCGCAGCACCGTCGCCCACGCCGAGATCGTCTCCATCGACATCTCCGAGGCGCTCGCCATGCCCGGCGTCTACTCGGTGCTGACGTACGACGACCTGCCGGCCGAGATGAAGAACTACGGCCTGGAGATCCAGGACACCCCGGTTCTCGCCAACGGCCGAGTACGTCACCACGGTGAGCCGGTCGCCCTCGTGGCCGCCGACCACCCGGAGACCGCCCGCCGCGCGGCCGCCAAGATCAAGATCGACTACCGTGAGCTGCCGCTCGTCACGGACGAGGCCTCCGCCCTCGCCCCCGACGCGCCGCTGATCCACGAGGGCCGCGACGACCACCACATCGGTCACGTCCCGCACCCGAACATCGTGCACCGCCAGCCGATCATCCGCGGCAACGTGGAAGAGGCCCGCAAGCGCGCCGACGTCATCGTCGAGGGCGAGTACACCTTCGGCATGCAGGACCAGGCCTTCCTCGGCCCGGAGTCCGGCCTGGCCGTGCCGTCCGAGGACGGCGGTGTCGAGCTGTACGTCGCCACCCAGTGGCTGCACTCGGACCTCAAGCAGATCGCCCCCGTCCTCGGTCTCCCCGAGGAGAAGGTGCGCATGACGCTCTCCGGCGTCGGCGGTGCCTTCGGTGGTCGCGAGGACATCTCGATGCAGATCCACGCGTGCCTCCTGGCCCTGGCCACGAACAAGCCGGTCAAGATCGTCTACAACCGGTTCGAGTCCTTCTTCGGTCACGTCCACCGGCACCCGGCGAAGCTCTACTACGAGCACGGCGCCACCAAGGACGGCAAGCTCACGCACATGAAGTGCAAGATCGTCCTGGACGGCGGCGCGTACGCGTCGGCCTCCCCGGCGGTCGTGGGCAACGCCTCCTCCCTCTCGGTGGGTCCGTACGTCCTGGAGGACGTGGACATCGAGGCGATCGCGCTCTACACGAACAACCCGCCCTGCGGCGCGATGCGCGGCTTCGGCGCCGTCCAGGCCTGCTTCGCGTACGAGGCCCAGATGGACAAGCTCGCGGAGAAGCTGGGCATGGACCCGGTCGAGTTCCGCCAGCTGAACGCCATGGAGATGGGCACGATCATGCCCACCGGCCAGGTCGTGGACTCCCCGGCGCCCGTCGCCGAGCTGCTGCGCCGGGTCAAGGCCCGCCCGCTGCCGCCGGAGCGTCAGTGGGAGAGCGCCGGTGAGGGTGCGGACGTCCGCGCGCTGCCCGGTGGTCTGTCGAACACCACGCACGGCGAGGGCGTCGTCCGCGGCGTCGGCTACGCGGTCGGCATCAAGAACGTCGGCTTCTCCGAAGGCTTCGACGACTACTCCACCGCCCGCGTGCGCCTCGAGGTCATCAACGGCGAGCCCGTCGCGATGGTCCACACGGCCATGGCGGAGGTCGGCCAGGGCGGCATCACCGTCCACGCGCAGATCGCCCGCACCGAGCTGGGTGTCACGCAGGTGACCATCCACCCGGCCGACACGCAGGTCGGCTCCGCCGGTTCCACGTCCGCCTCGCGGCAGACGTACATGACCGGTGGCGCCGTGAAGAACACCTGTGAGGCCGTCCGCGAAGCCGTCCTGGAGATCGGGCGCCGCAAGAACGGCTCCTACCACCCCGCGTGGGCCACCGCCGAGCTGCTGCTCGAAGGCGGCAAGGTCGTCACCGACGGCGGCGAGGTCCTCGCGGACCTGGCCGAGCTGCTGGAGGGCGAGGACGCGATCGACCTGGAGCTGGAGTTCCGGCACCGGCCGACCGTCCCCTTCGACCTGGTCACCGGCCAGGGCGACGGCCACGTCCAGTACACCTTCGCCGCGCACCGCGCGGTCGTCGAGGTGGACACCGAGCTCGGCCTCGTCAAGGTCGTGGAGCTGGCGACCGCGCAGGACGTCGGCAAGGCGCTCAACATGCTTTCCGTGGTCGGCCAGATCCAGGGTGGCACCACCCAGGGTCTCGGCGTGGCGATCATGGAAGAGATCATCGTGGACCCGAAGACCGCGAAGGTGCGCAACCCCTCCTTCACGGACTACCTGATCCCGACCATCCTCGACACCCCGACCATCCCGGTCGACGTCCTGGAGCTCGCCGACCCGAAGGCGCCGTACGGCCTTCGCGGTATGGGCGAGGCCCCGACCCTCTCGTCCACCCCGGCCGTCATCGCGGCGATCCGGCAGGCGACCGGTCTGGAGATCAACAAGACGCCGATCCGTCCGGAAGCCCTCACCGGGACCCTCTAGGACGGCGTGGTCCGGGGGCCGAGAGGCCCCCGGACCCCCCCTCAGACTCTCCGGGCGGTGTGGCTCGGGAACGTCACACTTCACCGCCCACCGCCCGGAGTACATACGAAGCACCGCACCGCTCGCGGTCCCTTCACCTCGCAGTACCCCTGCAAGAACCCCCACGTAGTACCAGCGGTCACCCCCGCACTACCCGCAGTAAACGCAGTGAACATTTCGCGTCGCCTCGGGCCGTCACCCCGGGTCGTGCAGCCAAACGCAGCATCCCAAATCCCGCAATCTCCAATCCCCAAGCGGGTGCCCCTTTGAACCTTGGGAGTTAGGCACCATGACCCAGTCGTCTGTGGAGCCCAAGACCACCGCGGAAGAGGCCGGCGACGGCTCTCGCACCCCCGCCGGACGTTCTTGGCTCGACCGGTACTTTCATATAACGCACAGAGGTTCCAACGTCGGCAACGAGGTTCGTGGCGGTATCACGACCTTCATGGCCATGGCGTACATCCTCCTGCTCAACCCCCTGCTCCTCTCGGGCAAGGACGTCGCCGGCGCCTCGATGGCCACGTCGGCCATCATCACCGCCACGGCGTTCGCCGCGGCCGTCACGACGCTCCTCATGGGCTTCGTCGGCAAGGTGCCCCTCGCACTCGCCGCCGGCCTGTCCGTGTCCGGCGTGCTCGCCTCACAGGTAGCCCCCCAGATGACCTGGCCGCAGGCCATGGGCATGTGTGTGGTCTACGGTGTCGTGATCTGTCTCCTGGTCGTCACCGGCCTCCGAGAGATGATCATGAACGCGATTCCCCTCGCGCTCAAGCACGCCATCACCATGGGCATCGGCATGTTCGTCGCCCTCATCGGCCTGGTGAAGGCCGGCTTCGTGGGCCGCGGTCCGGAGTTCGGACCCCCGGTCCAGCTCGGCGCCGTCGGTGAACTCGCCGGCTGGCCCGTTCTGATCTTCTGCGTGACCCTGCTCGCCATCTTCATGCTGCAGGCACGCAAGGTTCCCGGCGCGATCCTGATCGGCATCGTCGGCGGAACCGTTCTGGCCGCCATCCTCAACGCCGTGGCCGACATCGACCCGAAGGCCTGGAGGAGCGGCCCGCCGGAGCTCAGCGGCTCCGCGGTCTCGATGCCGGACTTCTCCCTCTTCGGCGACGTCTCGTTCGGCGGCTGGGGCGACGTCGGCTACATGACGGTCGGCATGATCGTCTTCACCCTGGTGCTCGCCGGCTTCTTCGACGCGATGGCCACCATCATCGGCGTCGGCACCGAGGCCAAGCTCGCCGACGACAAGGGCCGCATGCCTGGCCTGTCCAAGGCGCTCTTCATCGACGGTGCCGGTGGCGCCATCGGTGGCATCGCGGGTGGCTCCGGCCAGACCGTGTTCGTCGAGTCCGCGACCGGCGTAGGCGAGGGAGCCCGCACAGGTCTCGCCTCCGTCGTCACCGGCCTGTTCTTCGCCGCCTGCCTCTTCTTCACCCCGATCACCCAGATCGTCCCGGGTGAGGTCGCCTCCGCGGCCCTGGTCGTCATCGGCGCGATGATGATGCAGAACGCCCGCCACGTGGACTGGGCCGACAGCGCGACCTCGATCCCGGTCTTCCTGACCGTCGTGATCATGCCGTTCACGTACTCGATCACCGCTGGTGTCGCCGCCGGTGTCATCGCGTACGTCGCCATCAAGGTGGCGCAGGGCAAGGCCCGCGAGATCGGTGCCTTCATGTGGGCGCTGACCGGAATCTTCCTGGTCTTCTTCGCCCTGCACCCGATCGAGGGCTGGCTCGGGGTCAGCTGACCCGGACCGACCTGACCGGCAGGAAGAGCGCAGCCGCGCACACAGCGCAGCCGTACGAATACCGCACCCTCCACGTATCCGATACTGGAAATCGAACCTCGCCGAGGAGGCCGCAATGCTGGACATCGCCGAAGAGCTGAACCGGTGGGTCGAGCAGGGACGTGACTTCGCCGTCGCCACCGTCGTGGCGGTCGGCGGGAGCGCGCCCCGGCAGCCCGGGGCCGCACTCGCCGTGGACGGCGAGGGCACGGCCATCGGTTCGGTCTCCGGTGGATGTGTGGAGGGTGCGGTGTACGAGCTGTGCCGGCAGGCGCTCGAAGACGGCGAAACCGTCCAGGAGCGCTTCGGGTACAGCGACGACGATGCCTTCGCCGTAGGCCTGACCTGCGGCGGAATCATCGACATCCTCGTCACCCCGGTCCCCGTGGGCTCCCCGGTGCGGGAGGTGTTCGCGGCCGGCCTGGCCGCCGCGTCCCGCGGCGAGGCCGCCGCCGTGGCCCGCATAGCCGAGGGCCCGGCCGAGCTCATGGGCCGCGCCGTGCTCGTCCGTACCGAAGGCGCCTACGAGGGCGGCTTCGGCGGACACCCCGAGCTGGACCGCACCATCGCCGAAGAGGCCCGCGCCATGCTCGACGCCGGCAAGACCGGCGTGCTGGAGATCGGCGCCGACGGCCGGCTCTGCGGAGAGCCGCTCAAGGTGCTGGTCGAGTCCAGCGTCCCGCCCCCGCGGATGATCGTCTTCGGCGCCATCGACTTCGCCTCCGCCCTGGTGCGGATCGGCAAGTTCCTCGGCTACCGGGTGACGGTGTGCGACGCGCGGCCCATCTTCGCGACGAAGACCCGCTTCCCCGAGGCGGACGAGATCGTCGTCGACTGGCCGCACCGCTACCTGGAGACGCAGTCCTCGGCTGGGGACGTGGACGCCCGTACCGTCCTGTGCGTGCTCACCCACGACGCCAAGTTCGATGTCCCGCTCCTCGAACTGGCCCTCAGACTGCCCGTCGCCTACGTCGGCGCCATGGGCTCGCGCCGCACCCACGAGGACCGCAACAAGCGGCTCCGCGAGGTCGGCGTGACCGAGCTCGAACTGGCCCGGCTGCGCTCCCCGATCGGCCTGGACCTCGGCGCCCGCTCCCCGGAGGAGACCGCGCTGTCCATCGCCGCGGAGATCGTCGCGAACCGCCGCGGCGGCACCGGCGCCGCCCTCACCGGCGCGCACATCCCGATCCACCCCGACGTCGCGAACACCGTGATCGACCGGATCGGCTCCGTCGCTTGAAGAGCTGACCGCCGAAGGTGAGCAAAGGGCACACTCCCTAGGGGTTGTGCCCTTTTGACGTTCCGTCTATTTTACCGGCCGGTAACAGGAGGCACTCTCTCCTTCCCTTCCCCACACCGGAGTTGAGCGGATGATACGTACCCTGCGAACCCTCGGCGCGCTGGCTGCGGCCACCCTGCTCACCGCCTTCGCATCGGCTCCGGCCCCGGCCCTGACCTCGGCCCCGACCCCGGCTTCCGCCCCGACCCCGGCCCCGGTCCCGGCTTCCGGTGGCGCCGGTCTGCGCGAGGTGCTCTTCGTCGGGAACAACTGGGAGGGGACCGCCGACGTCCTCGCCTCCACCGGCGATCTCGCCAAGGTCGGCCGGATCAACATGATCCCCGACAAGGCGGAGCGGCTGCGCGAGATCTACCTCAACCCCCTGAAGCTCGGCTTCTTCCTCGGCATCCGGGAGAGCGCCGGCGAGGGCCACGACCAGTTCGTGGACGACATGTACACCACCCCGGACGGCTCCGCCGTCGTCGCCTCCCGCCCCAGCTTCGCCGACGTCGTGTCCATCGACGTGGCCTCGGGCCGGATCAACTGGCGCTTCCCGGTCGCCGGTTACCGGGCCGACCACATGGCGGTCTCCCCGGACGGCACCCACATCGCGGTCTCGGCCTCCACCGCGAACACCGTGCACGTCCTGGACATCGCCACCGGGCGCCAGGCCGGCTCCTTCTCCACCGGGGACAAGCCGCACGAGAACGTCTTCACCCGCGACGGCCGCTTCCTGTGGAACAGCTCGATCGGCGAGGTGAACACCGCCCTCGACGCGCCCTGGCTGGACTGGACGAAGGGCGACCGGAAGCTCACCGTGGTCGACACGCAGACCTTCCGCACCGTCCGGGTGATCGACATGCGGGAGCGGCTGGACGCCTTCGGCCGCCGGGACCTGTCCGACTCCGTACGCCCCGTCTCCTTCAGCCCCGACGAGTCCAAGCTCTACTTCCAGGTGTCGTTCTTCAACGGCTTCCTGGAGTACGACGTGGCCTCCGACCGGATCACCCGCCTCAAGACCCTCCCCGTGAACCCGGCCACCAGCACCGACCGCACCAAGTGGGTCAACGACTCCCGCCACCACGGCATGTCCATGAGCCCCGACGGGGCGAAGCTCTGCATCGCGGGCACCATGGACGACTACGCGACCATCGTGGACCGCGCCACCCTCGCCGAAGGGCCGCTCGTGCCCGCCGCCAAGCCGTACTGGGCCACGGTCGACGGCGACGGAAAGGGCTGCGTGATCTCCGAGAGCGGCGCCGACCAGGTCACGGCCATCGACTTCGCCACCGGCACCAAGCGGGTGTCCGTCCCGGTCGGGGACCATCCGCAGCGCGTCCGGATCGGCCACGTCCCGGCGGACTGGACCGGCCCCGCGTCACGGTGACCGGCCCCGGGCCGACACATCGGGTAAGTATGGGGTGACCGGTCCGCGATGACCGATTAGTCTCGTGATCATGGTGGACATCCGTGACGTACCCGACGCCGACATCGACCGTGCTCTGGAGCTCGCGTACCTGGTCTTCCACGACCGGCCGGAGAAGGAGGGCCGCGAGAAACACCACGCGCTGCTCGTGCGGTGCGACCGGATCGGCGCCTACGACGGCGACGTCCTCGTCGGATTCATGGCCGCGCACGACTTCCGGCTCTCCGTGCCCGGGGCGGACCTGCGCTGCCCCGGGCTCACCTTCGTCTGCGTCGCGCCCACCCACCGCCGCCGCGGCGTGCTCACCGGGCTGATTACCGAGATGCTGCGCCGCGCCACGGCCGCGGGCAGTCCGCTCGCCGCCCTGTGGGCCTCCGAGGCCGCCATCTACGGCCGCTTCGGCTTCGGCAGCGCGACCACCGGCGCCACCATCGAGATCGACTCCACCCGGCCGCTGGCCCTGCGCATCGACCCGGACCGGCGCCCGCTCCACCTCGTCGCCCCGGACGAGGCCCTCGCCGTGATCGGGCCCTTCCACGAGGCCGCCCGCGGCGCGCGGGCCGGCCGCCCGACCCGGAGCGCGGAGCGCTGGCGCGACGAGTGGCTGGCCGAGCAGGACGAGGAGGACGAGGAGCTGAGCCCGCCGCGGATCATCGTCCTGGGGGACCCGGACGAGCCGATCGCCGGATACGTGCTCTACCGCACGAAGCCGGAGGGGGAGGGCGGGTCCGCCCGCGCGCACGGCGGCCTGGTCCGGGTCGAGGAGCTGGAGGCCGACACCCCGGCGGTCGCCGCCGCCTTGTGGGAGTGCCTGGCCGCCCTCGACCTCACCGGCAAGGTCTCCGCGTGGGGCCGCCCCGTCGACGACCCGCTGCTGCACTTCGCCGCCGACCGGGACCAGGTCCGCGTCACCGCCCAGTTCCCGGCGCTCTGGCTGCGCCTGGTCGACGTACGCGCGGCGCTGACCGGGCGGTCCTGGGCCGCGCCGGTGGAACTGGTGCTGGAGGTGCACGACGTACGGCTGCCCGCCAACGCCGGGCGGTTCCGGCTCAAGGCGGGGCCGGGCGGGGCGACGTACGAGCACGCGGACGCAGCCCCCGACCTGGCCCTGGACGTACGGGAGCTGGCCGCCTGCTACCTGGGCGGGACCCGGGTCGCCGACCTCGTCGCGGCCGGGCTGGTGCGGGAGCACACGCCCGGTGCGGCGGCGGCGCTGGACGCGGCCCTGCGCACGCCGCTGCTGCCGCACACGAGCGACGAGTTCTGAGGGACGGCGGCGGGACCGCGGGTGCGGGTGCGGGTCCGGGCGAGCGGGGGCGGGGCGGGGGCGGGGGCGGGCGAGCGGACCGCCCCCGCCCCCGGGATCAGGCGGGCAGGGAGATCCGGGCGGCCGACATGCCGAAGCCGGAACTCCAGACGCCGGTGGACAGCGAGTCACCCAGCCGGTGCAGGTCCTCCTCGCGGTAACGGCGGCACTTCTGGTGCCAGTTGAGGATCCCGGACAGCCAGTCCTGGAGCTCGCGGACGTACGCGTCGAGCCCGGCCCGGGCCTCGGCGCCCAGCTTCCAGTCGTCGTAGAGCAGCGGCAGCTGGTTCGCGACGATGTGCTCGAACTCCTCGGTGCGCTGGGTCATCAGCGCATGGCAGATGTTGAGGGCCTCGGGGTAGCCGATGTCGAAGAAGTTCCGGGTGACGAGGATGTAGTTGTGCACCTCGCCCTCGACCTCCACCTCCTTCTGGTACGAGAAGATGTCGTTCAGCATGCACGCGGCGTCGGCTGCCGCGTTCTCCAGTGACCGGATGGTCCCGGAGGCGTAGATCTCGTCGGGGATTCCGCGGCCCGCCTGGCCGAGCCGGCACAGGTACATCGTGAGGTGCGAGCCGAAGGTGTGGCGGCGCATCTCGGCGTAGTCCACCGGGTCCGGGATGCGGTTCTGGATCTGGTTCTCGATCTCCCACACCCAGCTCTCCAGCATGTTCACGAGGGTCGCCCGGAACTCGGTGCGGACCACCGTGGTCATGCCCTGGCTCGTGCGCACCCACAGGTCGGCGAGCGAGCGCTCCATCGCCGTGACCGGCTGCGCCTGTTCGGCGTGATCGACCGGGATCATCGAGACGAGCCGCGCGGTGGTCGCCTTGGCGGCGTTGAGGTTCTTGGTCTGGGCGAAGACCACCGGGTAGTAGTCGTCCCCGTACGTTCCCCAGGTCAGCCAGCACGCGTTGAGCAGCAGGGCCTCGGGCGTGGCGTCGGGGTCGATGCCGGCCGAGCAGAGGGCGAAGTCGTAGCCGCGCAGCTTCTGTTCGTTCCAGATGGCGGAGCCGGGGTCGCCGGGCTGCGGATCCAGCAGGCCCATGCGCCGGGACCAGTCGACCGATCCCTCGCGCGCGTGGTCCAGATGGGGGCTGAGGGAGAGCGTGAACGGCATGTGGATGTCGGGGATGACGGAGGGCCCGGTGTGCTCGAAGGGCACGTGGGTGAAGGAGCGGCGCCGCATCTCCATCGATCGCTGCGTGAAGACGGACCGCAGGTCGAGCGCGGTGGTACCGAGCCCGGACGGGAGGAAGGGCAGGGTGAGCGGGGCGGTGGCCTTGGCCTCCTTGTTCATGTAGCGGCTGGAGACCATGTGCCACTCGTGGCCGCCGGACTGCCAGTCCTGCAGGCCCTTGGCGTAGGCGAGGACGGCGGCGATCTCGGCGGGGTTCATCGCGTGGTCGGCGAAGAGCTGGGGGAGCTCGGAGAGTGCGGTCTGCTCGAACTGCTGCAGCCTTGAGGTGAGCAGGTCGTTGGAGGCTTCGGCGGCCTCCTGGGTGGTGCAGCCGAGGAAGGTCTCCAACACCAGGATGGCGTTGGAGAGTTCGCCCTCGTCGGCGACCTCGCGTTCGTAGGAGAAGATGTCGTTCCTGATGTGCACGGCGTCGGAGAACGCGTCGCGCAGGACGCCGAGGGCCCGGGAGTGGGCCACGCGGGCGGGGACCTCGGCGGAGACGCACTCGATCAGGCCGGCCGACCAGGGGGCGCCGCCCACCTTGCGGCGCATCTCGATGTATTCGAGGGGGTTCGCCACGCGCCCGATGTTGATGTTGGCGAGTTCCCACATCGATTCGTTGAGCAGGTTCCTCGTGGACAAGGAGAACCGTTCCCGCCAGTCCGCGGACATCGCCGGGACGGTCCGCGCCCACAGGTCCGCGAGGCCCGCCTCGACGGGGTTGGTGGGCTCGGGGAAGCCGTCGGCCAGATCCATCGGCATGAAGGCGGCGAGCTTGTCGAGATACTCCTTGGCGCCGTCGCGGTCCTGCGAGCGCTTGTACATCTCCAGGAAGTGGTCGTCGAAGAAGAACACCCACACGTACCAGTCGGTGACCAGCGACAGCGCCTCGGCGTCGCAGTCGGGGTGGGTGTACGAGCAGAGCAGCGCGTAGTCGTGCGAGTCGAGATCGCTCTCCTCCCAGACGCCGGAACCTTCCAGCATGCCGAGGTCGCGCGCCCATCGCTTGGTGTGGACCCTCGCATCCTCGTAGTGGGGGTTCAGTCGCGCCGGATAAGGCACGTAGAAATCCGGCAGTTGAAACGGCTGCGTCACGGCAGGGTCGGCCTTTCGTCCATGGGTGCGGAGGCCGGTCGTCCCGGCCCCCGCACGAGATCAGCAGTGCCCTACCCGTGGTGGCCCTGGGATAAGGGGGAGTTCACCGCTTCAGGTGACGGACGGGTCGTTCCTCGGCGCGACGGCCTGCGGGGGGATAGGAGAGGGTCGCTGGGCGAACTGTTCGGCCTGTTGGGCCTGTTCGGCCTGTTCGTGCGGCCGCTGGGCGAACTGCTCGGCCTGCATCCGGAACATCGACGCGTACCGCCCGCCCAGGGTCAGCAGCTCCTCGTGGCTGCCCTGTTCCACGAGCCGCCCCTCGTGCAGTACGTAGATGACGTCGGCGAACCGCACGCCCGACATCCGGTGCGTGACGAGGACCACCGCACGCTGCGGCCCGGCGAGGCTCCGGATGCTGTCGAAGGCGGCGATCTCCGCCTCCGGATCGAGCGCCGAGGTGGGCTCGTCCACGACGAGGACGCGGGCGTCGCGAAAGCGCGTGCGGGCCAGGCCGAACTTCTGCCACTGTCCGCCGGAGAGTTCCGAGGCTCCCCTGAACACCCGGGCGAGCAGGGTCTCGTAGCCGTGCGGCAGCTTCTCGACGATCAGGTCGGCTCCCGCGTAGCGGGCCGCGGCCACCACGTCCGCCGCCTGCTCCACGGCGCGCTCGGGATCCTCCTCCCCGGGCCGGCCGATGGCGATGTTGGTCCGGGCGGTCACCGGCCAGCGCTCGAAGTCCTGGGTGAGGAGGGCGACGCGGTCGAAGACCTGCTCCCGGTCGGCATCCCGCACCTCCACCCCGTCCCAGGTCAGCGACCCCGAGTCGGGCAGGTGCAGGCCGGCCAGCAGTTTGACGAGGGTGCTCTTGCCGGAGCCGTTCTCGCCGACCAGGGCGACGACCTGGCCCGCCTCGATGGTGAGGGAGACCCCGGTGAGGGCGGGCTCGTCGCGGTCCGGGTAGCGGAAGCCCACGTCGTCGAGCCGTACCGCGCCGAGCCGCTCACCCAGCGGCAGCCCGCCGGACGGGATGGCCCGGCGGGCCGCCGCGGCGACGAACCGCTCCAGGTCCCGTACGTACAGGGACTCCTCGTGCAGGGTGTTGGTGGTGTTCACCAGCGCGCCGAGGCTCGCCGAACCGGTGCGCACCGCGATCACGGCGGTGCCGGCGACGGCGAGGTCCATCCGGCCGGAGACGATGAGCGCGCCCATCGCCCCGTACGTGATCAGGGCCGCGAGTCCGGAGAGTGCGGCGGCGAGCAGCTCGGTGGCGGCCTTGTCCTTGGCGAGGCGGGTGGCCTCGGTCTCGGCGACCTCGGCCATGTTGCGGTAGTGGCCGAGGAGGTAGCGGCCGACGCCGTGCACCCGGACCTCGGGTGCCGACGTACGGGAGATCAGCAACTGGCCGATGAGCCGGGCGGCCCGGACGTGCTCCACCCAGGTGATCATGGACAGGTAGCGGCGCTGGGCGACCCGCATCGCACCCCAGCCGCGCGGGGCGGCGATGAGCAGCAGCATGGGCAGCAGCAGCGGGTGCAGCACGGCGAGCACCCCGGCGGTGGCGACCAGCGAGATGACCCCGCCGAGGGTGGCCACGCAGGCCCCCACCGTCCGGCGGGCGGAGGGCGGCCCCCACTGGGCGCTGTCCAGCAGCCGCCGGAACTCCCCGTCCTCGATGGCTTCGAGCTCCACCGCGACGGCGGCGCCCAGGTACTGCTCGTGCGCGGCCCGCTCGACCTTGGGCTCCAGCCGCCCGGCGGCCGCGGTGGACCGCGAGGCCAGTACGGCTCCCAGTACGGCGACCAGCGCGCCGGCGGCCAGGGCGGGCAGCGCGGCGTGCAGCCGGTCGGCGGCGCTGCCCGCGCCCAGCAGCGTACGGAGCACCTCGCTGACGACGAGCAGCCCGACGGCGGAGGTGACCCCCTGCCCGGCCTCGGCGGCGGCGACGGTGAGCAGGGCGGGCCGGTCGGTGTCCCAGGCGAGGCGCAGGGTCCCGCCGACCATGCGGGGCATGGAGCGCAGGGTGCTGACCAGCCGCCCCTCCAGCCGGGCGTAGTCGTGGTTGGACCAGCCGGCGTCGTAGCGCAGCGGCCCGCCGAAGAGGCGCCGCTCGCTCTCGGAGACGGCGGGCTGCACACTCTCGGGCCGCTTGAGGAGCCTCACGCGCGGCCACCCCCGCCCGGTGCCGGGCCGAACACCGCACGAACATGCACGGATCGCAAGATTCCTCCCGAGGCGCAGCGGCTGCGAACTGATGCCGGAAGAACGTGGCTGCTCAGAGCGGCGTCACGGGCCGCGGGGAGCGAACGCCCGCACGCACTTGCGACGACGGCCCGTACCCCAAGCGGTGTGCGGTGACCGGGCGTTCGAACCACCCGGAGGTGGCGATGCCCCCGTACGAGGGATTGCGCCGGGAGGCGGGCGAGGCCGCCTCCCTGGGTGGGGAGACGGCCTCGGTGCGGTGCGGTGCGGCGGCCGCCGGAGCCAAGGAGCTGTCGGCCGTCGAGTACCGGTGGGTCGCCCGCCGGCTGACCGAAGCCCTGACGGATGCACTCCGGGTCGCCGAATCGCGCGGCGACCGCATCTCCGCCCCGCCCGAGAACCCCGGCTCCTGGCGGGTAGCGACGGCAACAACCACGGATTCCGGGGCACAACCGCGGACTCTGGCGGCTGTGGCGGATAATTCGTGACGGCTTCGCAGGGGGGACGGTCAGGCGGGGCCCCACACAAGGAGGACGCATAGATTCCGATGGACACCTGTACCGGCTTCGGCGCGCTGCCCCATGCACTGGTGGAGACCAATGCTTGCTCGGCGACCAGCAGAGCGTCTACCAGGTGGGCAGCACAACCGAGAGGCGGTGGAGGTCCGTAGGGGCCATTCCCTCGTCGCACTTTCGACCCGAGCGGACCTGGGCCACATTTCCATGCGCCCTTCCTCAGGGCACGTCCGCACGCAGGCACGGAACACCGGAGCCGGTGCTGGACCGGCAGCTGCTCTGTGACTGTCACACGCCACAGCCAGCTTCAGCGAGCGTCGCGCACGTTGTCGGCCGGGCCGCTCGCCCGTGGACTGTGCGGGCCGCGTCGGCCGGTCAGGGGACGCGGGGCTTGAGTAGCATCCGATTGAGTTCGGGCTCCGTGTCACTGGCCGTTCGGATGCAGGCGGCGTGGTCGGGTCTCGCCCTCGTTCACAGGCACTCGCACAGTCTCGACGAGGGCGACCATGGTCAGTGCCGGGGCGAACACATGCCTGATCGGGGGGCTCGGGTCGGCGGCAGCTTCTAAGATCTTCGGTATGGCAACAAGACTCGTGCAGATCAATATGAAGGCCCAAGACGACTCCGTACTCGGCCGGTTCTGGGCGGAGGCACTCGGTTGGGGTGTCGACAGCGAGGGACCCGGCGTGACCAACCTCGAACCCATGGGCGGCTTCGCCTACCCCGACCCCGTGGCCGTCTGCATCGACATCGTCGCCCGCCCGGAACCCAAAACGGTGAAGAACCGGGTACACCTTGATCTGGCCACCACCTCGACCGCCCATCAGGCGGAGTTGGTCGCGCGCCTGAAGGATCTCGGCGCGACGCTCGCCGACGTGGGTCAGGGCAACGTCCCCTGGACGGTCATGGCCGACCCGGAGGGCAACGAGTTCTGCGTCCTGGAGCCCCGTCCGATCTACCAGGACACCGGGCCGATCGCCGCGGTCGTGGTCGACTGCACCGACCCACGAGAGATGGCCCGGTTCTGGGGCCAGGCAATGGACTGGACGCTCCACGAGGTCACCGACGACCACGCGACCATGCGATCCGCCAAAGGCGTCGGCCCCTACCTGGAGTTCCTCCGCACCCCCGACACCAAGAGCGTCTGGAACCGCGTCCATCTCGACATCTGCCCCTACCCCGGTGACGACCTGGAAGCAGAAGAAGCCCGACTGCGCGCCCTGGGCGCCACCGCCCCTGGCATCGACCAGTCCGCAATCTCCTGGACGGTTCTGGCCGACCCGGAAAGCAACGAGTTCTGCCTCCTCACCCCTCGCTGACCCTGAGCAACGGCACCGGCCGGTTTCGGGTCAGCGGCGAAGACCACGTGGCGTCAGCGCATGCCGCCGGAGACGGGGATGCTGTCCCCCCCCCGGTGATCCAGCACGCGTCAGTGGACGCCAGGAAGACCACGAGCAGGCCGAAGTCGTCGCCGGTGCCCGTACGTCCCCAGCGCCCGTACGTCCCCAGCGCCTACGGCGGCGCTACACGCCGGCCTACAGGCACCATGAACAAGTCCGCCCCACCCCAGGAACTGGCTGTCCATCGGGCACCCTTGGTCACAGGTAGGGTGCCCATGGCTGGGGACATCCAGCGAACAGGTGTGAGGTAACTCCCAATCGGGGGATGGCCGTTTTCAAGGCTGTGGCGGATATTTCGTGACGCACCTTGATGGCGGTGGGGCAGACGTTGGCTCATGCTTGATCGCCAGTGCCGGGGCCTGGGGGCCCGGCATGCCTTGAGGGGGTCTGGGTGGTGGTCAGCGAGCTGGTACATGCAGAACTGCGACGCGTCGATTGGGCGTCGTTGGAGTGCGGCTGCGGTGACTCTGCCGAGCATGTACCGCTTCTGATCGAGGCCATAGTCACTGCTGAGAACCCCCAGGACATGATCGGATACACCCTCGATGGTCATGTCGAGGAAAGCACGATCATTTTCGAGTGCACTCCGCCGGCGGTCGGCGTGATCACGGCCGCGCTGGCGGGCGACCTCTCCACACCGGCCCGGGACGTGCTGCTGCAGACGTTGTGGTTCGTGGCTGCGGGCTCCGGCGACTACCAGCCGACTCCCGAAGGTGCGGGTCTGGGCGAGGGATGCAGGCATCACGTTCAGGAGGGGTACTGGAGGCTCGTCCAGATCGGGCTCACGGGTACTGCGGAAGACGCCGAAACGGTGGCGGGCATCTGTGAGTCCTTTGGGCTGGGCGGCGACAAAGCCGCCTTCTACCAGGCCGAGCTTCGCGCCCGTGTGCGCACGAAGACCAAGTGCGGGCGACGCGTCTGATGCTGTGAGGATCAGGGTGGTTGGGCGAGGACGAGGGTGGGGCCCGAACCGCTCAGGCAGATCGCGCCGGTGCACCCCGGTCCGGACCCGGTGCAGAATCCCGTCGATCACCCTCCGGTGATCACGCCACCGCCCGCACCGGCCGTTACTCACCGGCACTAACGGCCGCAACCGTTCCCACTCCGCGTCCGACAGATCACCGCGTTCTCCCCGCCCCATACCGGGAAGAACGAGCAGATCAAACGACGGTTACATGATCGGCCCGACAGCTCCGGGGCTCGGGGAACTGCGAGGCCAACCCCGTGGATGGCCGAACACGCGCGTAAGGCCGATCACGGGGTTGGCGTCGCAGTTCCCCGAGCCCCTGATGATGAGACCGTGCCGTAGGCCCGGAGGGTGTCGGCCGGGTCGCCGGGGCGGCCTCGCAGAGTGGCGTCCAGAAAGGCGAGGGTGGCCGCGGCGACGACGCGCGGGCTCTCGGTGCGGCCCAGGGTGCCGACGATCGAGGGCACCGGCGGCAGGTAGAGCGGGCCGTCCATGAAGGTGAGGTGCCCGGCGCCGGGGACGGTGAGCCGGTAGCTCGTCGCGGTGCTGTGCTCGAGGGCCTCGGTGAGCCGGGGCAGGTAGCGCGGGTCGGTGCCGGCGGTGATCTCCTGGGTGAGCGCGAGCGCCGGCTGCTCGAGGGCGGGTGCGGTGGGGCCGTGGGGGTAGCCGTCCAGGTCGACGACGGCGTCGAACCGGCGGTCCTGCCGGGCCGCCTGCAGGGCGGCGGCTCCGCCCAGGGAGTGGCCGGCCACCGCGGCGCGGCCGGTGTCCAGGCGTCCGGTCAGCGGGTCGGCGGTCTCACCGCGGTCCAGTCGCTCCAGCTGGGTGAGGACGAAGCCGAGGTCGGCGGCCCGGACGGCGGTCCAGCCGGCGGCCAGCTCCTCGTCTCTGTCGCGGTCCCCGGAGGAGGCGGTGGTGGCGCGGATCGTGCGGCCGTCGGCGAGGACGACGACGGTGGAGTCGTACGGGTGGTCGAGGGCGGCGACCAGGTAGCCGTGGCTGGCCAGCTCCTCCGCCCAGGCGGTGTTCTGGGTCCGCACCCCGCCCGACCCCGGGGAGAAGAGGACGACCGGGAACCGCTCTCCCCCGCCGGCCACCGGGGCGTCGACGACCGCGCGGCTGCGGGCCCTCGGGACGCCGTCGACCAGGAAACCGGGCAGGCCGACCCCGCTGGCGAGGGCCTCGGAGACGGTCCGCGCCTCGTCCTCCGTGCGTCCCAGGTACTGGGCCCGAGGGACGCCCGCGGGGCTCTTCTGCGCCGGGTACCAGAGCTGGACCACGACCGTGCGCCGGTCGTCCGGATCGGCGGTGAAGCTCTCGGGGCGGAGCGGGTCGGTCCACTGCACCACCCGGGTGCCGACCGCGAAGGCGCCCGTCGGCTCGGGGAAGACGGGCACGGGGAAGGCCCAGGCGGCCACCGGGCCGGTGGCGATCAGGCCGGCGCAGGCCAGCGATCCCGGCAGGGCCAGCCACCAGCGGGCCCGCCACGCCGGTCGGCCGGCACCGCGCCGCAGCAGGGGCGGGAGGGCGAACGCCGAGGCGACGGCGGCGCCGGCCAGGACCGGCAGCATCTGCCAGCGGATCCCCACGATGCCCAGCACGATCGCCGACGGTACGAGGACCGCCCCCGCCCCGACGGTGACGGGCCGGCGGGCAGCCGGGGGGAGCCAGCGCGCCACCAGCAGCACGACGGCGCCCAGCAGGACGAGGACTTCCGGAAGGGACAGGAACAGCCCCGGGATGGTTTCGGTCACCCGGCCATGCTCGGTGCCGGGCCCGCGCCGCCGCATCGGCCCCGGGTCGCCGCCGACTGCGACCGGGGTGGCAACCGGGGCGGGCCGCGGTGCGGCCGGAGTGGCAACCGGGCACCCCGGACCGGCGGCCGGCCTACGACCGCGGGAGGTGGCGGGTCTCCTCCTGTGGTCGTACCCCGGCCCATTGCGCTCCGACGCCGGGCTCATGTGCGGCGCGGACCCGCGGCCTAGGCTGCGGCTGTACGCGGTGGCGGCCCCGGCCGGCCGCGACGACCGATCGGTGGAGAGAGGTGTGACGGTGCGCCACCGGGACCGGGTACCGCCCCTGGTGTGGGACTCGGTACTGCCGGCGCTGCTCCTGCTCAACGTCGTGACCACGTACCCGGCTCGGGAGCTGCCGGTGGCGGCGGCGCTCACCGCAGCCCTGGCGCTGCCCCTGGTGTGGCGGCGCCGGGCCCCGCTCGCGGTGTTCGCCGCCGTGGTGGCCGCGGCCTTCGTCCAGTGGCTGGCGGACGTCCAACTGCCCGCGGACATCGCCCTGCTGGTGGCCCTGTACACGGCGGCCGCGCACACGGGCCGGCGCGGCACGCTGCTCGCCGCCGCCGTCGTGGAGGGCGGGGCCGTGCTGGCCTGCCTGCGCTGGGCGACGAACGGCGCGTTCCTGACCCCGTTCGTCGCGCTCTCCGCGACGGTGGTCGCCGCCGCCGTCCTCGGGGTGAACGTGCGGACCGGCCGGGCCTACCTCGCCGCCGTGCAGGAGCGGGCCGAACGGCTGGCGCTGCACCAGGAGCAGCAGGCGCTGCTGGCCGTCGCCGAGGAGCGGGCCCGGATCACCCGCGAGATGCACGACATCGTCACCCACAACCTGTCCGTCATGGTCGCGCTCACCGACGCCGCCGTCTACGCGCAGCACAGGTCCCCGGACCGGGCCACCGCCGCGATGCTGCAGATCTCCGAGACGGGCCGGCAGGCCCTCACCGACATGCGGCGCTCGTTGGGCGTCCTGCGGGCCGACGAGCCGGACGCCGAGCGCCACCCGCTGCCCGGCATTGCCCAGCTGGAGGCGCTCGCCGACCAGATGGCCGCCGCCGGGCTGCCGACCGGCCTGGAGGTCCGCGGCGGCCACGCCCATGTGCCGGCCACCGCACAACTCACCGTCTACCGCCTGGTGCAGGAAGCGTTGACCAACACCCTCAAGCACACCCCCGCCGGCACCCGCGCGACGGTCCTGGTCGAGTGCTCGGCCGGGAGCGTCGGCGTGGAGGTCACCGACAGCGGCCCCCGGCCGGCGCTTCCCGCCGCCGCACCGTCCGGCCACGGCATCCCCGGCATGCGCGAGCGCGCGGCCGCCTACGGGGGGACGCTGCGGGCCGGACCGCTTCCGAGCGGCGGCTGGGGTGTGCGGACCCGGCTCCTGCTCAACAGCAGCGGGACGGGCGCCGTATGACGATCCGCATCGTGATCGCCGACGACGAGGCGCTGCTCCGGATGGCCTTCGGCACGGTCCTGGAGGCCCAGCCCGACATGGCGCCGGTCGGCGAGGCCGCGGACGGCGCCCAGGCCGTCCGCCTCGCCCGGGAGCTGCGGCCCGACGTCGTCCTGATGGACGTCCGGATGCCCGGGACGGACGGGATCGAGGCGACCCGGCAGGTCGTCGAGGTCTCCCCGGGGAGCAGGGTGCTGATCCTGACCACCTTCGACCTGGACGCGTACGCCTTCGCCGCGCTCGGCGCCGGGGCCTCGGGCTTCCTGCTGAAGAACACCCGGCCCGAGGAGCTGCTCACCGCGATCCGCAACGTCGCGGCGGGCGACGCGGTGCTCTCCCCACGGATCACCCGGCGCCTGCTGGAGGACTTCCGTCCGCACCTGGCCGACGGGGGCACCGCCGTCCGCGACGAGCGGCTGGACCGGCTCAGCGCCCGGGAGCGCGAGGTGCTCGTCGAGGTCGGTCGCGGCCTGTCCAACGCCGAGATCGCGGCCGCCCTGTACCTCGCGGAGGCGACCGTGAAGTCGCATCTGGGGCGGATCCTGCTCAAGCTGGAACTCCGCGACCGGATCCAGGCCGTGGTCTTCGCCCACGAGAACCGCCTGGTCCCCCCGGCCTGACGCCGACCGAGGGCTCAGAACAGCGGCCAGACCACGGCCCGGACCGGGCCGACCACGTCGCCGACGGGGACGGCGCCGCCGGTCGGGCTGTTGCGGTGGTAGCGGGAGTCCGCGGAGTCGCTGCGGTGGTCGCCCTCGACCGGGAAGAACAAGCAGATCAAACGACGGTTACATGATCGGCCGGACAGCTCCTAGTGCGGATGCTCGCCTTCCGCAATCTGGGTCGGCGCGGTAGGGCGTGGTGTCAGGGAGCTTGATGCTGAGCTTCTCAATGGCTTCGCGGCGGTGCTCGGCGTTCCGGTCGCTGTCCTGGCAGCCCTGACCGGCGTGCGAGAAGCAGCGGCGGGGCGCAGGCATTCGGCGGAGATCGCCGACACCGCCGCGCTGCTCTGGGATGTGCGACATCTGGCTGTTGGGCAGGTGCGGCAGGTGTCCCAGTTGGCCGATGTGTTGGGTCGAGAGTGACGTGAAGCGGTGCGGTCGCTCACCCGGCCTGCTGACCCCAGGAATGCAGCCCAGCTCTGCCCTTCAGCTCTGCCCGGGGGGCGGCCAGGCCACGGTTGGTGGGGGCGTGGCGCTTCGTCGTCACGGTGAGCTTGGTCCCGAGGCAGAGGCGCTCCGGCGTTACCCCGGCATGGCGTCTCGGTGCGACGGGCGCTGGTGGAGTGGTCGGTTCGGGGTGTCGGAGGGTGGGGTGATTGTCGGATTCGGTTAGGTTTGTCTCGATATTCGATTCCGGGGTTCCGGGAGGGACACTCATGGCCATTGATCTGGACAAGGTGCTCGACAAGGCGTGGGCCGATAAGCCGCTCGCCGAGGTGCTCGCGGCTCCCGTGGCCGCGCTCAAGGGGGTCACCGACAAGGACGGCGAGCTGTTGCGGGAGGCGTTCGGGGTCAAGACCGTCGCCGACTTCGGGCAGCTGAAGTACGTGCGGTGGGCGCAGGCGCTCGTCGCGCTGCACCAGACCGTCAAGGTGTAGGGGCGTAGAGGTGTAGAGGCGTAGCAGGTCGTCCGCGTACTCGGGGTTCGCGGAGCGAACGAGCGAACGCGAAAGGCCGTCCCCTCGCCCCTTGGATCGGGTGAGGGGACGGCCTTGTGTCCGTCTAGTCGGACTCGCCTTCGAGGTTGCCCTCCGTGTCCAGGTAGACCTGGCGGAGGGATTCGAGGATCTGCGGGTCCGGCTTCTCCCACATGCCGCGGGACTCGGCCTCCAGGAGGCGTTCCGCGATGCCGTGCAGGGCCCAGGGGTTGGCCTCCTCCAGGAAGGCGCGGTTCTCCGGGTCCAGGACGTAGGTTTCCGTGAGCTTGTCGTACATCCAGTCCGCCACCACGCCCGTCGTGGCGTCGTAGCCGAAGAGGTAGTCGACGGTGGCCGCGAGTTCGAAGGCGCCCTTGTAGCCGTGGCGGCGCATCGCCTCGATCCACTTGGGGTTGACCACGCGGGCGCGGAAGACGCGCGACGTCTCCTCGACCAGGGTGCGGGTCTTGACCGTCTCCGGGCGGGTGGAGTCGCCGATGTACGCCTCGGGAGCCGTGCCGCGCAGGGCGCGGACCGTGGCCACCATGCCGCCGTGGTACTGGAAGTAGTCGTCCGAGTCCGCGATGTCGTGCTCGCGGGTGTCCGTGTTCTTTGCGGCCACGGTGATGCGCTTGTAGGCCGTTTCCATTTCGTCGCGGGCCGGGCGGCCCTCCAGGCCGCGGCCGTAGGCGTAGCCGCCCCAGACCGTGTAGACCTCGGCCAGGTCCGCGTCCGTACGCCAGTCGCGGCTGTCGATCAGCTGGAGGATGCCGGCGCCGTACGTGCCCGGGCGCGAGCCGAAGATACGGGTCGTCGCGCGGCGTTCGTCGCCGTGGACGGACAGGTCCGCCTGGGCGTGGGCTCGGATGAAGTTCTCGGACGCCGGCTCGTCGAGAGAGGCCGCGAGCCGGACCGCGTCGTCCAGGAGGCCGATGACGTGCGGGAACGCGTCGCGGAAGAAGCCCGAGATGCGCAGGGTCACGTCGATGCGGGGGCGGCCCAGCTCGGCCAGGGGGATCGGTTCGAGGCCGGTCACGCGGCGCGAGGCCTCGTCCCAGACCGGGCGGATGCCGAGCAGGGACATGGCTTCGGCCACGTCGTCGCCCGACGTGCGCATCGCGCTCGTGCCCCACAGGGACAGGCCGACCGAGGCCGGCCACTCGCCGTTGTCCGTGCGGTAGCGGGTGAGGAGGGACTCGGCGAGGGCCTGGCCCGTTTCCCACGCCAGGCGGGAGGGGACGGCCTTCGGGTCCACCGAGTAGAAGTTGCGGCCCGTCGGCAGGACGTTGACCAGGCCCCGGAGCGGGGAGCCGGAGGGGCCGGCGGGGACGAAGCGGCCGTCCAGGGCCGAGACCACGTGGGCGATCTCGTCCGTCGTGCCGGCCAGGCGGGGGACCACTTCCCGAGCGGCGAAGTCCATGACCGCGGTGACGTCCGCGGAATGCGCGGACGTGACCGAGGGGACGGCGGACGGGTCCCAGTTCGCGTCCTCCATCGCCTGGACCAGGGCGCGGGCCTGCTCCTCCACGGCGTCCGCCGAGGTACGGGTGGCCGCGGACTCGTCGAGGCCCAGCGCCTCGCGCAGGCCCGGAAGGGCCGTCGTACCGCCCCAGATCTGGCGGGCGCGCAGGATGGCGAGGACCAGATTGACGCGGGCCTCACCCGTCGGGGCGCCGCCGAGGACGTGCAGGCCGTCGCGGATCTGGGCGTCCTTGACCTCGCACAGCCAGCCGTCGACGTGCAGCAGGAAGTCGTCGAAGCCGTCGTCGTCCGGGCGTTCGGCCAGACCCAGGTCGTGGTCGAGCTTCGCGGCCTGGATCAGGGTCCAGATCTGGGCGCGGATGGCAGGGAGTTTGGCCGGGTCCATCGCGGAGATCTGGGCGTACTCGTCCAGGTGCTGCTCCAGGCGGGCGATGTCGCCGTACGACTCCGCGCGCGCCATGGGCGGTACGAGGTGGTCGACCAGGGTGGCGTGCACGCGGCGCTTGGCCTGGGTGCCCTCGCCCGGGTCGTTGACCAGGAAGGGGTAGATGAGCGGGAGGTCGCCGAGCGCGGCGTCGGGCGCGCAGGACGCCGAGAGGCCGGCGTTCTTGCCCGGGAGCCATTCGAGGTTGCCGTGCTTGCCCAGGTGGATCATCGCGTCGGCGCCGAAGCCGCCGTCCTCGGCGCGGGCCTGGATCCAGCGGTACGCGGCCAGGTAGTGGTGCGAGGGCGGCAGGTCCGGGTCGTGGTAGATCGCGATCGGGTTCTCGCCGAAGCCGCGCGGCGGCTGGATCAGGATGAGGAGGTTCCCGCGGCGCAGGGCGGCCAGGACGATGTCGCCCTCGGGGTTGGAGGACCGGTCGACGAACATGTTGCCCGGGGCCTCGCCCCAGTGCTCCTCGACGCTCGCGCGCAGGTCGGCGGGGAGCTCGGCGAACCAGCGCTTGTAGTCGGCCGCCGGGATCCGGACCGGGTTGCGGGCCAGCTGCTCCTCGGTCAGCCAGTCCTGGTCGTGGCCGCCGGCCTCGATCAGGGCGCGGATCAGCTCGTCACCGTCGCCGGAGACCAGGCCGGGGATCTCGGGGACGGGGCCGAAGTCGTAGCCCTCGGCGATGAGCGTGCGCAGCAGTTCGACGGCGCTGGCCGGGGTGTCCAGGCCCACCGCGTTGCCGATGCGGGAGTGCTTGGTGGGGTACGCGGAGAGGACCAGGGCGATCTTCTTGTCGCGGCGGTCGATGTGGCGCAGGCGGGCGTGGCGTACGGCGATGCCGGCGACGCGGGAGGCGCGCTCGGGGTCGGCCACGTAGGCGGGGAGGCCGTCCTCGTCGATCTCCTTGAAGGAGAACGGGACGGTGATCAGGCGGCCGTCGAACTCGGGCACGGCGACCTGGGTGGCGGCGTCGAGGGGGGAGAGGCCCTCGTCGTTCTCCTCCCAGTTGCTGCGGGAGCCGGTCAGGCACAGGGCCTGGAGGATCGGCACGCCGAGCGCGGCGAGCGCGCCCGCGTCCCAGGACTCGTCGTCACCGCCGGCGGAGGCGGTCGCGGGGCGGGTGCCGCCGGCCGCGAGGACGGTGGTGACGATCGCGTCCGCGGACTCCAGGGCCTGGATGAGCTCCGGCTCCGGGGTGCGGAGGGAGGAGACGTAGAGGGGGAGCGGCTCGGCGCCGTGGGCCTCGACGGCCTCGCACAGGGCGCGGACGAAGGCGGTGTTGCCGCTCATCTGGTGGGCGCGGTAGTAGAGCACGGCGACCTTGGGGCCCGTGGTCTGCCGCGCGGTGCGCTCCAGGGGGCCCCAGGTGGGGGAGGCGGCGGGCGGCTCGAAGCCGTGGCCGGTGAGCAGCACGGTGTCCGAGAGGAACCGGGCCAGCTGGTCGAGGTTGGCCGGGCCGCCGTGCGCGAGGTAGCCGTGGGCCTCGGCCGCGATGCCGATCGGGACGGTGGAGGCCTCCATCAGCTGGGCGTCCGGGGCCTGTTCTCCCGTGAGGACCACGACCGGGCGGCTCTGGCCGGGGGCGAGGAGGACGTCGAGGCCCTCCTGCCAGGCGCGGAGGCCGCCGAGGAGGCGTACGACGACCAGGTCGACCCCGTCGAGCAGGCCGGGGAGGTCGTCGAGAGGGAGGCGGGAGGGGTTCGCGAACCGGTACGGGACGGGGCCGTCAGCCGTGTTCGCGGCGCGAGCGCTGAGCAGATCGGTGTCGGACGTCGACAGCAGCAGGATCATGCGGCGGCAGGCCTTCCTCGGGGTTTCCGCGCCCCGGGCAGTGAGGACAGCGGGAGTTCCTGACTTGCCCGGCGGTGTGGCGGTGTGGCTCTGCCGGGTTCACAGTGGCGGGACCGCGCCGGAATCTCACCGGGCTTCCTCCCATGTCGCCGTCCTCGGCGACGGCGGGCCGTGTGGTCCGCCGGAAGGTCATCTTAGGGCGTGACTTTGTGCAGGCCGGGGCGGGGTGCCGGGTGCGGTGCCGTTGGTCGGGTGCGGTGCCGTTGCCGGGGCTCTGCCCCGGACCCCGCGCCTCAAACGCCGGCGGGGCTGGATGGGAGGCGGGGCTGAGGTGGGAGGCGGGGCTGAGGTGGGGCTCCGCCCCCGGGCCCCCGCGCCTCAAACGCCGGCGGGGCTGGATGGGGCGGCGGGGCCGGATTGCGCGGCTGGGCTGGATTGGGGGTGGGGGTGGTTGCGTGGTGGGGCTGGAGATGGAGATGCGGTTTGGCCTCCGGGCCGCCGCGCCGCGAGCCGCGGCAGGGTGGCGACGGACACAGGTCGGGGGAGGGGAATCGTGGGTATGCTCGCCGCCATGCCCCAGCCCCCCTCCGCCGTATCGCGGGACGAACCCGTCATACGGGACCGCGGTGACGCATGCCCCGGTGCGCTGCGGCTCCACGCGGCGGACGACGGGTACCTCGCGCGCGTCCGGATTCCCGGCGGGGCGCTGACCGCGCACCAGGGCTCCCTCCTCGCGCTGGCCGCCGACCGGTTCGGCGACGGGCACCTGGAGCTCACCTCCCGGGGCAACGTCCAGTTGCGCGGCCTCGACGAGGGCTGCGGCGCCGGGCTCGCGCGGCTGCTGGACGCCGCCGGGCTGCTGCCCGCGCCCAGCCATGAGCGGGTACGCAACATCGTGGCCACGCCGACCTCGCAGGACGTGCTGCCCTGGGTCCGTGAACTGGACCGGCTGCTGTGCGCGAACGCGCGGGTCACCGCCCTGTCCGGGCGTTTCCTGTTCGCCTTCGACGACGGGCGCGGGGACGTGGCCGCCCTGGAACCGGACATCACCGTGCTCGGCTCGCCGGCGGCGGGACAGGGAGCGGGACCGGCGGCGGGAGCGGGAGAAGGGGTGCTGGTGCGCCTCGGACCGGCCGCCGCCGGCGCCGTGGCCGTCTCCGCGCAGGACGCCCCGCGCGCAGCGCTGCTCGCCGCCGAATACTTCCTCGACGCCGTGGACGCGGCCGGTACCCGGGCCTGGCGGGTGAGCGAGCTGCCCGCCGAACACGCCCTGGACGACGAGGTGTTCGGGGACCGGCTGGCCGCCGCCGGCATCGACGCGACGCGCGTGGCCGAGGTGGACTGGCCGTTCTGCGCACCGCCCCGGCCGTGGGGCTGGGGACCCAGCCTGCGCGGCCCCCTGTGCGTCCTGCCCCCGCTGGGCCGGCTGACCACCGACCAGTGGCGGGTCCTGGTGCGGGTCGCCGACCGCGGCGACGGGCTGCGGATCACCCCGTGGCGCACCGTCGTCCTGCCCGACGCCCCGCTCCGGCGGCCGGTCAACGGCCCGGCCCGACTGGAGGCCGCCGGGCTGGTCGTGTCCCCCGAGAGCCCCTGGCAGTCCGTCACCGCCTGTACGGGGCGCCCGGGTTGCGCGAAATCCCTCGCGGACGTACGCGCCGACGCGCGAGCCCTCGTGGAACGGGCCCGGGGTCCGCTGCCCGTGCACTGGTCCGGATGCGAGCGCCGGTGCGGGCACCCGCGGGGGACGGAGTGGGTGGACGTGGTCGCCACGGAGGACGGGTACCGGCTCTCCGTGGACGGGCAGGCCCTGCCGCACGGGCCAGACTTGGCGGCCGCCCTCACGGCCGCACGCGAGATCCCCTCATCACCTCAGAGTCCGAAGACGCAGTGAAGAAATGAGCGAGTACACCGTGTTTGAGTACGAGAAGGACGGCGCCGCGATCTACCGCCAGTCCTTTGCCACGATCCGCGCCGAGGCGGACCTCTCCGGGCTGCCCGCCTCGGTCGCCCAGGTCGCGGTGCGCATGATTCACGCCTGCGGGATGACCGACCTCCCGCAGGACCTGGGGTACACCCCCGAGGTGGTGCTGCGCGCCCGCGCCGCGCTCGAAGCGGGCGCGTCGATCCTGTGCGACGTCCAGATGGTCGCCAGCGGGGTCACCCGCAAGCGGCTGCCCGCCGACAACGACGTGATCTGCACCCTCTCCGACCCGGCGGTGCCGGAGCTCGCCGCGAAGATGGGCACCACGCGCAGCGCCGCCGCGCTCGAAGTCTGGCGCGACCGGGGCCTGTTGGAGGGTTCGGTGATCGCCGTCGGCAACGCGCCGACCGCACTGTTCCGGCTGCTGGAGATGATCGAGGAGGGTGCCCCGCGCCCGGCCGCCGTCATCGGAGTGCCCGTCGGCTTCATCGGCGCCGCCGAGTCCAAGGACGCCCTCGCCGCCCACCCCTCCGGGCTCGACCACCTGATCGTGCGCGGCCGCCGGGGCGGCAGCGCCATCGCCGCCGCCGCCGTCAACGCCATTGCGAGCGTGGCCGAATGAGCGACAAGGCCAGCGACGGCAAGGGACGTCTCTACGGGGTCGGGCTCGGGCCCGGCGATCCGAACCTGATGACCCTGCGCGCCGTCGAGGTGATCGGCGAGGCCGACGTCGTCGCCTATCACAGCGCCCGGCACGGGCGTTCCATCGCCCGCTCCATCGCCGCGAAGCACCTGCGCCAGACGCACATCGAGGAGCCGCTGGTCTACCCGGTCACCACCGAGACCACCGACCACCCCGGGGGCTACCAGGGCGCGATGGAGGAGTTCTACGAGTCCGCCGCCGCCCGCCTGGCCGTCCACCTGGACGCCGGCCGGACCGTCGCCGTGCTCGCGGAGGGCGACCCGCTCTTCTACAGCTCGTACATGCACATGCACAAGCGGCTCGCGGACCGGTACGAGACCGAGGTCATCCCCGGTGTCACCTCGGTCAGCGCCGCCGCCGCCCGGCTCGGCACCCCGCTCGTGGAGGGTGAGGAGGTCCTGACCATCCTCCCCGGCACCCTGCCCGAGGAGGAGCTCACCGCCCGTCTCGCCGCCACCGACTCGGCGGTCGTGATGAAGCTCGGCCGGACCTTCCCCGCCGTGCGCGCGGCCATGGAGAACAGCGGCCGGCTCGCCGAAGCCCGCTACGTCGAGCGCGCCACCATGCCCGGCGAGCGCACCGGCGTCCTCGCCGACACCGACCCCGACAGCGTGCCGTACTTCGCCGTCGCCGTGGTCCCCAGCCGCATCGGCAACCCGGGCAGCGTGCCGTCCGGTCCCGGCGAGGTCGTGGTCGTCGGCACCGGCCCGGCGGGCCCGCTGTGGCTCACCCCGCAGACCCGGCGGGCGCTGGCCGACGCCGAGGTGCTGGTCGGCTACACCACCTACCTGGACCGGGTCCCGGTGAAGCCGGGCCAGATCCGGCACGGATCCGACAACAAGGTGGAGTCGGAGCGCGCCGAGTTCGCCCTCGACCTCGCCCGGCGCGGACAGCGGGTGGCCGTGGTCTCCGGCGGCGACCCCGGGGTCTTCGCCATGGCCACCGCCGTCCTGGAGGGGGCCGGGCAGGCCGAGTACAAGGACGTGCCCGTACGGGTCCTGCCCGGCGTGACGGCGGCCAACGCGGCGGCCGCCGCGGCCGGCGCCCCGCTGGGCCACGACTACGCCACCATCTCCCTCTCCGACCGCCTCAAGCCGTGGGAGGTCATCGCGGAGCGGCTGCGCGCGGCCGCCTCGGCCGACCTGGTGCTCGCGCTCTACAACCCCGGTTCGCGCAGCCGGACCTGGCAGGTCGCCCAGGCCCGGGAGCTGCTGCTGGAGCTGCGCTCGCCCGAGACCCCGGTGGTCCTCGCGCGCGACGTGGGCGGCCCGGCGCAGTCGGTACGGATCGTCACGCTCGCCGGACTGGAGCCGTCCGAGGTGGACATGCGCACGATCCTGCTGATCGGTTCCTCGCAGACCCAGGTCACCGAGCGGGCCGACGGTTCGAGGATCACGTGGACGCCGCGCCGCTACCCGTGACGGGTTGAGCGTGCCCGCCCGGGGCGGCAAGACACCCCTCTAGGCCCGGGGTGGCAAGCCGCCCCGGGCCCGGGCCGTTTCACGCCTCCGAACCGATCCACCGCAGGGCCGCGGCCACCGAATCCGCCTCCGCCACGCCCTGCGGCACCGCGGGGCGGCGTACGACGAGGACCGGGATGCCCGCCTCGCGGGCGGCGGCCAGCTTCGGGGCGGTGGCGGAGCCGCCGCTGTCCTTCGTCACCAGGACGTCGATCCGGTGCCGGGTCAGCAGCTCCCGCTCGTCATCGAGGGTGAACGGGCCCCGGGCGAGCAGGACTTCGAGCTGCGGCGGCACCGGCGCGGCCGGCGGATCCACCGAACGCACCAGGAACCAGGTGTCGGTGAGGTGCGCGAAGGTGTGAAGGCCCATCCGGCCGGTGGTCAGGAACGCGCGGGAGCCGGAGCCGGGCAGCAGGGCCGCCGCCTCGGCGAGGGAGTCCACGAAGGTCCAGTCGTCGCCCGGCTGCGGCGTCCAGCCGGGGCGCCGCAGCGCCAGCAGCGGGACACCCGTGAGGGCCTGGGCCTCGGACGCGTGGAAGCTCATCTGCTCCGCGAAGGGGTGGGTGGCGTCGACGACGCGCGTGACGTCGTTGACGATGATCCAGGTCGCGAGGCCCGCGATGCCGCCGAAGCCGCCGATCCGGGTCTCGCCCGGCGGGAGCACCGGCGAGGTGACCCGGCCCGCGAGCGAGGTGGTCACGTGGACCGCGGGGTCGGATGCCAGCGCCTCCGCGAGCTGCCTGGCTTCCGTCGTGCCGCCGAGGATCAGCACGTGGTGGGGCGGCAGGGGGTGCGGTTCAGCAGACATGCCGGTCGCGCTCGGGCGAGTAGAGGTGGCTGTCGCGGAACTGCTCCGCCCCCAGCGTGCGGCCCACCAGGATGACCGCGGTGCGGACAAGGCCCGCCTCCTTCACTTGAGCCGCGATGTCGGCCAGGGTGCCGCGCAGGATCAGCTCGTCGGGACGGCTGGCCATCGCCACCACCGCCACCGGGCACTCGGCACCGTAGTGCGGCAGCAGTTCGTCGACGACCCGGTCCACGTAGCGGGTGGCCAGGTGCAGGACCAGCAGGGCGCCGCTGCGGCCCAGGGTGGCCAGGTCCTCGCCGGGCGGCATGGGGGTGGCCTGCTGGGCGATCCGGGTCAGGATCACCGTCTGGCCGACGGTGGGGACGGTCAGCTCCCGCTTGAGCGCGGCGGCCGCCGCGGCGAACGCCGGTACGCCCGGGACGACCTCGTAGGGGATGCCGGCCGCGTTGAGCCGCCGCATCTGCTCCGCCACCGCGCTGAAGATCGACGGGTCGCCGGAGTGCAGCCGCGCCACGTCCTGGCCCGCCGCGTGGGCCCGTACGCACTCGGCGACGATCTCGTCCAGGTTCAGCTGCGAGGTGTCGACCAGCCGGGCGTCCGCCGGGCACTCGGCCAGCAGCTCGCGCGGGACGAGGCTGCCCGCGTACAGGCAGACCGGGGCGGCGGCCAGGGTCCGGGCACCGCGCACCGTGATCAGGTCGGCGGCGCCGGGGCCGGCACCGATGAAGTACACGGTCATGTCAGAGATCCTTCTCGCTCGTCGACTTCGTCACTGACCACTGGGTGACGGGCATCGCCTGCCGCCAGCCCGTGAAACCGCCGACCGGCACGGCGTGCGCGACCGCGAGTTTCACCAGTTCGCCGCCGTGGCGCCGGTAGCGGTCGGTGAGGACCGCCTCCGACTCCAGGGTGACCGTGTTCACCACCAGCCGGCCGCCGGGGACCAGCGCCGCCCAGGCCGCGTCCAGCAGGCCCGGCGCGGTCAGTCCGCCGCCGATGAACACCGCGTCGGGGGCCGGGAGTCCGGCCAGCGCCTCCGGTGCGGCGCCGATCACCACGCGCAGACCGGGTACGCCGAGGGCCGCCGCGTTACGGGTGATCCGCGCGGCCCGCTCCGGGACGCGCTCGACCGCCACCGCCCGGCACGAGGGGTGCGTACGCATCCACTCGATGCCGATGGAGCCGGAGCCGCCGCCGATGTCCCACAGCAGCTCGCCGGGGGCCGGGGCCAGCGCGCACAGGGTGGCGGCGCGGACGTGGCGCTTGGTGAGCTGGCCGTCGTGTTCGTACGCGGCGTCCGGCAGGCCGGGGGTCGCGCCGAGGCGCGGTGCGTCGTGGGCCGGGTCGCGGCTGCAGTCGAGGGCCACCACGTTCAGGGGGTCGCCGGGCGCGTGGTCCCAGCTCTCCGCGCGGCCCTCGTACGCGTCCTCGCGCTCGGACCCGAGCTGTTCCAGCACCCGCATCCGGCTCGGGCCGAAGCCACGCTCTCGAAGCAGAGCAGCGATCTCGTTCGGGGACGCCGCTCCGGCGCTGAGCACCAGCACCCGGCGTCCTTCGTGGAGCACGGCCGCGAGCCGGGCCACCGGGCGGCCGACCACCGTGATCACCTCGGTGTCCTCCACCGGCCAGCCCAGGCGGGCGCAGGCGTAGGAGACGGAAGAGGGGTGCGGGTGGACCAGCAGGGCCTGTGGCCCGAGCTCCTCGGCGAGGGCGCGGCCGATCCCGTAGAACATGGGGTCGCCGCTG
The DNA here is from genome assembly GCF_055571215.1 of Streptomyces sp. NPDC030995. Lineage (NCBI taxonomy): Bacteria > Bacillati > Actinomycetota > Actinomycetes > Kitasatosporales > Streptomycetaceae > Streptomyces > Streptomyces sp. NPDC030995. The sequence goes on from NZ_JBVIFS010000010.1 coordinate 48,680, forward strand.
GCCAGCACCGCGATCCGGCGGCCGGCGTGCTCGGCCATCAGCTTGGGCACCGCGGGGCGCAGCGGGCTCGGCCAGGAGACCCGCAGGCCCGGGCACTCACCGGCGGGCAGCAGGTCCAGCTGGCGCGGCCCGCCGATCAGCACCTCGGCCGAGGACAGTGCGGACCGCGCGGTGGCGGTGAGCCCGGCCCAGCCGTCGGCGCCGAGGCCGACGACCGTCACTGGTATGGGGGGCGGTGCGGAGCTCACTGCGCGATACCTCGGGGGCGGGAAGGGACAAGGGGTGGACCGCAGCCTACTGGCCTGCACGGACGACCCCTGCTGCCGCCCCTCGCCGAGCCCCGTCTACTGTCGGTAACCCACCGATCGCGAGGGAGTCGCCATGCCCGGTTGGAACGCCACGAACATCCCCGACCAGAGCGGCCGGACCGCGGTCGTGACGGGGGCCAACAGCGGGATCGGCTACATCGCCGCCCGGGAGCTCGCGCGGCGCGGCGCCCGCATCGTGCTGGCCTGCCGCAGCGCGGCGCGCGGGAAGGCCGCCGAGGTGAGGCTGCGCGCGGAGGTGCCGGGAGCCGAGGTGGAGTTCATACCGCTGGACCTCGCCGACCTGGCCTCCGTACGGGAGTTCGCCGCGGCCTACGCGAAGCGCTTCGCGTCCCTGGACCTGCTGGTCAACAACGCGGGCGTGATGGCCCTGCCCTACGGGCGCACCGCCGACGGGTTCGAGGCGCAGTTCGGGGTCAACCACCTCGGCCACTTCGCCCTGACCGGGCTGCTGCTGCCGAGGCTGCGGGCCGCCGCCCCGGGGGCCCGGATCGTGAACGTCTCCAGCGGCTTCCACGTCCTGGGAAGCCTCCGCGCCCCCGACCTCGTCGACCCCGAGGCCCTGGGCGGTGGCGGCGGCGCGCACGGCTACCGGCGCTGGAAGGCCTACGGCCGCTCCAAGACCGCCAACCTCCTCTTCACGCACGAGCTGTCCCGGCGCTTCGCCGCCGCCGGCTCCACGATCACCGCCGCCACCGCCCACCCCGGCTACGCCTCCAGCAACCTCCACGCCGGAGCGGCGAAGCTGGAGGGCCCCAGCCTCAACTCGCGCGTCGCGGCGTTCGGCAACGCGTTCGTCGCCCAGCCCGCGTCCGCGGGCGCGCTGCCCACCCTCTACGCGGCCACCGCGCCCGGGGTCCGGCCGGACGCGTTCATCGGCCCGCGGTTCGGGTGGCGGGGCGTGCCGGTGCGGTCCTGGAGGGCGAAGTGGACCCTCGACGACAGGTCCGGCGAACTGCTCTGGGCCGCCTCCGAGAAGCTCACGGGCGTCTCGTACGCCTCCCTGCCGCGCTGAGCCACGGCCGCGAGGCCGCCCGCAGGCGCCCCGATGTGAGTCCGTCCGCCCCCGGGACGCCTCCGTCCGCCCCGGCCTGTGCCTGACCCGGACGCTTCCTGCGCCGGAGACTCGGCAGCATGAGCGACGACGATACGGACAACCACCCAGCACGGGCGGAGACGGGCACTGCACGACTCACTTGGTGGCGCGCTCGTACAGGGCCCGGGCGCCGTCGCCGAAGTAACTGCTGTACGAGGTCTGGTCGTCGCCGCCGCCGTCGCGGCCGCCGATCACCCCGATCAGGGTGCGGCGGTCGGTCAGCACCGGGCCGCCGCTGGTGCCGTTGGGGACGTCCGCGCAGTCCAGCCGCAACTGCGTCGGCCCGGCCGCGCGGGCGGTGTTGCGGCATTCCAGCGGCTGTTCGGAGTCATTCGGGTAGCCCACGAGCCGTGCGGGCGCGGGTAGTTGGGGCCGGAAGGCGATGGTCTCTGCCCCGGTGACGTCCTCCAGGCGCTGGCCGGGGTATCCGGGCCGGCGCAGCCGGACGAAGGCGACGTCGTGGTCGGGGTCCTGGTCCTCGGTCCAGCGCGGGTCCACGTCGATCCGGGTGGGCACCCAGATGCCGTACGGCGCCACGCCGTCCCGGTAGCCCGGGGCGAAGGCGAGGTTGGTGCGGAAGCCGCGGCCGTACACGCAGTGGGCCGCGGTGGCGATGAGGTCGCCGCCGGGGGAGTGGACCACGACGCCCGAGCAGTGGTGGTCGGGGTCGCCGTCGGTGCCGGGGGAGAACAGCGCGCCGATCGCGGGCTCGGCGGGGGCGGGCCGGGCCTCCAGTGGGTCGGAAGGCTGCCATCCGGCGGACCGCCAGTCCACCGGGGTGCTCCCGTCGGCGAAGGCCTTGCCGTCCGTCGGAGGCTCCGGGTCCTCGCGGACGATCCCGTCCAGCACGGCGGCCGCCGTCTTGTCCGCGCGCTCGGGGTCCTGCTGGTAGGTGCCCTGCGAGGGATCCCCGTCCGCGCGGTTGGCGGCGATGCCGCGCAGCTCCCAGGCGACGTACCCGGTGCCCGCGAGCACCACGGTGCAGAGGAGGCCGACCACGACGGAGCCGCGCGCGGCCCGGCCCCGCTCCCGCCCGTGAACCTTGCTGACCATCTGGCACTCCCACCCCGCAGACATGATCCGACTCTTCGTTCGATGGGGGCACGGCGCCCCGGGTTCCGGCGACGGGACGTGTCCGTTCTCACAACCGGCCCCGCCGCCCCGTGTGCGTCACCCCCCGGCCTTCCGCTCGTCATCCAACTGGCCTACGCTCCACGCGATTTGACGTGCGCATGATCGACGGTTCATATGGTCGACGACCACATGACTGACGGGAGTCGGATGATGAGAATGCGGAACCGGATGGCGGGCGCGGTGACCGCCGGGCTGGTGGCCGTGGCCCTCGCACTGGGCACGGCGCCGGCCGGCGCCTCGGCGGCCGCGCCGGCGCGGGCCTCCGACGGTCTCCCGTACGCGGGATCGACCGGTGTCGGGGTGCACAACGCCTACGAGAAGGCCAAGTACCCCTACTTCGCGGACGCGCTGGACTCCGGCGCGGCCATGCTCGAACTCGACGTGTGGACCAACTTCTTCGGCAGCTCGTGGCGGGTCTCCCACAACAACCCCTTCGGCAACGACAGCAACTGCGAGAACGCCACCACCCCGGCCCAGCTCCGCACCAAGTCCCGCAACCAGAACCTCGCGGGCTGCCTCGCCGACATCCGCAGCTGGCACGACGCCCACCCCGGCCACCGGCCGATCGTCCTCAAACTGGAGCTCAAGGACGGCTTCGCCGCGAACCTCGGCCGCGGCCCGGCCGACCTCGACGCGCTGGTGACCGGCAAGCTCGGCGACGCCCTCTACCGCCCCGGCCAGCTCGCGGCCGGACACCCCGACCTCGACACGGCCGCCCGCGCCGGGGCCTGGCCCAGCCGCGCCGCGCTGGCCGGGAAGTTCATCGTGGAGCTGATCCCCGGCACCGTGGAGGAGGGCAACAGCTCCGACACCCTGTGGACCGACCGCGAGTACGCCACCCACCTGCGCTCCCTCGCCGCCCAGGGCCGGCTCGGGCAGGCCGCCGCCTTCCCCGCCGTGCACCGGGCCGAGGCGGGCGACCCGCGCGCCCGCTACGCCGACGCCGGACTGCGCCCCTGGTTCGTGGTCTTCGACGGGGACGCGAGCGCGTACGCCGGGGGCGCCATCGACACGGGCTGGTACGACCGCAACCACTACCTGCTGATCGCCACCGACGCCCACAACGTCGCCCCCGCGATCGACGGCACCCGCCCGACCGAGGCCCAGGCCCGCGATCGCCTCGCGTTCCTGGCCGGGCACCACGCCTCCGTGATCTCCGCCGACTGGTACCCGCTGCCCCAGGTGCTGGCGACGGTCGTACCACGCGGCTGACCAACCGGCCTGAGCAACCGGCCTGACTGCGCGGCCTAACCGAGCGCCCGACTGCCCGGCCTAACCGAGCGCCTGACCGCCCGGCCTAACCGCGCGGCCGGGCCGTGCGTCGCCGGGTCAGGACGCGGGTGGTGCTGCCGTCCTCCTCCCGGACGTCCCGGACGTGCGTGAAGCCGATGCGTTCCAGCAGGGCCAGCGAGGCCGTGTTGGACGCGGCCGCGGTGGCGTGCACCTCGGTCAGGCCGAGGGTGGCGAAGCCGTACGCGACGATCGCCTCCGCGATCTCGGTCCCGAGGCCCGATCCCCAGGCCTCGGGGGCCAGCGCGTAGATGATCTCGTGGCCGTCGGCCTCGTCGGTCCGCTTGATCTCGGCGTGCCCGATCAGGCGGCCGTCCCGGCGCACGGCCCAGACGTCGAAGAGGTCCTGGGCGTAGACCTTCGTGAAGACCCGCCCGAACAGGGCGCGGTCCTCGGCCTCAGTGGTGGGGCCGTCCCCCATCCACCGGGACACGCGGGTGTCCTGGAAGAGGGCGACGAAGGCCTCCTCGTCCTCGGGGGTGTACGGGTCGAGGAGCAGGCGATCGGTGCGCAGTACAGGGGTCACGAGCGGTGACGTTACCCGCTCCGGCCGGGCGGGCACCGCACGGCCCCGAGCTGAACTCGCCGTTCCGCGCCCCCTGTTCGGCCCGCGGCGCTATGGTGCCGGGCGGGGCGACTGCACGAGGGGGGCGGGGCTGCGATGCGTTTTCTCTTTGTCCACGGCACGGGGGTGCGGCGCGAACGGCACGACAGGCTGTTCGCGCTGGTCCGGGAGCGGCTGACGGCCCGGTTCCCCGACGCGGCCGTCGACTCCGTCTACTGGGGCGACCGGTTCGGCGCGACCCTCGGCGCGGGCGGCCGGTCCGTGCCCGGCCTGCGGCCGAGGCCGCACGCCGCGCCGGACCCCGTGGACGCGGAGACGGCCGAGTGGGCGCTGCTGCTCGCCGACCCGCTGTGCGAGCTCAGAGTCCTCGCCGAAGCCGGCTGGGAGGGGGCGGGCGGCGCGGACGAGGACGCGGAGGACGACGGCTTCGCGATGCCCGGCGTACAGCCGGCAGGGCAGCAAGTGCTGGGGCTGCTGGCCGCGTTGCCGCCGGCGCCGCCGCGCGACGGGGACGAGCTCGGCGCCCTGCTGCACGGCACGGGCCTCGCCGCGGGCTTCCCCGCCGCCCTGGAGTCCACCACCGGCTCCGCCGAAGCGGCCAGGGCCGGGGCCCGCGCCGCGGGCCAACCGCAGGCCCGCGAGCTGGCCACCGCCCTCGCCCGAGCCGTCACCGCCGCCGCGCTCGCCTCCGCCGGAGCCGAGGCCGACTGCACCGGAGCCGAACGGGACCGGCTCGTCGAGCTGCTCGCCGCCCGCCTCGGCGGCGACGCCCGGGTGCCCGGCGCCCGCGCGGCCGCCGTCCTCGGCCGGCTCGCCCTGCGGGTCACCACCCAGCCCCTGCTCAACGCCTGGCGCGGTTCCCTCACCGCCGGCGCCACCCCCGCGCTCGGCGACATCCTGCGCTACCAGGCCCGCGGCCACGACCTGCGGGAGTTCCTGCACGCCCGGATCGCCGCCGATCCGGGGCCGACCGTACTCATCGGCCACAGCCTCGGCGGGATCGCCCTCGTGGACCTCCTCGCTCTCGCCGCCGCCCGCGGCGCGGCCGTCCCCGGGGCGGAGCTGCTGGTCACCGTCGGCTCCCAGGCCCCGTTCCTCTACGAACTCGGCGCGCTGACCGCGCTGGAGCCCGGCGAGAAGCTCCCGTACGGCTTCCCGCGCTGGCTCAACGTCTACGACCGCCAGGACGTGCTCGCCTACCTCGCCGGCCCCGTCTTCCCCGGCGATGCCCGCGTCACCGACCACGAGGTCGGCAGCCGGCAGCCCTTCCCGGCCTGCCACAGCGCGTACTGGAAACAGGACTCCCTCTACGAGCGGATCGAACAGGCGATGGCCGACGCGGGCATCGGGTGACCCCCGCCGCCCTGCTGCCCCCGGCCCTCGGGCCGCGGCGCACCTTCGCGCTCGTCGCCGGGGTCGAGCGCTACGACATCAGCCACCGCTGGAACCTGCGCGGTCCGGCCCGCGACGCCCTGCGCTTCGCCCGCTGGCTGACCGGACCCGCGCAGGTGCCGCCCGGCAACGTCCGGCTGCTGCTGTCCCCGCTCGACGAGCCGGACGCCCTCGACTGGTCGGACTCCCCGGCCATGGCGGCCCTGCGGAAGACGTACCGGCCGGCCACCGAGGAGAACGTGAAATCGGCCCTGTTCGACGAACTCCCGCAGTGCGACGGTGATCTGCTCTGGATCTTCTGGGCCGGACACGGCTACGTCGGACCGCGCCAGGAACTGCTCCTGCCCTGCGTCGACGCCCGCCCCGGCCAGATCAGGCACCTCAACCTCGACTCGGCGCAGCGCTGGTGGCGCACCGACCTCGTCCCACAGGGGCGCTTCCGGCTCCAGGCCGCACTCGTGGACTCCTGCCGGGTCGACGCACCCCGCGACACCCGCTGGAACTTCGGCACCACCGACTACGGCGGCGGCAGTTCGGTGCCCGGACGGCGGCAGTTCCGGCTCTACGCCTCCCGCGAGGGCGAGGCCGCGCAGAACGACGCCGAGCGCGGCGCGGGCCGCTTCACCGAGGCCCTGCTCGGCGAACTCGGGCAGTGGTCCGTACGGGAGAGCGTCGCCGGGCTGCCCGCCGCCGCCCGCAGGATCCACAGCACCTTTCAGAAGCTGCGCGAGCGCGGCGAGGGCTGGCAGCTTCCGCAGTTCGTCGTGGACCGGGACTGGGACGCCTGCTCCTTCCTCGACGAGGATCCGGGCTGGGCCGTTTTCCCCGGCGAGGATCCGGTCGGGGCCGTTCCGCCCAGGGCGGCCCGGCTCGACCAGCCGGCCTGGGACGGGCTCGGTGAGCTCTTCGAAGGCCGCGAACTGCCGCGCTGCGCCTACGAGGCCTACGCGTGGGCGTTCAAGATGGCCGGCTGCGCCACCCCGGTGCGCAGCGGTCTGCCGGGGGACAGTCTCCTCGACGTGGTCCAGGACCTGGACGAGCGCCAGGGCGGGCGCGGTGGGATGCCGCTGGCCGTGCCCTTCGTACGGTTCCTCGCGGAGCGGGCCGCGGTGGGCGACGCGCAGTGGGCGGACCGGCTCCGGGCCTGGGTGCGCACCACCCGGGAGCGGCTCGTCCTGCCTGCGCTTCCCCCGCCCCCGCCCCCGCCCCGCGGTTCGGCCGTGCACATCCGGCTCGAGACGCCACCGGGCGGGGAGCCCGGCTTCCTGGCCCGGATGTGGCTGCGGGGTGAACGGGCCGAGCACATATGGGAGTCGGAGGGCAAGCCGGTGCGGCTGGGCCGCGTACGGGAGGAGCTCGTACGTCAACTCGCCCTCATCGGCGGGGCGTCGTACGGCACGGTGGACCGCATCGAGTTCCATGTGCCGTACGAGCTGCTGAACGCCGACTTCGACCAGTGGCCGGTGCCGCGCGGCCGGGCCGGCAAGCACCGCGCCCTGGGCCTGCTCTACCAGGTGGTGGTGTGCTGCCCGGAGGAGCGGGCGGACACCCGGGCCGAGTGGCACACCAGCTGGCGCTGGCTGTGCGCCCGTGGCGGCCGGCACCGCGACGCCGTCCGGGTGGTGGAAGATGCCGAGGTCACGGACGCGCTCGGGATGGAGCTTGCGACGGGACCGGCGCCCGCATGCGTCCTGGCGCACACGACGGCCGCCCCGGACGCCGGGCTGCTGGAGGCCGTACTCGAAGGGGGCGTCCCGGTGGCGGTGTGGCGGCGCGGTGGCGGCGTACCGGCTCCCGCACTCCTCGACCTGCTCGCACCGGCCGGGGCGGACGGCCGCCCCGACCCCGGCGCACTGGACGTACTCGCCCTGCCCGCACGCGTGCGGGAGGTGCGCCGGGCGGCCGCCGGAGCGGGAGCGGGACCCGTACGCGCCCACCAACCACTGGCAGGGGCAGACCAGTTGGTTCTGTTGTGGGACGATCCCGACGATGTACCGGGCCTGCGGTCCCTGGCCTGACCCACATGCCCCCCTGACCCCCGACCACTGACGGACGGCGACACCGATGATGGAGGCACAGGCAGTGGTGAAGGACTGGTGGCTGTACCACGGGAACGGCGAGGGCGCGGACCGGCGTGCCCGCCTGGAGGCCGGATTCCCACCGCCCTGGCGGGACTTCACCGGCACCCCCGACCCCGGGTACGCGCCGCCCGGGTGCGAGGGGGCGGCCTGGGAGCGCACCCGGCGGCGCGGAGAGGGCTACGTACCCGACGAGCCGGAGCAGGACGTGGTCAACACGGCCCTGCACCTGCGCCGGCCGCTGCTGATCACCGGGAGGCCAGGCGTCGGCAAGTCCACCCTCGCGTACAGCATCGCCTCGGACCTGGGCCTGGGGCCCGTACTGCACTGGCCGATCACCAGCCGGACCGTGCTGCGGGACGGGCTGTACCTGTACGACGCGATCGGGCGGCTCCAGGAGGCCGGGCTGGAGCAGCTGCGCACCCCGGGCGCCGCTGCCGCCGCGCCTTCCGCGGCCGGGCCCGCGACGGCGTCCCCACCTGCCACCGCCCCCTCGATCTCCCGCTATCTGCGCCTCGGGCCGCTCGGCACCGCCCTGCTGCCGCAGGACCGGCCCCGCGTCCTGCTCGTCGACGAGATCGACAAGAGCGACATCGACCTCCCGGGCGACCTCCTCACCGTCTTCGAGGACGGCGGCTTCGTCATCCCCGAACTGGCCCGCCTCGCCCAGGAGGACCCCACCATCGCCGTGGGCACCGACGACGACTCCGACTCCGCCGTACAGATCACCCAAGGCCGCGTCCAGTGCCGGTACTTCCCCATCGTCGTCCTCACCAGCAACGGCGAACGCGACTTCCCGCCCGCCTTCCTGCGTCGCTGCGTCCGCCTCCACCTGGAGCCGCCCGGACCGGAGAAGCTCGCCCGGATCGTGCGCCGCCGGCTCGGTGTCGACATCGAGGCCAGCGAGGAGTACCAGGGACTCGTCCACAGCTTCCTCGCCCGCGCAGAAGACGGGGACCTGGCCACCGACCAGCTCCTCAACGCCATCCAGCTCCGCCTTGCCGGTGCCTGGTCGGCCGCCGGTGACCGCGACCGCTTCCTGGCCACCGTCATGCAACACCTGACCGGGCCTTCGGCGTGATCGAGAAGCTGTTCGCCGCCCTCGCCGACGGCGCCGACGACAGCGGCCTCCACCCCGGAATCGGGGCGGAGGAGATGGCCGACATCCTGTGGCTGGCGGCCCGGGTGGCCCCGGCCGGGGCCCGCCCGCCCCAGGAACCCGCCGCAGCCCCGGCGGGTGAGCGGCCACCGGCCCCCGAACCCTCCTCGCCCGAAGCCGATCCGCACACCGACTCCTTGGCCGTGTCCTTCGGTCCGTACAGGGGCGAGCCGGCCGTCCAGCTGTTCCCGGCGGGCGTACGCGACCCCGCAGGGAAACCGGCCGACGCCGACGCGGGACGCCGGGGCTCGCCCTTGCGGCTGCCCCGGGCCGCCTCCCTGGACGATCCGCTCGCCCTGATGCGCTCCCTGCGCCCCGTCGGCCGGCGTTCCATCGGCGGCCCGGGGGAGGAACTGGACGAGCAGCTCACAGTGGAACGCAGCATCGAGCGCATGGTGCCGACCCCGGTCCTGCGCCCCGCCGAGAGCCGCTGGCTGGACCTGGCGCTGGTCGTCGACACGCACCACTCGATGCTGCTCTGGTCGGACCTCGTGGACGAGCTCCGCCGCGTGTTCACCCGCAGCGGGGTCTTCCGCGACGTGCGCACCTGGCAGCTGACGGGCACCGGATCCGGTGCCACCCCGATGGTCACCCGGGGCCGCGGCGGCCCGCCCCGCAACCCCCTCGAACTGGCCGACCCGGCGGGCCGCCGGCTGATCCTCGTCCTGTCCGACACCGTGGCGGGCGGCTGGCGGGAGGCCTCCGTGCAGGGCGTGCTCCGGCACTGGTGCGCGCACAACGCCGTGGCCGTCCTGAACGTCCTGCCCGAACGACTCTGGACGCGCGGCGCCGTACGGCCCGTGCCCTTCGCCGTCCGCGCCGACCGGCCCGCGGCCGCCACCCGCTCCTGGCAGCAGGCGCCGGCCGCCCGCCGCGCCCGCGCCGGGCGCCGCCGCGCCGCCGCGGCCGTGGTCCCGGTGGTCGGCATCGCCTCGGGAAGCCTGGCCAGGCTGGTGCGCGTGGTGTCCGGGGACGGCCGGTGGCGGCGGCTGGCCTGCCTGCGGCTGGACGCGGAGCCGGGGTACACGAGCGCCCCGGACGAACCCGCCCCCGGCGGAGGCCGCAGCGCGCTGGAGATCGTGGAACGGTTCCGCGCGAGCGCCTCCCCGACCGCCCAGCAGCTCGCCGCCCACCTGGCCGCCGTACCGCTGACCCTGCCGGTGATGACACTGGTCCGGCGCTCCCTGCTGCGCGACTCGGAACACGGCCACCTGGCGGAGGTCGCCCTGGGCGGGCTGTTCGCGCCCTGGGGCGGGGAACAGGACCCCGAGGACGTGGAGTTCGAGTTCCTGCCCGGCGTACGGGAGGCCCTGCTCGGCTCGCAACTGCGCGGGGAGGTGGCCACCGTCCGGGAACTGGTCCGCCAGCGCGAGAAGACCTGGGGATTCATGTCCCGCAACCGGCGCACCGGCCCGGACTTCTCCGCGACCCTGGTCGTCGCGAGGCGGGAGGGCCGCCGCCGGGTGGCCGAGGAGGCCCTTCCGTTCGCGGCGCAGCCGCACGCACTGCCGGAGCCCGGCCTGCGCGACCGGGTCGTACGGGTCCGGTACGACACGCTGCCGGAGCCGCAGGAGGTGGGCACCCTGCTGACGCCACGGCTGGTGCTCACGGTCGGGGACGCGACGCCCTCCCGGTCCACGGTCGCCTGGGTGCGGGCCGGCGACCGGGAGATCCCCTGCCGCCCGGTGTGGTGGGACGACGCGGCGCCCCGGGTGTTGCTGCTGCTGGCCGACGAGGACCTGGTGGAGCCGCATCCGGACCTGGATTCGGCGCTGTGGTCCGATCCCGTGGTCTGGTCCGCCGCGGACCCCGGCGCCGACGCCGTCCGGGTCCGCGTCGACGGCCGCACGGACCAGGGGGATCCCGTCGCGCTGACGGGCGAGGTGGTCCCGTACGAGGGGGCCCGCAACGGCGAGCTGGTCCGGCTCTCCGCCGAGCCGGAGAGCTGGACGCACTACCGCGGCGGCCCGGTCTCCCGCGACGGGCAGCTGACCGGCATCGTCCACGGGGTCTGGCCGGACCGCATGGTGTTCCTGTCGGGCCACGCCCTCCTGGAACAGCCGGGCTTCCGCGCGGCCGTCACCGACCACGGGCGCGCACGCCTGGCGGCGGTCGCCGGAGCCGTGGAAGCGGCGGTGGAGGTGTGCCTGGCGGTGCAGCCCGGTGACGACGGCGTCCACCCGATCGGCAGTTCACCGAACGAGGAGGTGCTGCACATGCTGACGCGGCTCCTGGGGGAAGCGCACGCCGGGGGGCAACTGGTCGGCGCCCCGCGGGGCGCGCCCGTCCTCGTCGTGCTGGACGCGCCGGGCGCCCTCGCCAAGGCGGGCCGGCTCCTCTCCGAACTGCCCAGGGTGTGGGCCTCGTACGGTGACCGGGGGTTGGAAGGCATGCAGCCCACGATCAGCGTCGCCGTGGCGACCGGAGCCGCGGAGGCCGTCCGGCTCGTCCGGCACCCGGGGCTCGTGGACGCCCGGCGGCGGCAGACGAGGTCCGGCTCCGTCGTCCCCGCCCTCACCCAGCACGTGCACGAGAACCTCGACGCGCTCCTGGGGCCCGTCGCGCTGCGCTTCCTGGCGCCGGTGGGCCGCGAGGGGGAAGGCTGGACCTGGACCGGCGGCCCCGCGGAGCTCGGACGCACCCTGGTGGAGGCCGCTGAACGCCTGGACGAGGGCATCGGCTGGCCGACCTGCGGCCTGGCCCTCTCGGAGGCCGACCCGGCCGGGTGCATCGGCATCCGGCTGCCCGGGTACGAGCGGTGCCTTGCCCATCTGGAGCGCCGGGAGCGGAAGGCGTACCTCAGGACGCTCGACCACGAATCCCGGGTGGACTTCCGCGGCACCACCTTCGAGCAGGGCCTGCTCGGGCAGGTCTTCGGGGCGTTGACGGAGCCGGAATCCGAAATTCTCATGCTGGTCGACCCCGTCTTCGACCACGCGCGCTTCGTGGAGGACTGGGAAACCTTTCAGCCCGCGTTCCGGGGCCACGCCTCCTTCCGCCACGCCGTGTTCGAGCGGCGGGCGCAGTTCGGCGAGGCCGGGTTCGGGACGGTCTCCTTCGACGACGCCGTGTTCCGGCAGGGCGCCACCTTCGACCGGAGCCGCTTCCGGGACACGGCCACGTTCCGGCGCGCGGTCTTCGGTGGCACCGCCGCGTTCGGGCGATCCGTCTTCGCGCAGGAAGTCTCCTTCGCGCGGGCGCGGTTCGAGGCGGCCTCGAACCTGACGGGGATCCGGGTCAAAGGCCCGGCGGACTTCACCCTCACGTCCTTCCGGGGGCCGGTCGAGCTGGGCAAGGCCGAGTTCTCGGCGTCCGTGTCCTTCTCGCATTCGCAGTGGCAGCAGGAGCTGCTCGGCGCCGGGACCATATTCGGGGGGCCGGTGAGTTTCAGCCACGCGAGGTTCAGCAGGCCGGTGCGGTTCGAGGCCGTGCGCCTGCGGTCCGAGGCGGATGCCCGGCTCCCGTTCGGCGACGGGTCCGGCCGCTGGACGGTCCGGCGCCGCCCGGACGGTTCGTGGGACATCGCGCTCGCCGACCCCGAGGGCGGGTGAACGTACCTCTCACGGCCCGCTGTGCGAGGCCTCCAGCCGCCGCGGCGGACGGCCGTCGGCCCCGGTGAGGCTCGCCTCGATCTCGTCCAGGGCGCGGCGTGCCGTGGCGATCCGTTCCCTGACGTCCGCCCCCTCCGTGCCGGGGCCGCCGCCCGGGCCGGGGCCGGCGACCGGGCCGGGAGCCCCGGGCTGCTTGGGGTTCCGGTTGGCCGCCTCCTCGATCTCGCGCGCCTCGTCGAGGGAGTTGAGGACGACCCCGATGAGCACGTTCACCAGGACGAAGGAGGCGAGCAGCGCGTACGAGGCGTAGTAGATGATGCTGAGCCGGGAGATCTGCAGCCCGGCGCGGACCGCGTCGGTCAGGCCGTCGAGGGTGGTGAGCAGGAACAGGGTGAGCATGGCGCGGCCCACCGAGCCGTAGTGCTGGGGGTCGGAGTCGGCGAAGCAGACCCAGCCGACCATGGCGTACACGTACAGGACCAGCGCGCCGACGAACAGGAAGCTGGCCGTGCCCGGCAGGCTGCGGCCGACGGCGATCAGCAGGATCCGCAGGTGCGGCAGGAACCGCGCGGTGCGCAGGACGCGGGCCAGCCGCAGCAGCCGCAGCAGGGTGGCGTTCTCGCGTACGAGCGGGAGGAAGGCGGAGGCCACGACCGCGAGGTCGAAGAGGTTCCACGGGTCGCGGAAGAATGCTTTCGGCCGGTCCGCGAAGGCACCGATGCGCAGCAGCATCTCCACGGTGAACAGGGCGAGGCAGCACTCCTCCGCGGCCCGCAGCACCTGCTGGTAGTCCTCGGCGAGCCCGCTGTACGTCTCCACGCCCATCAGCCCCGCGTTGAACAGGATCGCGCAGAAGACGACCAACCCGAAGGCGGGGGCCTCCGTGGCCACCCGGCACCGGGCTGCCAGCTTCATCCGACCGCGTCCGGCCGGCCTCGGGTTCGTCATCATGCTCCTCGTACTCGTCTGCACCGCGGGCGAAGATCGGCCCGACCCTCTAACGCCCCACAGCCGATCGGGTTTCACCACTTCGCGCACGCCAACGCGCCGACTCGGACGTGTTTGTCGCCGGTACGGACTCGGAGGCGCCGGATCGGGCGTGCAGGGTGCGCGGCGGGGCCCTGCGGACCTGCGGTCACTCCAAGTGCGTTGATCGGAGAGTCGGTTGATCCATGGGTGGGGTGGAGCGCGGGCGCATATGCTCGCTTCGTACTCCCGCACGCCGTACATCCGTACACCCGTGCATCCGCACGCCTTGCGCACCGTAAGGGGACCGCGCCGTGAGTATCCGCATTCAACCCTCCTCCCAGGTCGACGAGAGCGCCGAGCTCGGCGAGGGGACCACGATCTGGGATCTGGCGCAGGTACGGGAGGACGCGCGGCTCGGGCGCGGGTGCATCGTGGGGCGCGGGGCGTACGTAGGGCCCGGTGTGCGCATCGGGGACCACGTGAAGCTCCAGAACTACGCACTCGTCTACGAGCCCGCCGAGCTCGGCGACGGGGTCTTCATCGGCCCGGCGGCGGTCCTCACCAACGACTTCTACCCGCGCGCGGTGGACCCCGACGGCCGGCTCAAGCGCGACGGCGACTGGGAGCCCGCCGGGGTCGTGGTGGCCGAGGGGGCCTCACTGGGGGCCCGTTCGGTGTGCGTGGCCGGGGTGCGCGTCGGGCGCTGGGCGCTGGTCGCGGCGGGCGCGGTGGTGTCCCGGGACGTGCCGGACTTCGCGCTGGTGGCGGGGGTGCCGGCCCGCCGGATCGGCTGGGTGGGCCGGGCCGGGGTCCGTCTGGTGGAGCGCGGGGACGAGCCGGGCGTCTGGGAGTGCCCGAGCACCGGAGCGCTGCACGACGAGAAGGACGGCACGCTCATCGAACGAACCTGACGGAATGTCGGAGATTTTGGGGCACCGGCATTTCCTCAAAACCACAATCAACGAACATCCGTGGGCATACCGTGTCCCTGCACACGGGATCTGAGCAGGCAACAGGCCTTGTTCAGTGGGGGGTTGTGTACGACGAGGGCACCGCGGGCAGAGCCGCGCGGCGCGGATTGACCGCGCCCGCCGACGCTGCTGCACGTGCGTGTCCCGGTCCGGGGCATCGCTGGGGGGTCCAGTGGCGGCCGTCGGACGGCTCGTGTCATCGGCGTGAGGACGCCGTGGGCGCCGGCGTCGTCACGCGCAGTTCCCCTCCGCAGGGCGACGACCGCCAGGTCCGCCCGAGGAGCGATCAGAGGGGGTAGGTGTGGTGGAGCCGCAGAGCTCGGACACACGGGGTGCGCGCAGCACCCGGGAAGTCGGGGTGGGGACCCGATGACCGCCGCACGATTAGGAGCCCTGGCCGAAGCGGACCTGCGGCTGCACGCCCTCGCCGAGCGGCTGCTCGCGCTGGCCGAGGCGGGGCTGCCCGAGATGTACCTGCCGGACGCCGAGACCTTCGTGTTCACCAGGGCGGGGACGGTCACGCCCGACGGCACCCGCCGCATGGAACTGCGCGGGAGCAGCACCCGGTACGCGGCCATCACCGCGCTCGGGGCCCGGTTCCTGCCAGAGGAGCGGCAGCGCGCCCTGTTCGGGGGGCGCAGTGCCGAGGAGTACGCCGGACTGCTCGTGGAACGGCTGGCGGGGGTGGTGAACCTGGGCGACGCGGCGCTGATCGCCTGGGCCGCCGCCGAGACCGGCCACCCCAAGCTGTCCGACGCCCTCGACCGGGTGGCCGCGCTGGACGTGCCCGGGCGGCCGCAGTACACGGTCGAGGCGGCCTGGGTGCTCTCCGCCCTCGCGGCCGCGCGGGCCGCGGTGGACGTGGAGGACCGCATCGCGGTCGCCCGCGGGCGGCTGCTGGCGGCCAAGGCCGCCGACAGCCCGCTCTTCCCGCACGCCACCGGTCCGGGCCTGGTGCCGGGATACCGGTCCCACGTGGCCTGCTTCGCCGACCAGACGTATCCGCTCCAGGCGCTGGCCCGGCTGCACGCGAGCTGCGCCGACCCGGAGGCCCTCGCGGCCGCCGACGCCTGCGCCGCCCGCATCTGCGCCCTGCAGGGCGACGGCGGACAGTGGTGGTGGCACTACGACGCCCGCCGCGGCAGTGTGGTGGAGGGCTACCCCGTCTACAGCGTCCACCAGCACGCGATGGCCCCGACCGCCCTCCTCGACCTGGCCGACGCGGGCGGCACCGACTTCGGCGCGGCGATCCGCCGGGGGCTGGGCTGGATGACGGAGGTACCCGAACTCGCGGGGCCCACCGGCAGCCCGCGCGAGCCGATGATCCGCGAGGACTTCGGCGTCACCTGGCGCAAGGTCTACCGGGGCGATCCGAAGAAGGCCGTACGCGCCGCCCGCGGGCTCACCACCAAGGTGGCCCCGCAGGCCCGGCTCGCACCGCTGGACCTGCTCTTCCGGCCCGGCTCGGTGGACCGCGAGTGCCGTCCGTACGAGTTCGGCTGGCTCCTGTTCGCCTGGCTCGGGGGGTTGCCGAGATGACGCGACGGCAATCCCCGCGGCGATCCCCACGGCCGTCCCTCTTCGGGGTGTCGCTCGACGCCCTGACCATGGACGAGACCGTGCAGCGCTGCCTGGACGCGGTGCGGCGCGGCGAACAGATCGAGATCGGCATGGTCAACGCCGCCAAGCTGGTCAACATGCGCCGCGACCCCCGCCTCGCCGAGGCGGTCGCCGGCTGCGACCTCGTCCTGGCCGACGGCCAGGCGGTGGTCTGGGCCGGCCGGATCCTCGGCGTCCGGCTGCCGGAGCGGGTCGCGGGCATCGACCTGTTCATGCGGCTGCTCGCCGCGGCCGAGGTGGCGGACATCCCCGTCTACCTGCTCGGCGCCGAACAGAGCGTCCTGGAGACGATGCTCCGGCAGATCTCCGAGCGCTTCCCCCGGCTCCGGGTGGCCGGCAGCCGCAACGGCTACTTCGGCGACGGCGACCAGGAGACGATCGCCGACGCCATCGCGGACAGCGGCGCCCGGCTGCTCTTCCTCGGCATGACCTCGCCCAAGAAGGAGATCTTCACCGCCGGCTACGGCCAACGCAGCGGCGCCCACGTGGTCCACGGCGTGGGCGGCTCCTTCGACATCCTCGCCGGCATCACCAAGCGAGCTCCCCTGGCCTGGCAGCGGATGGGACTCGAATGGTTCTACCGCACCCTCCAGGAGCCGCGCCGGCTCGGCAAGCGCTACCTCACCACCAACGCTGCCTTCCTCCTCATGACGGTCCGGGAGCTCATCCACCGCACACCGTCCACCGGTTCCGCGAACAGGAGTCACTGATGCGCGTCGTCGTCGTGGGACAGGGATACGTCGGACTGCCGCTGGCCATCCGGGCCGCCGAGGTCGGACACCAGGTGATCGGGTACGACGTGGACGCCCGGCGGGTCAAGAGCCTCGCCGCCGGTGAGTCGTACGTGGAGGACGTCTCCTCCGAGCGGCTGAGCCGGGCGCTGGCGAACGGCAGTTACCGGCCGAGCGAACTCGCCCGGGACTGCGGAGGCTTCGACGTCGCCGTCGTCACGGTCCCCACCCCGTTACAGGACGGCGCCCCCGACCTGCGCTACATCGAGGAGTCGGCGGGCACCCTGGCCCGCTTCCTGCGGCCGGGCGCGACCGTCGTCCTGGAGTCCACCACCTACCCGGGCACCACCGAGGAGCTGTTCGCCCCGATCCTCGAGGACGGCTCCGGCCTCACCGCCGGAGCGGACTTCCACCTCGGCTACAGCCCGGAGCGCATCGACCCGGGCAACACCGTCTGGGGCTTCCAGCAGACGCCCAAGGTCGTATCCGGGGTCGACGAGGCCTCCCTGAAGGCCGTCGAGGCCTTCTACGGGGAGCTCGTCGACACCACCGTCCCCGTCCGCTCGCCCAAGGAGGCCGAGCTCGCCAAGCTGCTGGAGAACACCTTCCGGCACGTCAACATCGCCCTCGTCAACGAGATCGCCATGTTCGCCCGGCACCTCGACATCGACGTGTGGCAGTCCATCGAGGCCGCGTCCAGCAAGCCCTTCGGCTTCATGAAGTTCACCCCGGGCCCTGGGGTCGGCGGCCACTGCCTGCCCATCGACCCCTCGTACCTCAACTGGCGGGTGCAGCGCGAACTCGGCCAGAACTTCCGCTTCGTCGAGCTGGCCAACGACATCAACAACCACATGCCCGAGTACGTGACGCGCCGGGTCATCGACGCCCTCAACGCCAAGCGCCGCTCCGTCAACGGCTCCCGGGTCCTGCTCCTCGGCCTGGCCTACAAGAAGAACACCGGCGACGCGCGCGAGTCACCCGCCGTACGCATCGCCCAACTCCTCCTCGACATGGGCGCCAAGGTCCGCGCGGTCGACCCCCACGTCGTGGAGCACATCAAGGTCGACGCCCGCCTCGTGCGGGTCGAGCCGACCCGCAAGGAGCTGGCGGCCGCCGACGTGGTCGTCCTGCTCACGGACCACGACTCCTTCGACTACCGGATGATCGCGGAGCACGCGTCCTTCGTCCTCGACACCCGCAACCGCATGACCGGACCGAAGGTGGAGGTGCTCTGACCCCATGACCAGGATCGTCTGCGTGGCCGGAGCCCGGCCCAACTACATGAAGATCAAACCGGTGATGGACGCGCTGGAGCGCCGCGGCGCCGAGGTGGTCCTCGTCCACACCGGCCAGCACTACGACGAGTCCATGAACGACGTGTTCTTCCGCGACCTCGGCATCCGCACCCCCGACCGGTACCTCGGCGCCGGTTCGGGCACCCACGCCCAGCAGACCGGTCGGGTGATGACCGCCTTCGAGCCGCTGCTCGACGAGCTGGCCCCGGACGCGGTCGTGGTGGTCGGCGACATCAACTCCACGCTGGCCTGCGCCCTGGTGACCGCGAAGGCCGGCCCGCTGCTGGCCCACGTGGAGGCCGGGCTGCGCAGCCGCGACTGGAGCATGCCCGAGGAGGTCAACCGGGTCGCCACCGACCGGGTCAGCGACTACCTGCTTGCCCCCTCGCCCGACGCCGCCGTGAACCTGCGGGCGGAGGGCTACCGGGAGGACCAGATCCACGTCGTCGGCAACGTCATGATCGACACCCTCCTCGCCAACCTGGACCGGGCCAGGAAGTCGGACGTCCTGGACCGGTACGAGCTGACCCGCGGCGGATACGGCCTGGTCACCCTGCACCGGCCGGCCAACGTGGACGACCCCGGGGCACTGCGCGGCCTGCTGAAGGCCCTCGGCGAGATCGCCGGCCGCTGCCCCCTGCTGCTGCCCGTGCACCCGCGCAGCGCCGGGCGGCTGGCCGAACTGGGCGTGCCCGACGGCATCCGGCTGGTTCCGGCCGCCGGATACCTCGACTTCATCGCCCTCCAGGACTCCGCCCGCCTGGTGCTCACCGACTCCGGGGGCATCCAGGAGGAGACCACCGCCCTGGGCGTGCCCTGCGTGACCCTGCGGGACAACACCGAGCGCCCCATCACCGTCGAGGAGGGCACCAACGTCCTGGCCGGCACCGACCCGGAACGCATCGTGGCCACCGTGCACCGGGTGCTCGACGATCCGCCCGCCGCCCGCTGCCCCGAGCTCTGGGACGGCCGGGCCGGCGACCGCATAGCCGGGGTCCTGTTGGACGGCGGGGCCGCGGACACCCGGCTCCGGCCCACCGACCTCGTTCCGTAGAACCGCAATTCGAAGGGGAAGACCATGGATCTCGCCGAGATCTGGCGGGTCATGCGCAGACGCTGGTACGTGCTGCTGCCCGGACTGCTGATCACCGCGGCGCTCGTCGTCGGCGTGTACCTGGTGGTGCCGGTGACGTACCGGTCGCAGAGCACCGTGACCCTGCTCAACTCGCAGAAGGCCACCGAGGCCTACGACGGCAACCCCTTCCTGAGCACGCAGACCTCCCTCACCGGCATGGCCGACGGGCTCGCCCGCAACCTCAACTCCGACGCCTCGCTGGCCGACCTCAAGGACCTGGGCGTCACCGGAACCCCCGAGGCGAAGATCGCCGACAACGCCCTGGGTCCGTTCATGTGGCTCATCGTCACCGGGAGCGATCCGGACCGCCTCCTTGAGTCGGACCAGAAGCTCACGGCCTACGCCGCGACCCGGCTGACCGACTTCCAGGCGAAGCAGAAGGTCGCCCCGGACGCCATGATCCGCATGGCGACGATCGTGCCGCCGCAGAAGCCGGTGGCCGAGACCAAGACCAGGCTGCAGTACCTCGTCATGGCCGGGGGCCTGGGCCTGGTGCTCAGCATGGTCGCCGCCTTCTACGTGGAGGCGCGGAAGAGGTCGCACAACCCCGGGCCCAAGCCCGAGCCGGAGGAGGAGACGGCCGCCCCCCTCCCCTCGACCGGGGAACCGGTCGTGGAAAGGACGCTCGCCATCCGGCGGCCGCCCAGCTGGGCGCGGTCCGCCGAGGACGGGCCGGCCGCCGCAGAGCCCAAGGCGCCACAGCCCGTCATGCCCGTGGCATCCGCCGCCGAGCCGCTCGACGAGGAGTCGACTCATGGACACCGCCCGCGCACCGGACAGTGAGACCGGTGAGCCGAGCGACGCCCCCGCTCCTCCCGCCCCCGCTCCTCCCGCACCCGCACTCCTCGCTTCTCCCTCCTTTGGCCGGAAGGTCCGCTCGGCGGCCCGCTGGAGCCTGATCAACACCGTCGTCATGCGCCTGGGCAACTTCGCGACCGGCATCGTGCTGGCACGCTTCGCCCTGGGCCCCGCGGAGTGGGGCGTGTACGGCATCGCCCAGACCGTGCTGCTGGTCCTGCTGTCCGCGAACGAGCTGGGTGTGGGCCTGGCCATCGTGCGCTGGGAGGGGGACGCACGGCGGTTCGCGCCGACCGTACTGACCCTCAGCACCCTCTCCAGCGGCCTGCTGTACGTGGCGCTGTTCGCGGCGGCGCCGACGGCGGCCGGTCTGCTCGGCTCGCCGGACGCCGCGGGCGTCCTGCGGGTGATGTGCCTGTGCGTGGTGATCGACGGGGTGGCGCAGGTGCCCGGCGGCTTCCTCACCCGTGAGTTCGCCCAGGGCAAGCGGATGATCATCGACGGGCTCAACTTCGTGATCAGTACCTCGGTGACGCTGCTGCTGGCCTTCGAGGGCTGGGGCGCGATGAGCTTCGCCTGGGGAGCCGTGGCGGGGAACGTCGTGACGCTGATCGGCTGCTCGCTGGCGGCACCGGGCACCCTGAAGTTCGGCTGGGACCCCGAACAGGCCCGGGCGCTGCTCAGGTTCGGGCTTCCGCTGGCGGGCGCGAGCATGCTGGCCCTCGCGGTGGTCAACGTCGACACCATGGTGGTGGGCGCGACCCTGGGCAATGTGGCGCTGGGCTTCTACGTGCTCGCCTTCAACATCTCCGGCTGGCCCGTGCGGATCATCTCCGAGGCCGCCCGCCGGGTCTCCTTCGCCGGCTTCTCCCGCCTGGCCGACTCACCCCAGGCGTTGGCCCAGGGCTTCAGCCGCGCCCTGGGCGTGGTGATCACCGCCACCGTCCCGCTGTGCGTCCTGCTGGCCGGCCTGGCGGGGCCGGCCGTCCAGCTGATCTACGGGAGCCATTGGGCCCCCGCCGCCGCGGCACTGCCCTGGCTGATGGCCCTCGGCCTGATCCGCATCGGCAGCGAACTCGCCTACGACTGTCTGGTCGCGATCGGACAGCGCCGGTCGCTCTTCCTGGTGCAGGGCCTGTGGCTGGCGGCCCTGATCCCGGTGCTCCTCGTCGGCGCCCGCCTGAACGGCATCGTCGGAGCCTCACAGGCCCATGTCCTGGTCGCCGGCGGCATGGTGGTGCCCGTGTTCCTGTACGCCCTCAGCCGTGGAGGCATCGGTGTCGGCTCGATCGCCAGGGCCTGCGCGTGGCCCTTCCTCGGCGGGGCCGTGATGGCCGCGATCATCCTCGGCCTGGAGCACCGGTTGGGCGACGGCCCGCTCGCCCTCCTCGCCATCAGCACGATCGCCCTGGCCGGCTACACGCTGTGCGTACTGCCCAGCCGCGACTTCCTGCGCGGCGTCGGCCGCGGCGACCGGACCCACCGCGGCCGGCACCGGTCGTCCGCACCGGTGCGGCCCACCCGACAGGACATGAGGTGAGCCCGATGTCACGGCGCATCAGCCGGAACTTAGCTGCGGGACTGCTGCTCGCAGCCTTACTGGCGGTCCTGGGCGTGGCCTGCTCGGGACCGGACCGGTCCGCTTCGTCGGACTGCGCGGATGACGCGCTGACCTGCCCCGCGAGCGGGACCTCGGCGGCACCGAGCGCCGGTCCGTCGACCGCGGCCGGCCAGGCGACGGACCGCCCCGCCGCCTCGCCGCCCCCGACGGGGAAGCCCACCGCGACGGCGGGCACCGGCGGTGCGTCCGGCGCACCCGCGGCCAAGACCGCTTGCGCCTCTCCCGGCGCCTGCGGCTTCCCCGACGCCGGCACCACCGGTCCGCGGATCCCCCTCACGCCCCACGAGACCGGGTACATGGCCGTCCGTGAGAACGGGCTCGTCATCCGGGGGTGGGACATCACCGGCTCCCTCGACATCTACGCGAACGACGTCACCGTCATCGACAGCAAGATCACCTCGGACAACTGGTGGGGCATCAACCTGCGCCCCGGTTACAGCGGCCTGAGGGTCCTGCACTCCACCATCACGGCCGTGCCCGGCAAGGGGCCGGACAACGGCGGCGTGGACTACGCGGTGTCGAACATGGGGGGCAGCTCCATCGAGGTCGGCTGGTGCGACGTCTCGGTGTTCGGCGACGCCCTGGCCATGGGACAGGGCAATCTGCACGACAACTACGTGCACGACATCGTCCCGTTCGTCAACCTGGGCGGCGAATGGCAGCACACCAACGCGGTGATCAGCGGCGGCGGCAACACCGGGGAACTGATCATCCGCCACAACACCCTGCTGAACCCGAGCAGCCTCACGCAGGGCGCCTCGGGCAGTATCGGCCTGTTCGCGGACACCGGGGTGGTCCGCAATGTCACCGTCGACAACAACTGGATCGCCGGCGGCGCCTACGCCCTCTATGGCGGGAGCACCGGCGCCACCGGAATCAAGGTCACCGACAACGTCTTCTCGACGCAGTACCACCCCGCGGCCGGCGGATACGGCGTGGTCGCCCACTGGAACGACAGCGGCGCCGGAAACGTGTGGCGGGGCAACCGGATGTCCGACGGCCGCCCGATCCAGCCGGAGCCGGCCTCATGAGCGGCCTCGTGCGCCGTGTCGCGCGGGCGTCCTGGACGCTGCTCAAGGCGGTGTTCGGCTGGCTGGTGCTCTTCGAGGCCAGGAACAAGGTCCTGCTGGCCCCCACCGCGGTGCGGCTGCGCCGGATCGAGGACGCCGAGACCGGGCGGCTGGCCGTCGTCCTGCCGTCGCCGCCCCCGGCGCTGGTCGCCACGGTGATCGCGACCCACCGGCGCCCCGAGGCGCTGCGTGCCGCGGTGCGCTCGGCCCTGGCCCAGACCGTTCGCGACCAGGTCGTGATCGTGGTCGACGACGGCGCCGGACTGCCCGGACTCCCCGATGACCCAAGGCTGTTCGCCGTGTCGCTGGCACGCAACACCGGTGTGGCGGGCGTCGTGCGCAACGTGGGCATCCGCCTCACCCGCTCGCGGTACGTGGCGTTCCTGGACGACGACAACCTGTGGGAACCCGACCATCTGGAACGGGCGCTGGCGGTCCTGGAGTCTCCCGGCGGGCCCGACGGCGTCTACACGGCGCTGCGCCGCGTCCTGCCCGACGGCAGCGAGAAGGACGTCCTTTCGGTGCCCTACGACCGGCGCCGCGCCGCCCGCGAGGCCTTCCTGGACACCAACGCCTTTGTCGCCCGGCGTAATCGCTCCCTGCACTTCAGCCGTCTGCGCCGGACACCGGAGGTGCTGCCCCGCGAGGACTGGGAGCTGATCCGCCGCTACGGCCGCCGGTACCGGGTGCTCCATGTCCCGCATCCCACCGTCCGATACCTGATGAACCCGGCCAGCTTCTACACGCAATGGCAACAGCCCAGTTGAGGCTTGCTCCCTTTCCGCTCCGACCACAGGTGGTTGATCCCATGCCCCTATCCCGTGCCCTCAGGAACAAGTTCGTCGACGCGCCCGGCTCGCTGGGCGAACGCATGCGCATCGCCCGCTGGGAGCGTTTTCAACGCTGCTTCCCCGGCATCGAGAGCATGAGCGTCGTGGACCTGGGCGGGACGGCCGAGATGTGGCTGCGTGCACCAGTGCGCGCCAAGCACGTCCACCTGATCAATCTGGAGGAACATCCCGCCGACCTGCCCGACTGGATCACCGCGGAGGTCGCCGACGTCACCGACCCGGTGGTCGCCGCCGAACTGAGCGCCCAGGGCGGCTACGACCTGGTGTTCTCCAACTCGACCATCGAGCACGTGGGCGGCCACAGCCAGCGCCGGCGGTTCGTCGCCGCCGTCGAGTCACTGGCCCCGCTGCACTGGATCCAGACGCCGTACCGCTACTTCCCGGTCGAGCCGCACTTCGTGGCGCCCGGCTTCCAGTTCCTGCCACTGGCCGCCAGGACACGTCTGGTACGGCACTGGCCGCTCGTCCACAGCCGTCCCGACAGCCCGGAGTCGGCGATGAACGCCGTGATCAACATCGAGCTGCTGACCCGCGCAGAGATGAGCTACCTGTTCCCCGGATCGGTGCTCCTCAGCGAGCGGGTGCTCGGTGTCACGAAGTCGCTGACAGCCGTACGAACGGAGCCCACATGCTGAACAACCTGATCAACAGACACGACGCGGACCGGCTGCTGCGCAAGGTGCGCAAGCTGGACCTGGATCCGGTGCTGGCCAAGCTACGGGTGCGCGGCGGCGCGCGGGTGGTCCAGCACTGGTCCCAGGTCGACCCGTCGCTGACCGAATGGTGGGCGATACCGCCGGTCATCAAGCGGTGGAACCTGCTGATGACCGGCGACGCGGACATCTCCTTTCCCGAGTACGTGGCCGCCAAGCACTTCGCGCCGCGCGCCGATCTGCGCGGCCTGTCGCTGGGGTGCGGCACCGGTGGGAACGAACTGCTCTGGGCGAAGACCGGCGCCTTCGGTCTCCTGGAGGGCGTGGACGTGGCCCAGCAGCGGATCGACTTCGCGACCCGCGCCGCCGCCGAGGAGGGCCTCGCCGACGTCCTGCGCTTCCGGGTCACCGACGTCAACCGCATGGCCGCCGACGGGGAACGCTTCGACGTACTGCTGGGCCTCCAGTCGCTGCACCACTTCGACCACCTCGACGAGACCCTGCCGCGGCTGTCCCGGCTGATCGAGCCCGGCGGGACGTTCGTCGTTGACGAGTTCGTCGGCCCTACCCGGTTCCAGTGGACCGACGGTCAGCTGGACGCGGCGAACGAGCTGCTGGCCCGGCTCCCCGAGGAGCGGCGGCGGCTGGCCGACGGCCGGATCAAGCGGCGCGTCGTACGGCCCAGCAGGCTGTCGATGGTGCTGGACGACCCCTCGGAGGCGGTCGACGCGGCGGCGCTGCTGCCGGGCCTGCGGCGCCACTTCGACGTCGTCGAGGAACGGCCGTACGGGGGCACGGTCCTGCACATCGCGTTCTCCGGGATCGCGCACAACTTCCGTGACCAGCAGCCGGAGACGCTGGAGCTGCTGGAGCGGTGCTTCGCCGCGGAGGACGCGGCCCTGCCGGAGGTTGGGCACGACTTCATCGCCATGGTGTGCCGACCGCGGAGCGCGAGCCAGTACTCCAGTGCCGTGTGAGTCGGATCGGGTCGCTTTGGGCTCTTGGGGGGATTCATGAGTGCAGTTGGGGTCACCGACGGATCGGACAGGCGGGCCGGAACGCAGGCCGACGGATCGAGGCTCCCCTCGCTGACGGGGCTCCGGTTCGTCGCCGCATTCCTCGTCTTCTGCTTCCACGTCTCGATATCGGGGCTGTTGGCTCCGTCGTCAACACAACACGCGTTCGCTCGCACGGCGGGCGCCGGCGCTGTGGGCGTCTCGTTCTTCTTCGTCCTCAGCGGCTTCGTCCTGACGTGGTCAGCACGGCAAGGAGACACCGCTCGTGCCTTCTGGCGGCGTCGAGCGGCGAAGATCTACCCGAACTACGTCATGGCCTTCGTCATCTCCCTCGCCGGGCTGTATGCGACCGGCCATGCCGTCGGGTTCCTCGTCGGAGCGGCGAACCTGGGGCTCGTTCAGGCGTGGTGGCCGGACCCGCGCGTCTACTTCGGCGCGAACTCGGTCAGCTGGTCGCTCGCGTGTGAGGCGTTCTTCTACGCCCTGTTCCCGGCGCTGCTGCCCGTGTTGAGACGCATCCGTCCGGAGAGGCTGTGGGCGAGCGCTACGGCGTGCGTAGCGGCCGTGTTCGCGGTGCCCGTGATGGCGACGCTGCTGCCTGCCGAGCGGCACTACTGGTTCGTCTACATCTTCCCGCCGGTCCGCTTGCTGGAGTTCGTGCTCGGGATTCTGATGGCGCTCGTCGTGAAGAGCGGGCGCTGGCCGCGGATTCCCATGTGGTCCGTCGCAGTGCTTCTCGTCGTCGCCTACGCCGTGACGCCGTACTTCCCGCCGGACGCGGAAACGTCGGCCGTCACCGCGATCCCGTTCGCGTTGCTCATCCCTGCCGTGGCTGTCGCCGACGTCGAGGGGAAGCCGAGTGTGTGGCGGAGCCGGTCCGCGGTGTGGCTGGGAGAGATCTCCTTCGCCTTCTACCTGATCCATCAGTCGGTGATCGTGGATCTCATGCGGGGGCTCGGCGCTCAGGGTTCGGCCTCGGCAAAGGCCTGGACGCTCACCGTCGGAGCGCTCGTTCTCTCAGTGGCGCTCGCGGGGCTCATGCACCGGTTCGTCGAGGTGCCTGTGATGCGGCGACTCGGACGCCGGAAGACGCGCCCCTGACGCAGTCAGCCCCGTCCGGGGGAACGCACCTCCCGGACGGGTCGCGATCACGGCCCCGGCGTGGCGCGCAAGGCGCCCGGTCGGGCGAGGGCGGCGGCGGCCGCTCGGCTGGCCGGGCGGCCGAGCGCGGCGCGTGATGTCTCCCGGAGCAGGACAGCGGTGCGGAAGGCGGCTGTGGCGAGGGGGCCGTGCCGGCGCCGGTACAGACGGACGCGGTTGAGGGTGAGCAGAGTCCACAGCCGGGGCGACACCTGAGAGTCGCCCCCCAGGTGAACGGCCTCGGCCGTCGGCTCCAACTGCGTGACGTATCCCCGGTCTCGCGCACGGAGGCAGTATTCGGTCTCCTCGGAGTAGAGGAAGAAGGACTCGTCCCATGGGCCGCAGGCGGCCAGGCAGTCCGCGGAGAGGGCCATCAGGGCTCCGGTCGCCCAGTCCGCGTACGTGGGCCGCTCGTACGTGGCGGGGTCGGTGACCAGTTCGCTCAGGCGGGGGAAGCGCCCGGCCCGGCGGTTGCCGATGACGGCCTCGCCGAGGGCGCGGGTCACGCTCGGCTCCCGGCGGAGCGAGTGCACGAGGGTGCGGCCGTCCTCTTCGTACAGCAGCGGCACGCTGATCCCGACGCGGTCGCCGTCGGCCACGGGCGCGTCGAGCGCGTCCACGAGCACCTTGGCGCAGCCGCGCCGCATCCGGATGTCCGGATTGCACACCAGGGCCGCACGGAAGCCGCCTTCCCACGCGGCGGCGGCGCCGAGGGCGGCGTTCACCCCGGCCGCGTAACCGGCGTTGCGGCCGGTCTGGACGACGGTCGCGTCCGGGGCCAGCGAGCGGACCAGGTCCACGGTGCCGTCGGCCGAGTCGTTGTCGGCCACGACCAAGCGCCAGTCCAGCCCGGCCGTGCCCTCCGGCAGCGAGGCGAGGAACTCCGGGAGCACCCCGGCGCTGTTCCAGGTGACGACGAGAACGGCGACGGGGCCTAGGGGACGGACGGGATGGATGGGACGGACGGGAGGGACGGGACCGGGCACGGGGACTCCACGGTTCGGGGCTTCGGCGCCTCGCGCCGGATGAAGCCGAGGTAGCTGCCTCCGGCGGCGATCGTCAGGAAGAAGATCCCGGCGAACATCGGGAAGCTGAGGGCGTCGAAGGTGGCGCTGATGACCAGGGAGACGAGGGCCGAGGCGAAGAACGCCTGGCCCAGCTCCCGGTCGGACTCGGTGCGGGCCAGCCTGCGGACGGCGCCGCCCTGGTGCATTCCCGTGAAGAGGATCACCAGGAGCGCGATCAGCCCCACGAGGCCCATTTCGGCCAGGGTCAGCATGTACTGGTTGTCGGTGAAGAAAAACAGCTCGGGCAGGAAGGTCCCGAAGCCCCGGCCGAGCAGGGGGCGTTCGTCGAGGTAGGGGACGATCGCGCTGTACTTCAGGGTGCGCGCCTGGGTGCTGCTGTCGGAGTTCGCCAGGAATGAGCCGAACAACGTGGTGATGGTGCCGATCAGCCCGGGGACGATGACCTTGAAGCAGGCCACGGAGACCATCAGTACACCGATCGCCGTCCACCGTCGCTGCGGCTTCCAGCGCAGCACCATCACGAGGATCACGATGAGCGCCCCGATGATGGAGGTCCGCGACACCGTCAGCGGCAGGGCGCCGCCCATCAGCACCACCGGCCCCCAGCGGCGCCACCCGCTCAGGTGCCGCCTTACCGGATCGAAGGCCTGCTGCACGGCGAAGGGCAGCAGGATGGCGAGCATCCCGCCGAACTCCAGGGGCTGCGCCGTGGTGGAGCGCGGCCGGGTGAAGGAGCCGCGGTCCAGGGCGGTGATCTGGGCGACGGCCGACTTGAGCCCGGGGATGCTGATCTTGTCGGCGATGTTGGTCGCGGTGAAGAAGTCGTAGAAGCCGATCGCGGCCACCACCGCCCCCATCACGACGGCCCTGCGCAGCAGGACGTCGAGCCGGGCCCGGTCCTGGATCCCGGCGGAGACCAGCACCACCAGGGCCACCCAGACGAGCAGCGCGATCAGGCCGCGGTCCGCCGCGAGGACCTCCTTCTGGGTACTGCCGCGCGTCGCGTTCGCGAGGTACGAGGCCAGGACCGACACGGCCAGCAGGCACATCACGACCCGGGGCAGCCGGGTGCCCGGGGCCGGCCGGATGCGGCCGGTGATCCAGGCCGCCAGGTACCAGAACAGGCCCAGCAGCGCGAACACGTTGGCCGGGGTGCCCACCCCGCCCATCCCCGGCAGCGTCAGGTTCGAGGGGATGAAGAAGGCCAGCGCCAGATAACCGCTGAGCAGCGTGACCGCGTCCAGCTGCCGGCCCCGGGCCCGCCGGTGCGCACGCCAGGCGCGCACACCGGACGACCCGTTCGCGCGCCTGCGGCGCAGGGCCACCACCAGGCTCTCGGTCACGAAGGACAGCGTGAAACCGGCCGTCGTGCTGAGGATGAGGACGCCCAGCACCTGCTGGTAGCGGCTCTTGAGCTGGGGTCGCGGGGTCTGCGGAAGCACCACGGGCGTGGTCTGCACGAAGTACGCGGGCTCGACCTTGGCCGCCGCCTGGAGTGCCCCCAGCTGCTCCCCGGCGAAACCGGTGAGGATGTTGGTCTCCCGGAGCACCTTCTCCCGGTCGGTGCCCGTGACGGTCAGCGTGAGCAACGGTCCCGAGGCGTTCGCGGCGAAGGAGACGGTGTACGGGTCCGTCACGCCCAGGCCCTGCAGATCCCGCGCCGCATCCGTCCCCGACAGGGTTCTGATCAGCACGTCAGCGGTCACGACCAGCGAACCGCCGGCGTTCGAGATGGGATTGCCGAAGGCCGGCGCCAGTTCGGCCACCGCCTTGGAATCGATCAGCGCCACCGAACTCTGCGACTGGTACGCCACCGGCACCGACCGGTACAGGTGCCCGGCCGCGAGGAGGCCGATCAGCGTCAACGGCACCATCACGTACCAGCGCCGCCGTAGCACCGCGAGTATTTCACCGATGGTCACTAACGCCCCCAGAAGGTACGGGATTTGATGGCGTGCCGACACATGTACTGCGAGGATCGATCGCGACGAAGGGAATCGTGTGTCGCCTGGTGAGTTGGTTCGCGCGCTGCGTCGGCGCTGGTACGTCCTGGTCCTTGCGATGGTGCTCGCGGCCGCCGGCGCCTACCAGGTGCTCCGCCCCTCCGTGACGTACCTGAGCACGGCGATCGTCGTGCTCAAGCCACCGGTGACCGGCAACCAGCCGAACCAGCTGGCCAATCTGCAGCCGCCGCTCGCCGCCGCCTCCTACGCGACGGTGCAGCAGCTGGACTCGCCCGCCGGGGAGGCCGAGCTCAGGGCCGCGGGAGTCACCGGCACCTACCGGCTGATACCGCGCAACAGCGGCACCAGCGTGACCCCGCGCTACCTGATCCCCTCCTTGCAGATCCAGGCCGAGCAGCCCGGCCCGGCCGCGGCCGACACCGCCGTACGGAAGATCATCGAGCTCTACACGAAGCGCCTGACGGACCTGCAGACGGGCCAGGGCATCCCCGAGTCGGCGCGGATGAGCGTCACCCTCCTGGTGCCGCCGAACGCCGTGGCGCAGACCGGCACCAAGAGCCGGGGGCTGGCCGGATCGGTCCTGCTGGCCGGGGTCGTGGGAGTGCCGGCGGCCCTGTGGAGCGACCAGCTGCTCGCCCGCCGGGCGCGGCGGGCGGGCAACTGAGTGGAACGGACGGTGCATCAGATCCCTCGGCGCTTCCACGACTGCCACCACAGCCACTCGCGCCCCCGGTCGGCGACCGCCGAGAGCACCAGCGGCTGGAGGTAGGGCATCACGCGCGCCCCGACGCGACAGCGCCTGCGCAGCGCCCGGTACTCGGCCAGCGAGGTGTAGCCGCCGGGCAGGCACTCGGCGGCGAACTCCACCAGCTCCTCGACCGGGACCACGGCCGTGCGCCCCCGGTCGTACGCGCGGTAGGCGCGCCGCAGCGCGTACCGGGCCAGCCGGGTACGCGCCGCCACGGACAGCCGGTCGGCCTCGGCCCCCGGGAGCAGCCCGGCGCACTTGTCCAGCACCGAGTCGAAGGCGACGAGCCGCTGACGCAGGTCGTCGAGCTGCCCGCCGAAGTCCGTGGTGGACATGTTGTTGCCGTGGACCCGGTAGAAGGCCTGATCCGCCCCGCTGATGTAGCCCACGTCGGCGTGCGCCGCGAGCCGCATCCACATCTCGATGTCCCCGGCGTGCGGGAGCTGCGGATCGTAGCCCCCGACCTTGCGCTGGAGGCTGGTGCGGACGACCACCTCCGGTGAGGTGATGCACCCGGTGCCCTCCCGGAACCGCCGCTCCAGCCACCACCGTCCGGGGTAGACGACCGACCCGGTGCTGCGGGTCCGGGCCGCGGGCAGCGGCCCGCCGTGCCGGAAGCGCAGCGGCCTGCCGTAGGCGAAGCCGGCCTCCGGATGCGCGTCGAGTAGGGCGGCGGCGCGCACCAGGGCCCCGGGGACCAGCCGGTCGTCCGCCGAGAGCAGGGCCACGTAGTCCCCGTCGGCCCACTCCAGCAGACCCTCGTTGTAGGTGGCGATGTGCCCCTGGTTGCGCTCGTGGACCCGTACCTCGATCCGCGGGTCGGCCGCCGCCAGCGCGCGTGCCACGTCCGCGGAGTCGTCGGGCGAGGCGTCGTCGATGATCAGGACCCGGACGTCGACGCCCTCCTGTTCGTCCAGGACGCTCTTGACGCAGTCGGCCAGGAAGTGGCCGTACTTGTAGCAGGGGATCACCACGCTGACCGTGCTCACTGGCCGGTCACCTCCGAGGAGGCGACGGGCGGGGCGGCGGCCGGCGGGGTGGTGGTGAAGACCGGGCCGACCCAGTAGTTCACCGAGCCGAAGGTGTTCGTGGGGAAGGCGGTGGCGGAGCCGTACTTGTAGAGGCCGTTGGCGCCGCCGTTGCCGTCGGCCGGGGCGACCAGCGGGTACGAGCGGTGCGCGCCGGTGAAGTAGCCGCCGTCCACCGAGTAGTTGCCGTTCGGCGCGTGGTACGAGGCCACGTACGAGGTGCCCGCGGTGATGGCCACCGGGGTGGCGAACTTGAGCGTCTGCCAGCCGGACAGGGTCTCGCTGCCGAAGGTGCCGGTGGCCAGCTGCGCGCCGGAGGCGGACCACAGGGTGCCGGTGTGCGTGCCGGTGTTCCCGGGGCCCTTGTAGAAGGTGATGCCGGTGATGTAGCCGTTCACCGCGGACTGGAAGCGGGTGCCCAGCTCCACGGAGTTGGCGTCGTCCCCGACGTTGGCGGTACTCGGCGCCGCACTGCTGCCCCACAGGGTGCAGGGGCAGTTCACCGTCGGCGGCGAGGCGCTGGTCGTGAAGTTCCACGTGACCGGCGCGGCCATGGTGTTGCCCCACAGGTCGGCGGCGTGCACCGACGCCGTGTAGGTGGTGTTCAGGGCCAGTTCGGTGGACGGGGTGAAGGTCGCACTGTTCGCCGCGCCGAGGGTCTTTGTACCGGGCACGGTGGCGCCGCCGGCGTCCTTCAGCGTGAACACCAGCGAATCCGCGTCGATGGCGGTGCTGAAGGTGGCCGTCGCCGCCGCCGTGATCGGGGTCCCGGTCGCCGCGGACTGCGGCGACGTCGAGCTGACGGACGGCGGCGTGGTGCTCGCGGTGGAGGTGTCCAGGACCGGGTCCACCCAGTAGTTGCTGCCGTTGGAGGTCGTGGACGGGAAGCCGCCCGTGGTGCTGTAGCGGTAGACGCCGTTGCCGCCGTCGGTGCCGCTCTTCAGCGCGGTGAGCGGGGCCAGCCCCGCGTCCCCGGAGGCGAAGGTGGTGTCGAAGGAGTAGCCGCCGTGCGGCGCGAAGTAGGAGGCGATGTAGGTGGTGTTCGCCTTCACCGGCACCGGTGAGGAGAAGTTCAGCTGCTGCCAGCCGGATGCCGTCTCGTTGGTGAAGGTGCCGGTGGCCAGGCGCTGGCCCGTGCTGCTCCACAGGCTGCCGATGTGGGTCCCGGTGTTGGCGGGGGACTTGTAGAACCGGATGCCGGTGATCGAACCCGCCACCGAGGAGCGGATCTTCACGCCGAGCTCGACGGCGCCGCCGTCACCGGCGTTGACGGTGCCGGGCACGGCCGCGGCCGGCCAGACGGTGCAGGGGCACTGCTGGGGGCCGATGGTCAGCGGCACCGTGGTGGTGGCGCCGATGTTCACGCTGTCGTCCACCGCGCGCACCTTGATCTGCACCGGGCCCGGGGTGGTCGGGGTCCACGTGTAGCTCCAGGAGCCGAGGCCCGTGGTGGCCTTCCAGGCGGTCCCGCCGTCGGTGGACACTTCCACGCGGGCCACCACGCCGCCGGAATCCGTGGCCGTGCCCGTGACGGTCACGGGCCGCAGCGCCGGCAGGGTGGCGTTCGCCGCCGGGCTGGTCACGGTGACGGCCGGGCCCACGGTGTCCGTGGAGGCGCTCGCCGCGACCAGGTTGCTCTGCAGGGACTTGGGCTGGACCCCCATGTCGGCGAACACGTTCACGGTGGCCTGCTGCATCCGCTTGTCCTCGGTGACCACCGCGTCGTCGGGATTGCCGACGGGCATGTTGGTCAGACCCCAGGACCACTGCACCGTGCCCGCGCCGAAGACGAGGGCGTGCGAGGTCTGGTCCCGGAAGGCCACCAGGCTGTGTGTCGCGGTGCCGTTCCCGTACGTGTTGCCGTAGTCCTTCAGGAGCTTGCCGTCGTCAATGTCCACCGTGGTGGACGACATCTGGATCTGCCCGGTCGGCCGGGTGGCGTTCTCCACGTCGCTGTCCCACTCGTAGCCGAGCGTACCGGCGGGGAACGTGGCCGTCTGCGAGGGCGTGATGTTCGCGACGCTGGTGTGGCGCCACAGCCGCTGCTTGGCGAAGGTGCCCGGCACGGTGATCGCGTCGCTGCGGTAGCCGTTCACGCTGAACATCGAGCCGGTCAGCTGGTTCTGCGGCTGGAAGGGCCGTCCGTTGGTGGCGCTGGCCGGGTCCATGAAGGTGCCCGTCCAGATCCCGCTCGGGTCGGGGACGCCGTTCGGCTGCGGGAAGGACAGCTTGGTCTCCTTGTAGGAGACCAGCGTCCGGTTGGCGGTGGAGGCGCCGTCGATGCTCGGGGCGAGGCGGGTCTTCCAGAAGACCTCGTTGCCGCTGAAGTACGTCTGGTTGACCCCGGCCCTGCGCGCGTTCAGCGCGTTCGTGAACTGCTCCTGCGTCCAGTACTCGTCGTGCCCCGAGGACATGAACACCTTGTGGTTCAGCAGCTGCGCGCCGCGGGTCGACACGTCGATGCCGGACATGTAGCTCACGTCGTAGCCGTTGCGCTCCAGCCACGAGACCATCTGGAACTCGGACCCGTAGATCCCGTTCTCCCCGCCGATGTCCATGGGCCGGTTGTAGCTGACCTCGTACGCCCGCCCGTCCGGGGCGGGCCCGCCGCCGTCGTAGAGGTCCTGGCCGCCGTAGTTGTTGTACGCCTGCCAGGTCTGGTCGCTGGTCTGCACCACGATGTCGGAGTGGCTGGAGTCGTTGCGGACGACGAACGGGTAGGGCATCACGCCGTTGCCGTCCGCCTGGTCGAAGTTGACCACGTACAGACCGGAGACGGCGTCGGACGGCACGGTCCACGTCGCAGTGACCGGCCAGTTGCCGCAGTCGACCAGGCCGGTGGACGTCTTGGTGGTGCAGCCGCGCGGGTTCCCGCCCGGCAGGAAGTTCGCCGGGTACGTCTGGGCGGCCTGGGCCGCGGTCGACTGGAGGCGGGCCCCGTTGCCGCCGTAGTGGCCGAGGCGGTAGACCGAGACGCGGTACGGCGTCGACGACTGGATCTTGAACTGCACGGTGTCGCCGGGCTGGACGCTCGTCTGGGTCGGGAAGCCCTTGATGTCGCCGTACGCGCCGGCCGAGAACCAGTCGGACATCGGCGTGCCCGGCTTGGAGTTCTCGCACACGATCGCGTTCGTACCGGGACCGCAGGGGTCGGCGGCACCGGCCGCCGAGGCCGGCGGGAGGACCGTGGCCATCAGGGTCGCGATCACGGTGAAGAGACCGTACCGGAGCAACCTTGTCCGTCTGTTCATCTGGACCTCATCGGTTTACGTCAGCGCAGGGCGCCGGCGAGCGTGTCCACGACCCGCTCCTGTTGAGCGGCGGTGATCTGCGGGAAGAGGGGAAGGGAGAGCATCCGGTCCGCGGCCCGTTCGGCGTGCGGGAAGTCCCCGCGGCCGTGGCCGAGGTGGGAGAAGGCCGGGGTGAGGTGGACCGGAGCCGGATAGTGCACACCCGCGCCGATGCCCTCCGCGTTGAGCTTGCCGACGACGGCGTCGCGGTCCGCGCCGGCCACCCGCACGACGTACAGGTGCCACACGTGGACGTTGCCCTCCGCCGTGACCGGCAGGGTGAGGCGCCCGGCCGCCGCCGGCTCGCCCAGCAGCTCGTCGTACCGGGCGGCGGCGGCCCGGCGGGCCGCGTTCCCCTCGGCCAGCCGGGCCAGCTTCGCCCGCAGGACCACGGCCTGCAGACCGTCCAGCCGGCTGTTGAACCCGGCCACGTCGTGGCGGTACTTGGCGACGCCGCCGTGATTGGCGAGTGCCCGCACCAGGTCGGCGGTCTCCTCGTCGTCGGTCACCACCGCGCCCGCGTCCCCGTACGCGCCCAGGTTCTTGCCCGGGTAGAAACTGGTCGCGGCGATCCCGCCGCTGCCGGGGGAGCGGCCGTCGCGGGTCGCGCCCTGGCTCTGCGCCGCATCCTCGACGACCTTGACGTGCGCCGGAAGCTGCGCGGCCAGCTCCGCGGTGGCCGCGCACTGCCCGTACAGGTGGACCGGGACCACCGCGCGGGTGGCCTTCCCGACCGCGTCCAGCGCGGCTTGCGGGTCCATCAGCAGACTGTCGGGGAGGCAGTCGACCAGCACCGGCCGGGCCCCGATCCGGGCGACGGCGCCCGCGGTGGCGATGAAGGTGTTGGCGGGCAGCACCACCTCGTCGCCGACGCCGACCCCACTGGCGCGCAGGGCCAGTTCGAGGGCGTCGGTGCCGTTGGCCACGCCCACGCAGTGCCCGACCCCGGCGAAGTCGGCGTACTCGCGCTCGAACGCGCGGACCTCCTCACCGCCGATGAACGCGGTGGCGGCGAGGACACGGTCGAATCCTGCCCGTAATTCCTCGGCCACTTCGGCGTGCGCCGCCTTCAGGTCGACGAGCGGTATCTGGTTCATCTGACTCGGCTCTCCATCCGTGTCTCCGGCCGCAGGCCGGTCATCTCCCCATCGGTCCGCAGCTCGTCGAGCGCCGGACCGTCCGCCGCGCGCAGCCGGCGGGCCGGGCTCCCGGCCCAGACCTCGCCGGGCGGTACGTCCCCGAGGACCGTGCTGCCCATGCCGGTCAGCGACCAGGCGCCGACCGTGGTGGACTCGCGGACCAGCGAGCCCGCGCCCACGTAGGCGCCCCGCCCCAGCCGCACCCCGCCGCCCAGGCGCACGCCCGAGGCGAGCGTGGCGAAGTCCCCGACCGCGTCGTCGTGGGTGAGGACCACCTGCGGCATCACCGCCACATGGGACCCGACCCGGACGGCGGCGGTCAGCACGCAGTGCGCGAGCAGCACCGAGCCCGCGCCGAGCATCGAGGACCCCGACACCACCGCCGTGGGGTGGACCACCGTCGCGTACCGGGTCACGGGCAGGCCCAGGCGCCGCACCAGACGGGCCCGTACGGCGTAGTCGCGCGGGCTGCCCACGCAGACCACCACCCGGGCGGCCCACAGCTCGTGCGCGAGCTCGCAGCCGCCCAGTACCGCCGCCCCGTCCACGTCCCGGCCGTGCAGGGCCGGGTCGTCGTCGAGGTGCCCGGCGAGCCGCCACCGCGGAGGGCGGCCGCGCGCCACGTCCGCGGCGGCCACGTCCCGTACGGCCTGGGCGGTCTCCCGGGCGAACCCGCCCGCACCGATGACCAGCAGGTCCTCGGTGCCCTGCGGCCCGCTCACCCGCCGGCCTGTTCGCGCAGCGCCGCCACCACCCGGTCCTGCTGCTCCTGCGTCATGGTGTGGAACAGCGGCAGGATCAGGGAGTCGCGGCTGATCCGCTCGGTCACCGGCAGCGGGGCCGCGCCGTGGCCCGCGTAGGCCGGCTCCAGGTGCGAGGCCATGATCCCGCGCCGGGCCGAGATCCCGGCCTCGGAGAGCGCCGCGAGCAGCTCGTCCCGGCCGACCGGGAAGTCCTCGGCCAGCAGCACCCAGTACGACTGGAAGTTCCCCTGGCCGTGACCGGGGTCCCGGACCGGGCGCAGGCCGGGGACCTCGCGCAGCAGCTCCGTGTACCGGGCGGCGAGCGCCCGCCGCCGGGCCACGATCGCGTCCAGCTTGCCCAGTTGCACCAGGCCGACCGCGGCCTGGATGTCGGTCATCCGGTAGTTGTAGCCGACTTCCAGATAGCTCTCGACGATCGGCTTGCTGCTCGCGTGCCGCTGCGCGGCGGACACGTTCATCCCGTGTTCGCGCAGCCGTCGCAGCCGCTCGGCCCACTGGGCGTCGTCGGTGGTCAGCATGCCGCCCTCGCCGGTGGTGATCACCTTGCGCGGGTGGAAGGACCAGGCGGCGAGCAGTGCGCCGTGGCCGACGGACTTGCCGCCGACCGTCGCGCCGATCCCGCAGGCCGCGTCCTCCACCAGCGCGAGGTCCCAGTCGGCGCACGCCGCGCGCAGCGCGTGCACGTCCGCGGGCACCCCGCCCTGGTGCACGGCGAGCACCGCCTTCGTACGGGGCGTGCGGACGGCGTCCACGGTGGCGGGGGTCAGATTGCCGGTGGCCTCCTCGACGTCCGCGAACACCGGCCGAGCCCCCACGTAGCGCACCGCGTTGGCCGTGGCGATGAAGGACAGGGAGGGGACGACCACCTCGTCGCCCGGACCGAAGTCCAGGGCGATCAGGGCCAGGTGCAGGGCGGTGGTGCACGAGCTCACCGCGATGCCGTGCTCGGCGCCCACGCGCTCCGCGAAGGCCCGCTCGAACGCGGCGACCCGGGGACCCTGGGCGACCCAGCCGGAGAGCACCGCGTCGGCGGCGGCCCGGGCCTCCTCCTCGCCCAGCCACGGCACCATCACCGGAATGCGGGCCGGCGCTGCGGGCTCCCGCGCGCTCATCGGCCGGCCTCCCCGGCGGTGGCTCCGGCGGAGGCGGCGTCCGCGGCGCGCTCGGCCCGCCACCAGTCGACCAGGTCCCGCAGCCCGCCGCGCAGATCGATCTCCGCCGTGAAGCCGAGACGCCCGGCGGCACCCGAGGTGTCCGCGAGCCGCCGGGTCACCCCGTTCACGGCGCGGGCCGGTCCGTGCTCCGGCACCAGGCCGTCCGCGCCCATCGCCTCCAGCAGGCCGAGCGCGAGGTCGAGCAGGCTCGTCTCGGTCCCGCTCGCCACGTTGAACACTTCGTCGGTCAGGTCTGACTCGGCGGCCAGCAGATTGGCCCGCGCGATGTCCCGTACGTGGACGAAGTCCATGGTCTGGGTGCCGTCACCGAGGATCAGCGGCGGCTCGCCCGCGGCGATCCGCTCCATCCAGCGGATCAGCACCTCGGTGTAGAGCCCGTGGATGTCCATCCGGGGCCCGTACACGTTGAAGTAGCGCAGCGCCACGTAGTCCAGCCCGTACATGGCGTGGAAGCTGCGCAGCATGCCCTCGTTGAAGGCCTTCGCGGCGCCGTAGAAGGTGTCGTTGTTGTACGGGTGGTGGCGCTCGCCGGTCGGGAAGGCCTCGGCCAGTCCGTACACCGAGGCCGAGGACGAGGCGATCACCTTGCCCACCCCGGCGGCGGCCGCGGCCTCCAGCACGTTGAACGTGCCGTCCACCATCACCTCGTTCGCCAGCCGCGGCTCCTCCGCGCACTGGGTGATCCGGATGGCGGCGAGGTGGAACACCAGGTCGGCGCCCTCCGTCGCCTTGCGCACCGCGGTGACGTCGCGGATATCGCCCTCGACGACCTCCACCACGCCGCTCGGCAGGGCGCGGGCCAGGTTGGCGGTCCGCCCCCGCACGAAGTTGTCGAGGACCACGACCTCGC
Source organism: Streptomyces sp. NPDC030995 (assembly GCF_055571215.1). Lineage (NCBI taxonomy): Bacteria > Bacillati > Actinomycetota > Actinomycetes > Kitasatosporales > Streptomycetaceae > Streptomyces > Streptomyces sp. NPDC030995. Next base: position 87,127 of record NZ_JBVIFS010000010.1, read on the forward strand.
GTGCCCCGTTGTCCACCAGCAGGTCCACCAGGTGCGAGCCGATGGTGCCCGCTCCGCCGGTGACCAGAATCCTCTTGCCTCGTACGCTGCTCAACGCCCTGCCCCCACTGAGTCGTTCATCGTCTTGCGTGCAAGCGGCCTGCGCACGGTCAACGCCCGGTGCGCAGTCCGACGACCGCGCCGCGGAACTCCAGGCTCCGGGAGGCGGCTTCCAGGATGTCCAGGACCTTCAGGCCGGCCCTGCCGTCCGTCAGCGCCGGCCGCCCCGCCCGGATCGCCCCGGCGAACTCCTCGACCATGCTGCGCAGCGCCTCCTTCTCGCCGATCGCGGGCGCCACCATGTCGCCGGTCCGGTAGGAGACGAGCATGTCGCGGCGCTCGTCCACCCCGATCTCCTGCGGGGTGCTCAGCTCCACGCCGCGGTCGAAGACCGACACGCGCTGGGTGGGGTTGAGGTCGTCCCACACCAGGGTGCGCTTGGAACCGCCGACCATGGTGGTCCGCACCTTCGTCGGGGACAGCCAGTTGACGTGCACGTGCGCGATGGCGCCGGTGCTCAGCTGGAGCGTCAGATAGGCCACGCAGGACTGCCCGGCCCCGATCGGATCGGCTCCGTGCGCGGCGACCGCGACGGGCTGGACGTGGTCCGGGAGGATGAAGTCGAGGACCGACAGGTCGTGGGGGGCCAGGTCCCACAGGACATCGACGTCCCTCTGGACGAGCCCCAGGTTGATGCGTACCGAGTCCACGAAGTGGATCTCGCCCAGTTCGCCGGAGCGGACCATGTCCCGGATGCGGCCCACCGCCGGGGTGTAGCAGTACGTGTGGTCGCACATCAGCGTGAGACCGCGCTCCTCGGCCTCGGTCACCAGCCGCAGCCCGTCCTCGTACGTGGCGGCGAGCGGCTTCTCCACGAGGACGTGTTTGCCGGCGCGCAGGGCGGCCAGCGCGACGTCCAGATGCGTGCCGGCCGGGGTGGCCACGGCGACCGCCTGGACGGCCGGGTCGGCGAGGACGGCCGCGTAGTCCGAGGTCGCCTGGACCGTGGAGTACCCGCCGAGCACCTGCCGGGCGCGGTCCACGTTCAGGTCGCAGAGCCAGTGCAGCCGGAACTGCGGACTGGACTGGAAGTTGCGGACGAGATTGGGGCCCCAGTAGCCGGCGCCGACCACGGCGACGCCTAATGGCTCCGGCCGCCCCGGGTCCTGCGCGCCGTCCTTCACAGTGTTGGGCTTCACAGCGTTCCCCTTCCTTCCGCGCACGCCCGCCGGCGTGTCGACAACTCATGGCCGGGGCGCGTGAGATGGAGGGGAAAGCCGTCGAGGGCAGGCCGGACGCCTGCGCGACCCGTGCATGACCTGCTCAACGGTGATGGCCCCCCACAACCGATGCTCTGCGTGCTCCGCGTACCACCCCCCGGACCGGCTGCGTGTCCCCCAGGCAGCCGAACCCGTACCGCGTGCCGAATCGGGTCGGCGCCGCTCAATCTAGTCCACCGGGCCTACCCCCGGGCAGAGTTGGCACAATCGCCTGGAGCGGGTGTTCGACCGTGCATACTGCCCGGGTGACCAGCATCGTGATACCGGCCCACAACGAGGGCCGGGTCATCGGCCGGCTCCTCGACGCGCTCCTGGCCGACACCTCGTCATCGTTATCGCCATCGCCATCGTCATCCGGTCCGGACATCGTCGTGGTGTGCAACGGCTGTACGGACGACACCGCCCGGGTGGCGGGCGCGCGGGGTGCCCGCGTACGGGTGGTCGAGATCCCGACTCCCTCCAAACACGCGGCACTTCGGGTCGGGGACGAGCACGCGCGGGGCTTTCCCCGCCTCTACGTGGACGCCGACGTCGTCGTCGGGGCCGCCGACGTACGGGCCCTCGTCGGCGCGCTCGCCGAGAGCCCGGAGCTCCTCGCCGCCGCCCCCGGCCGCGACATCCCCCTGTCCGGCTGCGCCTGGCCGGTCCGGGCGTACTACCGGGTCTGGCAGCGGCTTCCGGCCGTCCGCGAGGGCCTGTTCGGCCGGGGGGTCATCGCGGTGACCGAGCCGGGCCACGCGCGGATCACCGCGCTGCCGCCGCTGATGGCCGACGACCTGGCCGCCTCCCTCGCCTTCGGGCCGGGGGAGCGGCGCGTGGTGGAGTCGGCCCGGGTCGTCGTGCATCCCCCGCGCACCTGGTCCGACCTCGTCAGGCGGCGGATCCGCGCGGCGACCTCCTCCGCCGAGTTCGAGCGCTTCCAGGCGGCGCAGCGGGCCGGGGCCCCGGCAGGGGAGGCGGCGCCGACCGCACGGACCGGTACGGCCGATCTGCGCGCCCTGTTGCGGGACCGGCCGAGCCTGTTTCCCGGGGTGGTGGTCTTCGCCGTCGCGGCCCTCGCCGCCCGCAGGGGGTCCCGCAAGGCCATCCGCGACGGGGACTTCTCCACTTGGCTGCGGGACGAGAGCAGCCGGCGAGGCTGAATTTGGCCCCGCCGGAGGCCCGTACAACGACTAGGGTTCCATCGCACGTTCGAGTGACTCAGACCGTCGGCATCGGGGGCTCCAGAGCATGTATCTCGCGGACCGCTCCGCGCCCGCGGGCGCGAAGACCGCGCCTGAGGGTCACGGCACCGTCCGGAACCCCGCGGTCGCCTCGACCGTCCTGGCCCTGGGCGCGGTCAGCCTGATCACCGACATCTCCTCCGAGATGGTCACCGCCGTCCTGCCCCTGTACCTGATCGCGGGTCTGGGCCTGAGCCCCCTCGGCTTCGGCGCCCTCGACGGCGTCTACAACGGGGTCAGCGCCCTGGTGCAGCTGACCGGCGGCCACCTCGCCGACCGGGTGCGCAACCACAAGCTGATCGCCGGCATCGGCTACGGCCTGTCCGCGCTGTGCAAGCCGCTGCTGCTGTTCGCCCACAGCCTGGGCCCGGTGGGCATGGTCCTCGCCCTGGAACGCACCGGCAAGGGCCTGCGCACCGCTCCGCGCGACGCCCTGATCTCCCTGTCCACACCACCGGAGTTACAGGGCCGCGCCTTCGGGGTGCACCGGGCCATGGACACCACCGGGGCGCTGCTCGGCCCGCTCGCCGCCTTCATGATCCTCAGCGTGGCGGTCGACGGCTACGACGCCGTCTTCGGGGTCAGCGCCTGCGTCGCCGTGCTCGGCCTCGTGGTGCTCGTGCTGTTCGTCCCGTCCGGCGGCGGCGACCTGCGCCCGGTGCCGAAGGCCGCGGGCGGCCCGGGCGGTGGCACAGGCAGCGGCACGGGCGGCGGCGCGGCCGCCCACGCGGGCCCGGAACCGGCTCCCGTGGGCCTGCGCGACGCCCTGGCCCTGCTGCGCCTGCCCCGGCTGCGCGCCCTGGCGGGCTGCGCCGTCCTCCTCGGCCTCACCACCGTCAGCGATGCCTTCGTCTACCTGCTGCTCCAGCGCCGCACCGGCGTCGGCGAGCAGTGGTTCCCGCTCATGCCGCTCGGCACCGCCGCCGTGTTCCTGCTGCTGGCCGTACCCGCCGGCACCCTCGCCGACCGGATCGGGCGGCGCACCGTGTTCCTCACCGGGCACGCGCTCCTGCTGGCCGGGTACGGGCTGCTGCTGTGGGCCCCCGACTGGCCGGCCCTGCCCTACCTCGTCCTCGCGCTGCACGGCATGTTCTACGCCGCCACCGACGGCGTGCTGCCCGCCGCCGTCGCCGCCACCGTGCCCGCGCGGCTGCGCGCCACCGGCCTGGCCCTGGTCGGCACCGGCCAGGCGCTGGCCCGCTTCGGCTGCTCCCTGGCCTTCGGCGGGGCGTGGACGCTCTGGGGCACCGGGCCGGCCCTCGCCGCCGCGGCGGCCGGCCTGTTCTGCTGCGCGGCCGTGGCCGGCTTCGTCCTGCGTCCGGCGGCCCCTGACGCCGCCACCGTCCCCGACCCGACCCGAAGCCCGCGAGGAACCGGATGACCCTCTCACGCCGCCTGCTCGTCCTCACGGTGGCGGTGCTGCTGCTCGGGGGCCTGGCCACCGCACTCGTGCTGCGCTCCGCCTCCCGTGCCGACCAGCCGCGGACGGGCGGCCCGGCGGTCGCCGAGGGCGCCGTCACGCTGACCGCGCCGAGCCGCCTCGCCCTGCTCAACAGCGGGCAGGGCCCGCACCGCGGATCCCTCGCCTCGGTCCCGGCCGATGCGCCCGAGGGCGCGCGCACCGCCTCCGACCTCACCTGCCAGCGGTTCCACGCCGCCGCGGGCACCGGTGTGTGCCTGCGCTCCATGCCGGGCGCGCTCGCCCAGGACAACAAGGCCCTGATCGTCGACGCCGACCTGCGCACGGTGCGCAGCTTCCCGCTGGCGGGCACCCCCAGCAGGGCCCGCGTCTCGCCGAGCGGCCGGTTCGTCGCCTGGACCGTCTTCGTCTCCGGCGAGTCGTACGGAGCCGCGTTCTTCTCGACTCGGACCGCGATCCTGGACACCCGTACGTGGAAACTCGAAGCCGATCTGGAGGAGTTCGCCGTCTCCCTGGACGGCCGGGACTACCGCGCCCAGGACGTCAACTTCTGGGGAGTCACCTTCACCAAGGACGACGACACCTTCTACGCCACCCTCAGCACCGCCGGCCGGACCCACCTGGTCAAGGGCTCGATCTCCCGGCGCAGCGTCACCACCCTGGCGCAGAACGTCGAATGCCCGTCCCTGTCCCCGGACGAGACCCGCATCGCGTACAAGAAGCGGGTGCGGCCCGGAGCCTCGTTGTGGCGCGAACACGTGATGGACCTGCGGACCCTGCGCGAACAGCCGCTCGCGGAGAAGCGCAGCGTGGACGACCAGGCCGCCTGGCTCGACGACCGTACCCTCGCCTACGCCCTGCCCACGGACGGAGCCGTCGACAGCACGGACCTGTGGACCGTGCCCGCCGACGGCTCGGGAGCTCCCGAGCTGCTGGCCCCGGGGGCCTCCTCCCCGGCCCGCCTGGGCTGAGGGTGGGAGAGGGACCCGTGGCGAGCCGTGGTGCGGACCTCCCTCGCTCACGGCCATCCTCCGTATTTTGCGGAACGTGTTCAACAACCGTTCAACAACTAACCGTTCAACAACCGGATCCCGTCGGGAAGCCGCCGGGGCCGCCGCCAGAGGTGACGGGCGGGGAACGGTGGGATAATCCGGTTAAGGGGACGGGTGGTACGCATCCGTGAGCGAGAAGCCGGGCGACTCGAAGGAGGAGCGTGGTGAGCACCCCTGACGCACGCATCGCTGACCTGCTCGAGGACGTGCCGCCGGCCTCCAACCCTCCGCGACAGCCTCCCGCTCCGCCCCAGGAGGAACCAGCGCGCCCCGGTGGCCCCTCCGTCGGCTTGACCGTGGTGTGGGGCGACCTCGCGGAGGCCGGCGCCGATCTGCACGTCACCGGGCACTACCAGTCGGTGGTGCCCGCCGCCGCGGAGCTCGCGCTCGACCGCGCCATATCCAGCGAGTCCCGCCGGATCATCACCGAGCACACCAAACTGGGCTGGATCGACGCCCAGCTGGGGGAGGTCACGTACTTCCCCTGCAAAGCGGGCCCCGTGCGGTCCGCCGCCGTCGTCGGCATGGGGCCGATGGGCACCCTGACCGAACGCCGCGCCGTCCAGATGTACGGCTCGCTGCTCGGCGAAGCGGTCGGGCTCGGCCACGTCGAGACCATGGCGACCGTGCTCATCGGCTCGGGCACCGGCAACCTGACCGTGAACCAGGCGGCTCGCGCCCTCGTCAGGGGATTCGCCGGCTTCCTGGCGTCGCTGCCCACGACGCCGCCGCCCGCGCTCACCGAGGTGCTCGTCGTGGAGGTCGACCGGCTGCGCGCGGAGCAGCTCCTCCTGGCGCTGAGCAAGGCGACCGAGAAACTGTCGCAGCTGCGGATCGGCCCGGAGCTGCGCGAGGGCAGCGGCGGTCAGCTGTTCCCGCCCTCCGCGGCGGTGTACGCCTTGACCGCGCTGACCGGGCTCGCCGGGGATGACGTCCTGAGCACCGTGCTGGCCGGCCTCGCCCCCCACATCCAGGGCCAGGTCCGTGAGCAGCTGGTCCACCTGGCCGAAGTGGCGCACACCGACCTGACGTTGACGGTACGCCCGTCCGTGGAGACCCAGGACGGCTCCGTACCGGTCCGGATGTCCGTCCAATCGGGTATCCGCGGCCTGCGCTGGGCGGCGCTGACCGGGCGGGCCACCGTACCGGAGCGGTTCCTCCCCGTGGACATGGACCTGCTGCGCCAGCTCGTGGGCCGGCTGACGGAACCGACGGTCGAGGACGCGGACGGACTGCCCGACCTGCTGTCCCGTTTCATGGTGCCCGCGGACTTCCAGCGGCTGCTCACCGACGATGCGACGGTCCTGCTGGAACTGGACCGCGACACGGCCTCCGTGCCCTGGGAGTTCCTGGCCGAGATCCAGCAGGCCGGCGGTGAGAGGCGCGATCCCCTGGCGATCCGCACCCAGCTGTCCCGGCAACTGCGCACTCCCTACTCGCGCGTGACGACCGAGGGGGCGGCGGACGGACAGCTGCGGGCCCTGGTGATCGGCGACCCGGGAGACCCGGAGAAGGGGTTCGACCTGCCGGGAGCCTGCCAGGAGGCCCACGCGGTCGCCGACCAGCTGGAGAGCCTGGGGGTCAAGGTCACCCGCTTCATCGGCGCGGCGAACGCCCCCCGGGAGCCGGGCGACGCCGAACCCGCGAGGCGCCTGGACGTCCTGCGGGTCCTGCTGTGCGGGGGCAACCACATCGTGCACTACTGCGGTCACAGCGCTTTCGACGTGTCCGACACGGGCCGCCGCTCGGGCTGGGTCTTCTCGGACGGCCTGCTGACCTCACAGGAACTGGCCCTGCTCGAACGGCCGCCCCTGATCGTCGTGGCCAACGCCTGCTACACGGCCCGGCTCGGCGGCCCCACCGGTCCCGGCACGCCGGAAGGACAGCCGGGCGTGGCGGAGCAGAGCCCCTGGGGAAACCCGCAGGCCGCGCTGGTGCCGAGTCTCGCCGACGAATTCCTTCGGGTCGGCGTCGGCCACTACGTCGGGGCGGCCTGGCGGATCCCCGACGACCAGGGGATCACCTTCGCCGAGCAGTTCTACCAACACCTCTTCAAGGACGGGGCCGCCGAGGAGGCGCCGACGGTGGGCGGCGCCGTCCGCGCGGCGCGCAAGAGGCTCTACGATCAGCGCGCCGCGGAGCAGCGACAGCCCGACATCGCGGCCAACCCGCAGCGGTGGAGTGCATGGGCGGCCTACCAGCACTACGGGGACGCGGCCGCCCGGTTCGTCCGACCCGACCCGAACGACCGACCAGGGGGCAGCTAGGAGGTCCGCTCATGGCCAGGATCCCGATGGCCGACGTCGTCGTACTGCTCCCCGGCATCACCGGAAGCGTGCTGACCCGGAACGGCAAGGACGTATGGGCGCCGTCGCCCTCGGCGGTACTGGGCGCGCTCACGAGTCTGGGCCGCTCACTGGAGTCGCTCGAACTGGGGGAGGACGACTGGCACGTGGACGACCTCGGCGACGGGGTCGCCGCCCCCCGGCTGGTGCCCGACCTCCACACCCTGCCCGGTCTGTGGAAGATCGACGGCTACACGGCGATCGAGAACTTCCTGCTGGCCCAGTTCGACCTGACGGCAGGCCAGAACTACTTCCCCTTCCCGTACGACTGGCGCCGCGACAACCGGGCCGCCGCCCGAAAGCTCGCCGAACAGAGCCACACCTGGCTGAGCAACTGGCGCGAGAAGAGCGGCAACGACGCGGCCCAACTCGTCCTGATCGGGCACTCGATGGGCGGACTCATCTCCCGCTACTTCGTCGAGGCACTGGGCGGCTGGAAGAACACCCGGGCCATCGTGACCTTCGGCACCCCCTTCTACGGCTCGCTCAATGCCGTCGACTTCCTGTGCAACGGCTTCCACAAGCGGATCGGCCCCTTCGAGCACGACCTCACGCGCCTGCTGCGTTCCCTCACCGGCCTCCACCAGCTCGTGCCCGTGTACAAGTGCATTTACGGGCCGGACGGCTCGGCCGCCACCCCGGCCAACGCCGGACTGCCCGGCTGGCAGCCGCAGTGGAGCAGCCATCTCACCGACTTCCACGACGAGATGGAGAAGGCGGCCGCCGCCAACCGGAAGGACCCCGCCTGGGAGACCCAGCGCGTGATCTACCACCCCATCGTCGGCATGGACCAGCCCACCAGACAATCGGCCCGGATCGCCGACCACAAGGTCGAGGCCCTGATGATCCGTGGGGACGCGGACGAAGGAGGGGACGGAACCGTGCCCAAACTCTCCGCCGCCCTCTCCGGCACCGAGGACGCCCGCACGTTCGTCCCGCAGAAGCACGGCAGCCTGCAGAACCACGACGCGATGCTCGCCCACCTGAAGGGCATCCTCCAGTCCCTGCACAACATACGCATCGACGACCTGCGTGACGCCGTCACCGTCTGGTTCAGCTACCTCGGCGACGACCTCTACCTCGCCGACGAAATCGTTGCCTGTGAGATCGGCGCCAACAGCGCCTCCGGCGAGAGCGAACTGCCCGAGGTCCGGGCCCGCCTTTCGGTCACCGAACGGTCCACCGGCCGCCAGGCGGTCGACCGCGCCATCACCGTCCCCCGCAAGCGGCAGCGGTTCGACCTCGGCCTGCTGCCCCCCGGCACGTACGACCTGCTCATCAGCGCCGGCGCCGACACCGCGCCGCTGTCCGACGTCTTCCTCGTCGCCGGACCGGACGGCACGGACGGCACGGGCGGCACGGGCGGCAAGGACGGCTGACCCTTCGCACGGGCCGGGCGCCGAGTCAGGAGGCGACACGATGACCACTGGCAACGAACCCCCGTACGGGTTGATCGCCACGGAACTCCTGGGAGGCCGGGCCGTGCCCTTCCTCGGCGCGGCCGCCTCCTACGCCGGAGTGGCCGAGACCGCTCCCGGCAGGCTGCCCGGTGGCCAGAAGCTCGCCCAGCGGCTGATCGACGAGTTCCAGGGCTACCCGGGTAAGGCCGACGATCCGCTCACCCAGGTCGCCCAGTACTACGAGGACAGCGCGGGCAGCCACACCGAGATCTGGCGTTGCTTCCGCCAGGTGTTCTACGAGGAGCAACGCGAAGTGGCCCCGGCGCCCACCGCCAAAATGGTGGCAGCCATCGCACCGCCCGCCGACCGCCCCCTCGTGGTCATCACCACGAACTACGACTGCCAGCTGGAGAAGGCCATGGAGCTGGCCGGGCGCAGGTACACCGTGGTCATCCAGGACACGATGCCCTGGACCTCGCACACACTGCTGGTGCGCAAGAGCGGCGACGCCGAGTTCGAGCCGATGCAGAGCCAGGAGCTGGGGCTCGACGAGTACGCGGGGACGACACTGATCTACAAGCTGCACGGAGGCTTCTGCGAAGGACTCGGCGACGATGTGGACACGCTGGTGGTGTCCGAAGGCGACTACATACGCTTCGTCGCCTCGCTTTCCACCCACGCCGTGCCGCCCGGCGCCATCGCCACGCACATCCTGGAGAAGCGGCGCATCCTCTTCCTCGGGTACTCCATGGCCGACTGGAACATGCGGGTGATCCTGCACCAGCTCGAACAGCGCCGCCCTGGGCCGCCCCTGAACGTGCCGACGTCCTGGGGGGTCCGCAGATCGGTCTCCGTCGTCGAGCGGAAGTTCTGGGACAAGCGCCACGTCGAGCTGTTCGACATGGACCTCGCCGAGTTCGTTGCCCACCTGCACACGGCGATCGGAGTGGCGGCATGACCATCCCCGGGACGGCAGGCAGCCCCTACGTGGGCCTGCGGCCTTTCACCGAGCGCGACCGGCACCTGTTCTTCGGCAGGAAGCGGGAGGCCGAGGTCCTCTACAACCTGGTCTATTCGACCCCCCTCACGCTGGTGTACTCGCCGAGCGGAGGGGGCAAGTCCTCGCTGCTCCAAGCCGGCCTGCGCCCGGCCCTGGACAGAGCCGGGGACTTCACCATCGCCTCCGTGGACGCGTGGCGGCCTCCCATCGCGGAGCAGCTGAGCCGCTTGATCGCAGAGCACTTCCCGTCGTCGGGGGAACGCCCCGGATCGTGGTGCGAGATGCTGCGTGCCAACGCCGCCGAGACCGGCTGCTGCCCCGTGCTGATCCTCGACCAGTTCGAGGAGGCGCTGCGCCAGCGAGACGGACTGGACGCGGTCTGGGATGAATTGGCCGTGATCGGCACACATCCGCGCAGCGGGGCCCGGGTGGTCCTGGGAATCCGCGAGGACCACCTGGCCGATCTCGACGAGCTGCTGCGCCGCGTGCCGACGCTGATCGAGAACGGCCTGCGGCTGGGACCCTTGGGTCCCAAGAGCCTGCACCGCGCCTTTCGCAGCCCGCTGGACGCCCTGGTGCCGCCCTTCGGAGCCGAGGAGGGGCTGTTCGAAGAGCTGGTGGTCGACCTGGACACCGAGGGGAAGGGCTACGCCGAGCTCGGTCACCTCCAAGTGGTCTGCCAGCACCTGTGGGAGCTGGACAAGGACCGGCCCGACCGCACGCTCACCCGCGCCACCTATGACCGGGAAGGCGGGGTGCAGGGGGTCCTGCAGTCCTATGTGCGCGGCAAGCTGGACGATTCGATGCCGGAGGACCATCTGGAGATCCTCTTCGCGATCGTCCGCTACCTGGTGACGCCGACCGGAGCCAAGGTCCTGCTCGGCCTCGACGATCTCTCCGGGCTGGTGACCGCCCGGGACTTCACCCCGCAGGCGCGCAGGACGTTCGGGCTGGCGGACGACGAACAGCAATGGCCGTTCGAGAACCCGAGACTCAGTCAGCTGTTGTACGAGACGCTCGAATCGCTCTGTGCCGGCGGAGTCCTCATCCTCCGGCGCGTGGCGTGCGGCACGACGTACAAGTACGAGCTGTTCCACGACCTGCTGGGCCGGATCCTGCGTGACTGGCGGGACCGGAAGCATTCCTGGGGGGAGCAGGATCTCTCACGGATGGCCGAGCTGCGGTGGACGGCCAAGGCGTCAATCGAACGCGCGGACGAGCGACTGATGTCCCTGGATACGGAAGGGCGGCGCGAGGTCGTCCGCGAACTGGGTGAAGTACTGATGCACTCGTCCGTGTTGAACGAGGCATCCCTCTCCCTCAATGCACGCAGCCGGCTGGAGGAACTGCGGCAGGACGAGGACTGGAAGCTGCGCCTGGAGGCCGGGCGTGCCCTCGGCAAGCCCTACTCCATCGAGACCCCGTCCTGGCGTCGGGCCCTGCTAGCCCTCGGCTGCTACGTCCTGATCAGCGCTGCCAGCGTGGGCTCTCTCGCGCTCGGCACCGACGCCGCCCTGATGGCGGCCACGGACGTGGAGGTGCCGTGGCGGGGCTTCGCCGTCTTCGTCCTCGGCTGGGTCGCGCTCATCTGGGCCCTGGTCTACTTCGCCGAAGGCGTCAGCGACGAGCTGTACTCCCCGCGCCGGCCACTGCGCACGGCGCTGAACGCCCCGTTCGAGCCCTACCGCCAGGGTTTCGGCCTGCTCGAACGATGTTCCGGCTGGCCCCTCAACTTCATCCTCGCCGTGGTCCCGGCGGTGGCCCTTGCCCCGCCCCTGGCCCAGGTCGCACTGCCCTTCCTCTTCTGGCTGATCGTGCTGGTCTGCCTGGGCACCGCGCTGGGCCTCGTGGGGTACAACCGGGCCGTGGTCCTGATCTGACATGAGTGGGGAACGCGGCCCGTTCCGTTTGGCGGGGCTGTTCTGTTCTGCTATATCCTGGAAAAAGGTTTATGCGCCCAGTGGTCGCTCGGGGTTGCACTGCCTCCAGGCGCATCGTCGTGAGGGAGATCAGCTCCCATGGATCTCAACACCATCACCGAAGTAGTCCGGCGACCGTCCGACCGGCCGGGTGCGGACTGGCGCGAAGGCGACGCCTGGCTCGCGGGCGGAACGTGGCTGTTCTCCGCGGAGCAGCCCGGCCTGCGCCGCCTGATCGACCTGACGGCGTTGCGCTGGGACCCCCTCGTCCCGAGCGACGCGGGCCTGGAAATCGGCGCGACGTGCACCGTCCGCGACCTGTACGCCTTTTCGCCTCCTGCTGATTGGCCCGCGGGCACCCTCATCCGGACGTCCTGCGAGGCGTTCCTGTCCTCCTTCAAGGTCTGGAACGCGGCGACCGTCGGCGGAAACATCTGCATGTCCCTGCCGGCCGGCCCGATGATCACCCTCACGGTCGCGCTGGAGGCACGGTACGAGCTGTGGGCCCCCGACGGGTCCGTGCGCACCGTCGACGCCCTCGACTTCGTGACCGGGAACAACCGCAACATCCTCGCCCCCGGGGAGATACTGCGCCGCATCGACGTTCCGGCGCACGCCCTGAGCAAGCGCGCCGCGCACCGCCGCTTCACGCTGACCCGCCTCGGCCGGTCGACCGTCTTCCTCATCGGTACGCACGCGCCCGGAACGGGCAACCTGCTGCTCACCGTCACCGCCGGCACCACGCGGCCGGTGCGGTTCGCCTTCGACACCATGCCCGATGCCCCCACGCTGCGGCAGAGCATCGACGCCATCCCCGCCGACGTCTGGTTCGCCGACCCCAACGGCACCCCCGACCACCGTCGCCACCTGACGGAGCACTTCGCCGAGGAGATCCGCCGCGAACTCATGGCCGGAGGTCCGGCATGACGTACACCGTGAACGGCAAGAGCTTCGGCGAAGAACCGCGACCCGGTCAGTGCCTGCGCACCTTCCTCCGCGAACTCGGCCACTACGGCGTCAAGAAGGGGTGCGACGCGGGCGACTGCGGCGCGTGCACGGTGTGGCTGGACGGCGAACCGGTCCACAGCTGCATCACTCCCGCCTTCCGCGCGGACGGTCGCAAGGTGACGACGATCGAGGGGCTCGGAGCACCCGGCGGCCTCCATCCGGTGCAGCGACAGTTCCGCGATGCGCCCGGTTTCCAGTGCGGCTTCTGCACCGCAGGGATGATCATGACCTCGGCGACCTTCACCGAGGCCCAGAAGGCGGACCTGCCACGGGCGTTGAAGGGCAACCTCTGCCGCTGCACGGGCTATCGGGCGATCGAGGACGCCGTGAAGGGTGTCGTCGGCGTGGAGAGCGCCGCACCGGGAAAGGCCGTCGGGACGAGCGTCGGGGCGCCGGCGGCCGACGACATTGTGACCGGTCGCGCCGAGTTCACCATGGACACCCGTATGGAGGGCATGCTGCACCTCAAGGTGCTGCACTCGCCGCACGCCCACGCCCGGATCGTCTCGATCGACAAGACCGCCGCGCTCGCCGTCCCCGGGGTGCATCGCGTCTACACCTGGGAAGACGTGCCGCCCAAGCGCTTCACCACGGCGATCCACACCGACCATCTCGTCGATCCGGACGACACCTTCATCCTCGACGACACGGTCCGCTTCGTCGGCCAGCGCGTCGCCGCGGTCCTCGCCGACACGGTCGGGGCCGCGGAGGAGGGCTGCCGAAGACTCGTCGTCGAATACGAGGTGCTGCCGGCGGTGTTCGACCCCGAAGAGGCCATGGCCGACGGGGCGCCACAGCTGCACGGCGCGGGCAACGATCCCTTCGCCCGCGACCCCCTCCACAACATCCTGCTCGAGATCCACTCGCACATCGGCGACGTCGACGCCGGGTTCGCCGAAGCCGACGTGATCCACGAAGGCACGTACGCCTCACCGCGCGTACAGCACGCGCACCTCGAAACACACGGCTCGATCGCCTGGATGGAGGACGGCCGGCTCAACGTCCGCACCAGCTCGCAGTCGCCGTCGATCGCGAAGGTCAAACTCGCCTACCTGTTCGCGCTGCGCCCGGACCAGCTCCGCGTGTTCTGCAAACGGGTCGGCGGCGGCTTCGGCGGCAAACAGGAAGTGATCTCGGAGGATCTGGCCGCACTCGCCACCCTGGACACCGGGCGGCCCGTCAGCTTCGAGTACACCCGCGAGGAGGAGTTCACCACGGCCTCGCCGCGGCATCCGATGACCCTCACGGTCAAGCTGGGCGCCAAGGCGGACGGCACGCTCACGGCGTTCCAGATCCGCAACGTGTCGAACACGGGCGCCTACGGCAACCACGGCGGCGAAACGCTGTACGCGGGCGGCTCGGCCGTCATGATCTACCGCTGCCCCAACAAGAAGTACGACGCGTACTCCGTCTACACGAACACCGTTCCGAGCGGAGCCCTGCGCGGTTACGGGATGACGCAGCCGGCCTTCGCCGTGGAATCGGCGATGCACGAACTGGCACTCGCCCTGCACCTCGATCCGCTCGAACTGCGACGACGCAACATCGTGCGACCGGGCGATCCGCTCATCGCCCTGCACGAAGGCCCCGACGACGTGATGTTCACCGAGGAAGGGCTCGCGAAGTGCATCGATCTCGTGGACGCGGCGATGGCCCGTACGGCCGATCAGCCGTCCCCCGGCCCCGGGTGGCTCCTCGGGAGCGGCGTCGCGAGCTCACTGCACGAGACCGCGCCTCCCACCGAGCACATCTCCGAGGCCTGGGTCACCCTCGGCGACGACCTCATCTACGAACTGGCCGTCGGAACGGTCGAATTCGGCGAGGGGACGTCGACCGCCCACGTCCAGATCGCGGCCAACCAGCTGGGCACGACGCCCTCACGTATCCGGCTGGTGCAGTCCGACACCGACCGCACGGGATTCGATACCGGCGCCTTCGCGAGCGCGGGTCTCTTCGTATCGGGCAACGCGGTACTCCGCGCGGCCAACGCCGTGCGCGACCGCATCCTGGAATTCGCCGCCGCGCACACGGGCATCCACGTCGTGATGTGCTCGATGGAAGACGGGGGCGTCGTCTGCGGCGACCGGCGCGTGTCGTTGGCCGAGCTCGTCGCATTGGCCCGGGCGCGCGGAATCCGGTTCACCGCCGCCCGCAAGGCCTACGGTTCACCCCGCAGCGTCACCTCCAACACGCAGGGTTTCCGGATCGCCGTCCATCAGGTGACCGGTGAGATCCGCATCCTCTACAGCGTCCAGGCGACGGACGCCGCGGTGGTCATCAACCCCGAGCAGGTCCGCGGGCAGGTGGAAGGCGGTGTGGCCCAGGGAATCGGCTTCACCTTGACCGAGAACTTCCAGGTCGACGCGAACGGCGTCATGGCCAACCCGAACCTCCGCAACTACCGCATCCCCACCTACGCCGATGTCCCCCGCACCGAGGTGCTCCTGGTGGACTCGACGGACTCCTTCGGGCCCATGCGGTCGAAGGGGATGGCGGAATGCTGCATCAACCCGGTGGCCCCCGCGTTGGCGAACGCGCTCCACGATGCCACGGGCGTCCGCTACCGCGCCCTGCCCCTGACCCCGGAGCGGATCTACGGCCGGCTGGGCGAAAGCCGGACGGCGCGGACGACGGCCTGATCCCGTGAACACCAAGAAGTTCGAAGACGCGGCGGCAACGGCCATCATCGGCCAGAAGATCCTGCCCGGAGCGGAGCAGGAGTACGAGATGTGGCAGGAGGACGTCAACGCCGCCGCCGCGCACTACCCCGGGTTCCTGGGCGCCGAGAACTCCCCGGCGACACCCCTGCAACCCGACTGGGTCGTCGTGTACCGGTTCGACTCGATAGCCCATCTGCAAGCGTGGATCAACAGCGCGACCAGGCAGGGCTTCCTCGACAGGGGGCGAAGGTACTTCGACGGTCCCGCGACCCAGCAGGTGGTCAGCGGTGGCACCCAGCCGACGGATCCGCTGGTGACCGTCGTGGTCACCCACCGCGTCCACCCCGACCAGATCGGGGAATTCCTCGACTGGCAGCGCCGCATGAGCCAGGAGGAGGAGAAGTTCGAAGGATTCCGCGGTACCGAGATCTTCCGCCCCATCGAGGGGCTCCAGGACGAATGGACCACGCTGTACCGCTACGACAGCGCCGAGCACCTCGATGCCTGGCTGACATCGGCCAAACGGCAGGAACTCCTCACCGAGGGCGAGAAGTTCGACGACTTCAAACTGCGCACGATCGACAACTCGTTCGGAAGCTGGTTCGCCTTCGACCAGCACGGCAAGGAGGCGCCGCCCCCCTCGGAGACCAAGACCTCCATCGCGATCTGGGTCGGCCTGTACCCGACCGTCGTCCTGCTGTCGCTCGCCCTGCATCCGCTGGGGATGCCGTTCTGGCTCGGACTGCTCGTGGGCAACCTGCTGTCGAGCTTCCTGATGAGCTTCCTCACGATGCCGTACTACGTGAACCCGCTCCTCAAACGCTGGCTGCGGCCGGCCCCGGACGAGCCGAAGGCGAGGACCAACCTCGTCGGCCTCGGCATCGTCGCCGCGGCGATGGTGTTCTGGGCCGTCGTCTTCTACGTGGTCACGATCCGGATCTGGACGCTGCCCTGACCGGCTGCGACCCTCGGAGCAGTCGTTTCGCCCAATGGCCCTGTGGTAGTTGGATAGTTGGACTATCCTTCCTCCGTGGACCAGCTGATCACTGAAGACCCGACCCGCATAGGCCCGTACCGTTTGATCGCCCGGCTGGGCGCGGGCGGGATGGGCCTGGTCTATCTGGGGCGTTCCGAGGGCGGACGGACCGTGGCCGTGAAGGTCGTGCAGGCCGAGTACGCCGGGAACACCGAGTTCCGCAAGCGCTTCGCCCGTGAAGTGGCCGCCGCGCGGCGGGCGGGCGGGAGCTGGACGGCCGCCGTGCTCGATGCCGACCCCGAGGCCGCCGTACCGTGGGTGGCGACCCAGTACATACCGGGGCCCGACCTGCACGCCGTGGTCGCCGAGGACTTCGGGCCGCTGCCCGAGCATGCGGTCCACACCCTGGCCAACCGCCTCGCCCTCGCCCTGCAGGCCGTGCACGAGGCGGGCCTGATCCATCGCGACCTCAAGCCGTCCAACGTCCTCGTCACCGTCGACGGCCCCCGCGTCATCGACTTCGGCATTGCACGGGCGATGGACAGCCTCGCCGGGGACAGTCTGCACACCCACACCGGCATGCTGATCGGCTCCGCCGGCTTCATGTCGCCGGAACAGGTCCGCGGGCTCGAACTCACGCCTGCCAGCGACGTCTTCTGCCTGGGCGCCGTCCTCGTCTACGCCGCCACCGGGCGCCTCCTCTTCGGCGCCGCCGACACCGGGCTCAACGCCCACCTCTTCCGCGTGGCCGAGGAGGAGGCGGACCTGACCGGCGTACCGGAGTCGCTGGTCGACCTCGTACGCGCGTGCCTGGAGAAGGACCCGGCCAAGAGGCCCACCCCCGAACAGGTGGCCGCGCGCACGGCGCAGGATCAGGCGGGGGAGTGGCTGCCGGGCGCGGTGCTGGCGCAACTGGGGCGCCATGCCGCCCGGTTGCTGGACTACGCCCCGGAAGCGCCTGCCGCACAGCCGAGTCCGGGTGCCCCGCCCGCACAGCCCGAGCTGCAGCCCGTGTCGCAGCCCCGGTCGCAGCCGCTGCCCCCGCCGGTGGCCCCCGCGTACGCCCCGACCACCCCGGCGCACTTCGGCCCCGCGCAGGGATTCGGACCGCCCCCGGGACCGCCGCCCGGCGCACCGTTCGCGCACGCGCGGCGTTGGTGGGCCCTGGCGGTGATCGCCCTGGCGCAGCTGCTGGTGCTGATCGAAGCGATGAACTACAACGTCCTGGCGCCGATGCTCCAGGCCGACCTGCACCTTTCCGACAACGATCTGGGCCTGCCGTTCCGGGCCGATCTGCTCGCCTTCGGCAGTCTGCTGCTGCTCGGCGGGCACATCGCGGACCTCGTCGGGCCCAAGCGGACCCTGGTCATCGGCCTGGTCGGATCCGCGTCGGCCTCCGCGCTCGGCGGCTCGGCCGGCGATTCCACCACGCTGATCTGCGCCCGCGCCCTGACGGGCGTCTTCGCCGCGCTGGTGACACCGTCCGCACTGTCCCTGGTGGCCACCGGCTTCACCGACCCGAAGGACCGTGGCAGGGCCTTCGGGGTCTACGCCGCGGTCGCCGCCGGCGGCTCGGCCCTCGGGCTGCTGACGGGCGGATTGCTCACGGAGGGGCTGGACTGGCGATGGTCCCTGTACGCCGCCATCCCCATCGCCGTGATCGCCCTGACCGGCGCGCTCATCGTGCTGCGCGACGGCCCGGACCGCAGCGGCGCCCGCCTCGACGTGCCCGGCGTGCTGCTCGGCACCGGCGGGCTCGGGGCCCTCACCTACGGCCTCATCGAGGCCGAGCCGCGCGACTGGGGCACCCCACTTGTCCTGGTCCTGCTCGTGGTCGGAGCCGTCCTGCTCGTGGCCTTCCTGCGGCGGCAGGCCCGGACGTCGAGTCCGTTCCTCCAGCCGTCGCCCGTCACGGTCCGCGACCGCGTCGGCTGCTTCCTCACCGTGCTCCTCGTCGGCGCCGGCATCGCCGCCTCGCTCCCGGCCGTGACCTTCCACGTGGGGTACGTCCGCGGCTACGGCCCCGTCATGACCGGGGTGCTCTTCCTGCCCATGGTCGCCGCAGCCGTCATCGGCTCCACCCAGGTCTCCGCCCGCCTGCTGCCCCGCGTCGCGCCCCGCGTCCTGATCGTGGCGGGCCTGGTGACCACGGCTCTCGGGCTGCTGCTCCTGACCGGCCTCGAACCCGGCGGCGCCTACGGGACCCAGGTACTGCCCGGCATGCTCCTCATCGGCTTCGGCACCGGCCTGGCCTTCACGCCGGTCTTCGCCACCGCGACCGCCGCGATCGCCCCGCAGCGCGCCGGTGTGGCCTCGGCGGCCGTCGCCGCGGCCCAGCACGTGGGCGGCGCGTTCGGCGCGGCGCTGCTCACCAGTCTCATCACCGGCCGACTGCGCGGGTGGCTGCCCGACACGGTGAACCGAGATCTGCTGCGCGCCTACACCGACGGCCTCTGGTGGTCGCTCGCCGGCATGCTCCTCGCCGCCCTCGTCGCCGGCCTCACGATCACCGCCAAGGCGCCCCGGGACGACGTACCGCCGGTGCCCGCGGCAGGTTGGTGAGCTGAAGGAGGCCGTCGTCCCGCGTTCCGGACGACGGCCTCCCGGGCAGCCCACGCGCCAACGTGAATGCTGCCCGAGATCCCCGCTCCGTACGGTTGCAGCCAGTAGTAGCCAGGGGATGTCCGGTTGCCTGGGCAACCAGCCCCGCCAGCCTCCCCCTTCGCGCCCCGGATCTCAACCCGGTGTGAACGCGGATGAGCCAAAACGCCCCGTCGCCACGCCTGCCCCGGTGAGCTCAGGTGGCCCTGTGGAACAGAAGTGAGCAGTTCAGCCTCCTCGAATACTCCCCGAGGGACGTCTGCGCGGCCGTGCCCTTGAGGCTTCCCGGCTTCACGTCGAGCATCGCGCTGTCCCTGCCCGTGTCGCAGTCCCGGCGCCTGGCGTCGGCGGCGGACGTGCTGGGCAAGCGCGCCGACGGCCTCCTCCTCGGCCTCCTCCTCACCGCCGACCTCCCGGGCGGCGCCGACGTCACGCGGAGGGCGACTGGTCGAGGGTGAAGAGGCCGCCGTCCGGATCGCACACCGTCGTGCGCTGCTTCCCACCAGCCCACCCGGCGGGGTCCGGGACGTCCGGGACGATGCTGCCGCCGTGCTCGACGACCGCCGCCCGTGCCGCCTTCAGATCCGGGACCCTGAAATGGACCAGCCAGCGGGGCCGTAGCTGGGGCCGCTCGGCGGCCGCCTCGACCGGGCCGCTGTTCAAGCGCGCGACGGCCCGGCCGTCGCCGCGCCGCAGGACGACCTGGTCCTCCTCGTAGGAGACCTCGCAGCCTCCGGCGTCCTCGTCCTCGTCCTCGGCCGTGTTCGCGTTCGCGGCCCACTCCAGGACCTCGCCGTAGAAGACGGCCGCGTCGAAGGCGTCGCGCGTGAGCAGTTCCACCCAAGCGGGTGCCCGCCCCTCACCGGCGCGCCACTCGGACAGCACCTCTCCCTCCCAGATGCCGAAGGCCGCACTCTCGGGGTCGGTGGCGAGGGCCGCCCGGCCGCGCGGCGGATAGGACACCGGCCCCACCCCGACCGTGCCCCCGCGCTCGCGGACCCTGGCCACGGCCGCATCGGCGTCGTCGACCGCGAAGTACACCGTCCATGCCACGGGTGCGGCCAGTTCCCCGGCCATCGCTCCGATCCCCGCCACCGCCACGCCGTCCAGCTCGGCCACCGAGGAGGCCCGTCCGAACACGCCCCGCCGGAAGGTCCAGCCCAGCACCGCCCCGTAGAAGCGCTCCGCGGCCTGAAGATCGCGTGCCATCAGACTCAGCCAGCACGGCGCACCCAGCACGTCCGCTGCCACGAGCACCATGGCAGCCTCCTTTCGCCACCGCACTGCGCGAAGCGATGCGATGCCCACTGCCCCGTACCCGGCGTCTGCCCCGTGTCGGCGGGCCCATGCGTGCGGCGTGGGAGCCCTCAGCTCCGGTCCGGGCGCAGCTCGATGCGGTCCGGGGCCAGGTCGACCGCCACGCGGTGCTCCATGCCCAGGGCCTCCAGGAACTTCGGGGGGAGCTGGACGCGCCCGGAGCGGTCCAGGACGACGTACTCGCGTTCGCTGATCGATTCCTCGCCGTGCTCGTCGGTGACCAGGCGGCGCAGGACCTCGCTGCTCGTGCGGCCGTCGCGGATCGCCACCGTGCGGCGGACCTCGCCCGCCACCATGGGGTCGTGCGTCACGATGACGACCGTCACGCCCAGCTCCTTGTTCACCGTGCGGAAGGTCTCGAAGACCGCCGCGGCCGTCTCCGAGTCCAGTTCGCCGGTGGGTTCGTCGGCCAGCAGCACCTTGGGGTCGTTCGCCATCGCCACGGCGATCGCGACGCGCTGCTGCTGGCCGCCGGACAGTTCCGCCGGGCGCCGGTGCGCCAGGTCACCGATCCCGAGGGCGTCCAGGATCTCCGCGACGCGGGCGGAGCGCCGTGCGCCCGCGCCGCGCCGCGGGCCGTCACCCTTCAACTGCATGGGCAGGGCGACGTTCTGGGCGGCCGTCAGGAACGGCAGCAGGTTGCGGGCCGTCTGCTGGAAGACGAACCCGACCGCTTCGCGCCGGTAGCGCAGCCGGTCCCGCGCCGACAGTTCCAGCAGGTCGTAGCCGGCGACCGCCGCGCTGCCCGCCGTCGGCACGTCCAGGCCCGCCAGGATGTTCAGGAGGGTGGACTTGCCACTGCCCGAGGCGCCCACGAGGGCCACCAGGTCGCCCTGCGCGACCGTCAGCTCCAGGCCCTGGAGGGCCTGTACCTCGATCCCGTCCGTACTGAAGATCCGCACCAGGCGGTCGCAGGCGATCGCGGCGTCCACCGCCGTGGTGCGGGGCTCCGCGGCGGCCGTCGCCCGGCGGCGCAGCTCCTCGTACGTCGGCTGGTCGCTGTTCAACGCTGGTCTCCCGCTCTCAACTCGGTGGTGATCTGCCGTCGCCCGGATGTCGCCGCCTCGACGAGCACGGCCGCGGCGACCAGGGCGGCCAGGCCCAGGGCCTGGGTCAGTACGGGCCCCGCCGTGAGCCGTACACCGGTCGGCACGCTCGTGCCGACCAGCGTGGACAGGTCCATCGCCGGTCCCAGCAACGCCACCGCGGCCGCCGCCACCAGGGCCCCGCCCAGTGCCGCGGCCACGGTCTGCGGCAAGGTCTCGGCGAGGATCAGCGCCACGCCCTGGCGACGGCGCAGCCCCATGGTGCGCAGCCGGGCCAGCAGCGCCGCACGTTCGGGGACGGTCCGCATCAGCGTCAGCAGTACGGCCAGCAGCGCGAAGCCGGCCGCTCCGGCCACGGAGGCCCAGAAGAGCCGCTGTGCCGACCGCTGAAGCGGATCGGAGCCCAGCTCGGCGACGACCTCGGCGCTGGTGCGCACGGGATACACCTCGTCGGCCGGTTGCGTCCCGGGAGCCGGGGCCGGGTCCTGGCCTCCGGCCGGGGCCGCGGGCGAAGGGGACGGGGACGCCGACGCCGACGCCGACGCCGACGGGGAAGCGGACGCCGCCGGGAGAGCGGAGCGGACCAGCTCGCGCAGCCGGTCGCCGTCGACGGACCCGAGGCCGAACCACCGGTTCGGGCGGTCGGCGCCGCTGATGAGGGCCGCCGCGCGGCTCGCGGGCAGGACGACGGTCGCGGCGTCCGCGGCCGCAACCGCCGGAGTGCAGTCGATCACGGCGGTGCCCCGGACCCGCACCTCGCCGCCGTTGCCGGGCTGGAGCGTGAAGGTTCCCGAGCCGCCCAGCCGTGCCAGGCCGGAGCTGAACAGCGCGGGCACCGGGGCGTCCGCGGGCTCCCCGCCGGCCGTGGCGAGCAGGGCGGGGTCGAAGGGTCCGCAGCCGAGGACGCGGGACAGTTCCGCGTACGCTCCCGGCTCGACGACGATCAGGTTGACCTGGCTGGAGCGCTGGACGGTGCCGACGAGGGCGGAGTCGTGGTCGATCCACAGCGGCACGGACGTCCGTACGCCCGGCAGTTCGCCCGCGGCCTTCGCGAGGCCCTCCGGGAGCTCCGCCTTGCCGAAGGCGGAGATCGCCGCGTCGCCCCCGACGGTCAGCCGGGCGACACCGAGCCGGTTCGAGTCCACGGACTGCAGGACGGCGGCTCCGAACCCCCCGGTGGTGATGGCGAGGAGCAGGGCGACCATCGGCAGGACGGAGGGGCCCGAGCGGCCGGTGCCCCGGGCCCCGGAACCGCGCGCGGCCCGGGCCAGTCCGAGGAAGCCGACCAGTCCGGAGCGGCGGGCGGCCGCCCGTGCGAGCCACCCGGTCACCACCGGCAGGAGCCGGGCCAGCAGCAGCCCCCCGCACAGTGCGAGCAGCAGCGGGGACGCGATGAGCAGCGGGTCCGGGTCGCTGCCGGCCGGGGCGACCCCGCGGCGGCGGACCTCCAGCACGGCGGCGGCCGTGGCGGCGAGGACGAGCAGCTCGGCCACGGGCCGCCGCCAGCGCCCGGCGGGGCGGGGCGGGGTCAGCAGCACGGCAGCCCGTACGGGGAAGGCCAGTAGCGCGAGCAGTGCGACGGTCGCGGCCGATATGAGCGCGGGGGCGAGCCGTGGTGTGGGCAGCAGGAGTACGGCGAGCGCGGTGGCGGCCGCGGCGGCCGGGAGGACCGTGACGGCGCCTTCCCCGAGGAGCCGGCCGACGATGGCGGAGCGGGAGCCGCCGCGGGCCAGCAGCAGCCGCAGTTCGGCGTCCCGCCGGTCCGCGGCGAGCGCGCCGGCGAGGCAGAGGACGACGAAGGCGACCCCGCCGACCCCGGCGGGCCCGATCAGCGCGAGGGGCGCCGCCGCCTGTCTGCGGTCGTGGGCCTGCTCGAACAGTTCGGGCAGCCACGAGGTGGTCCGTATCCGCTCGCGGCGGGTCTCGAAGGCGATGGCGGCGGCGGTGGGGCCGGCGACGTAGGAGGCGATCTCCTCTTTCGTGGCGTCGAGCCGGTCGGCCCGCAGCCGGCCGACCTCGACCGGGAGGCGCCAGAAGTCCTCGGCGTTGTGGCCCCAGAGGTCCATCCGGTCGAGGTCGCCGGCCCCCATCAGGGCGTCGGCCTCCCACAGGTAGCTCTCCCCGACGAACGTCTTGCAGGCGCGCGGGAGGCAGTCCAGGTTCACCCAGAAGTCCTCGGTCTCGTCCGTGACCGAGTAGAGGCCCACGACCTCCACGGACGGCGTGCCGTCGATCAGGGGTGCGCTCTTGAGGACGGAGCCCACGCGGGCGCCGATGGTGGCCGCGGCCTCCCGCGACAGGACGACCTGGAGCGGCGGCTCGTACGCGGCGGCTCCGGTGGGCCGGGGGGCGTCGCTCGGCCAGCGCCCCTCCACCAGCTTCACGTGATCCTGCGCCTGCTGGATGTACAGCAAGGACATCTTGGGCGGGAGGCGGTGCGGGCGGGACAGTTCCGGATTCAGCAGAGGCTGCCGCTTGGTGGTCCGCGTGCCGTGGACGACCGTGTCGGCGTCGACGTGGAAGGTGTTCCCGGTACGGGCGAGGAGGCTCTTCAGCGTCCGGTCCAGGGCCTGGGCACTCTGCCCGGACGGCGGTGCCTCCGCGGTCACCTGAAGGCTGGTGCGGGTCGACCCGCTGTGGTCCAGGAAGGACCGGAGGGCCTGGTCGGCGCCCCGGTCCTGGGCCCGGGGCAGTGCGGCGGCGAGCAGGACGGCGACGAACGCCAGCGCGGCGGCGAGCAGGGTGCCGAGCGGAGCCGCGCGCAGCCGGGTCCGGACCCACGGCGCGGGCCGCGGCCCGGACTTCGGGGCGGCGGGCGGCCGCGGGGCAGCGACCGGAGGCGGCGGGGTGCCGGTGGACGGCGGCGGGGTGGTCACATCTCCTCCACGGGGCGCAGCCGGGCGGCGATGTCGCGGCCCCGGGGGCCGCTCAGCGCGGCCGACAGCAGGGGAACGGCGGCGATGGCGGCGGCCGTCAGCAGCGTCTGCCAGAACGGCATGTCCACCCGTACGGGCGGGAACGGCCGCCCGGCGGCGGGTGTCAGCACGACCAGGGGCGCCATCAGATGGACGAGGGCGACACCCAGCGCGGTCCCGACCGCGGTCCCGATGGCGATCAGCACCCCGCCCTCGGCGGCGGACGCCACGGCCAGCGACCGGCGCGGTGTGCCGAGCGCGAGCAGGACCGAGAACTCCCGGCCGCGCACGCGCCGTTCGGCGGCGGTGGCGGTCGCGAAGCCGATGGCCGCCAGGACCGCGCACGCGGCGGCGAGGGCGACCAGCGCGCTCTGCGAGCCGGCGCTCAACGGGTCGTCCAGCAGGCGCGCGGTGATCTCCTCGCGCAGTTGGACGCGCTCGGTCCTGGCCCCCGCGCGCAGTTCGGCCGCCGCGCGGGCCGGGACCGGGTCGGCGGCCGAGGCCGCGGGCAGCCACCACTCGGTGGGCGCGGCCGGCTGCTGACCGGAGGACTCCAGCAGGTACCGGCCGAGCACGCGCAGGTCGACGGCGAGCGCCGTCCGTCCGGCCACGGGGAGGGAGTCCACGGCGGCGGTGATCCGCATCGGGACGGTCGCGCCGTCCAGCGTGACGGGGACCGTCGCGCCCACGGAGGCACCTATGGACCGCAGGTAGCGGGTGGTGGCGATGGCAGGGACCGCGGGGGCGGGCGGCGCCGCGGGCGTCGGGAACAGCACGGCGGTGACACCCTTCTCGGTGCCCGCCCCGCCCCGGTAGCGCAGCCGCAGCAGGTCCGTGGAACCGGCGGGGACCGGGGACGGTACGGGAGCCCGCAGGGAGCCGGGCTTCTCCGCGGGCGCCGACTGCCAGCCGCCCGTGCCCGCGGGGCCGGGCACGGCGACCTGGACGGCGCCGCCGTCCACGGTGTCGGAGACGGCGATGCGCCGCAGGGCCAGTTCGCTGCCGTCGCCCGGGGGACCGCCGTCCCCGGCGTACGAGAGGCGTATCCCCGCCAGCGTCAGCGGAGCCGCGGCCGAACCGACCGGGGCTCCGGTCAGCGCGTCCAGGAGGAAGGGGAGGGTGACGTCGCCGCTGTCGGGCAGCGTGACCGAGGGCGTCCCGTAGGTCGCCCCGAACCGGTCGCGCAGCAGCAGGCTCACGGCCGCCCAGCTCGTTCCGGCGGACCGTACCGTCACGTCGAGGTCGATCCGGCGGGGCGAGCCGGGCAGTGCGACACCGGGGCCCTCCGCGGGGGCGGTGGCCGCTCCCGAGGCGCCGGACCCGGCCGCGGCGTTCGGGGGGTCACCCGCGGCGAGCGGCGCGAACAGCTCCCGCATCGCGCGGCCGTCGCGCAGGTCCGTGCGCAGCGGTACCTGTTCGGCCACCTTGGCGGCGTCCAGCGCGACGAGGTCGGCGACGCCCCCGCCCGGCAGCTGCTGCTCCCGGCGGACCACCGGATTCAGGCGGTCCCCGCCGGGCAGCGCCCCGTAGCGTCCGCCCTGCCCCATCGGGGACATGCTGCTCCCGGAGATCCGCAGGCCGCCGGCGGTCGCGAAGTCGGCCTGGTCGCGCTGGGACGCGGACCAGGCGGTGTGCTGACCGAGCGCCAGGATCCCGCTGGAGACGGCGAGTACGAGCAGCAGCACCGGCCCGGTGGCCCGGCCGGGCCGTCGGGCGAGCTGCCAGCCGAACAGGGCGGGGCCCAGGCTCCGGCCGCGCGCCGCCAGCCGTCCCCCGGCCCGCGCCGCGAACGGCAGCAGCCGCAGGACCAGCAGCGTGCCCGCGCACAGGGCCAGGGCCGGCGCGGCGACCAGGACCGGGTCCACGCCGAGCCCGCCGCCGGGGGCGTCGGGCGCGGGGGCGTCCGTACCCCCGTACTGCGAGAGCTGCTGGTAGCCGAGGACGGCGAGCACCACCACGGCCAGGTCCACTCCGGAACGGGCGGCGCCCGTCACCAGGGCCTGCCTGCTGCCCACGCGGCGCAGTACGGCGGCCGAGGCGCCGCGCAGGACGGAGGGCAGGGTCGTCAGCAGGACACAGGCCAGGGCGCAGCCGGCCGCGACCGGCCACACCAGCCAGGTGTCCGGGATCTCCAGGTGGACCCGTTCGAGCGGTCCGAACCGGCTGAACACGCGCAGCAGGGGCGGGGTCAGCAGCGGTGCCAGGACGGCCGCGGGCAGGGCGAGCAGCAGCGACTCGGCCGCACTCAGCGCGCCGAGACGCCGGCGGGAGGCACCGCGCGCGGTGAGCAGGACGCGCTCCGGCTCCTGGCGGACCGTCAGGATGTGGGAGACGAGGAGCAGCGCGGCGGTCGACAGCACGGCGAGCTGGAGCGCGCCCGCCAGCAGCGTGGACCGGGCGACGCGCATGCCGGAGTCCAGCTCGGCCAGCATCTGCGGCAGTTCGGTGGCGGCGCGGAGCGAGGTGGTGCGTTCGAGGGAGGCTCCCGCGGGGTTCGCCGCGGTCCGGACGGCCTCGGCCTCGGAGGCGCGGATCGTGCGCAGGTCCGGGGTCAGCAGCGTGAGGCGGTAGTCCTGGAGGAGACCGCCCGTCGTGAAGGCGCTGTCGTCCACCAGGAGCGGGCCGTAGGTGGCGAAGGTGTTGCCCTGGATCTCCCGGCCGCCGAGCGGGTCGAGCCGCCAGTACCCGGCGTCCGGATCGGCGGCCCGGTACACGCCGGTGACCAGCACGGTCAGCGGAGGTCCGCCGAACCGGTCGTCCAGCCGGACGGGTGCGGGCAGCGCGGACTCGGCCAGGCCGAGCCGCGCCAGCGCGGCGCGCGGGACGGCCACCTGCGTCGGTGCCGCCGGGGCGCCGGCTCCGGATCCGGCTCCGGCGGCTGCGGCGGCCGGCCCGGGCCACTGGCCGGCGAGCAGGTGTACGTGCTCCCGGCCGAGCGCGGCGAGCAGGGTCAGATCGGCGTCGCGGCCGGAAGCGGCAGCGCCGGGGAGTCCGTACGAACGGCTGCGGGCCACGCTCTCGGCGGTCACCGGAAGCCGTCCGAAGACCTCGTCCGTGAAGGCCCGGACGGACTCGTCGTCCTTGGCGCGGGCGGAGGCGGGGTGGCTGCTGGTGACCACGACGGTGGTCCGGGGTTGTTCCGGGCCGGTCAGCGCCCGCCGCAGCCCTTCCTCCCCCACGCCGCGGGTGAAGGCCGTCAGCGCGGTGAGAGCGGTCGCGGTGATCAGTACGGTGAGCAGTACGGCGACAGCGAGCGGCCATCGCCCGCGCAGTCGGCGCACGACGAAGCCGAGCACGTGTTGAGTTCCTCCCCCGTCCGGACCCTCGGTACCGGATAGCGGACGATGCTGTCAGATTCGGACGATAGAGGGAAGGGTCTTGCGTGATTGGTGTGACAGATGCGCAAATGCGATCAGAAAGTTGCAGAGGCGGGACGCGTGGGACGCGGGCCAGGGCGCTCCGCGCGGACAACACGACGGGGGAGTACAGATCATGAGGGACCATCAGGAACCGGAGTCGGCGGTCGCGGCGGTCGCGGCGATCGCGACGGTCGCGACGGCACGGGAGGGCGACGGCGCGCCGATCGTGGTGGTGGACGACGTGCACCACAGCTTCGGCAGCGGACCGCAGGCCGTCCACGCCCTGCGCGGCGTGTCCTTCGAGGTCCGCCGCGGCGAACTCACCGCCCTCAGGGGCCGGTCGGGCTCCGGCAAGACCACCCTGCTGAACCTCGTCGGCGGCCTCGACACCCCGACCGGCGGCCGGATCACCCTCGACGGCACCGACCTGGCGGCCCTCGACGAGCCGGGCCT
This sequence comes from Streptomyces sp. NPDC030995, assembly GCF_055571215.1. Taxonomy (NCBI): domain Bacteria; kingdom Bacillati; phylum Actinomycetota; class Actinomycetes; order Kitasatosporales; family Streptomycetaceae; genus Streptomyces; species Streptomyces sp. NPDC030995. The sequence goes on from NZ_JBVIFS010000010.1 coordinate 115,140, forward strand.
GCTCGCCCTGCGCCGCGACCGCATCGGATTCGTCTTCCAGTCCTTCGGCCTGATCCCCGTCCTCACCGCCGCCGAGAACGTCGGCGTACCGATGCGCCTGCGCCGCATCCCCGCCAAGGAGCGCGAGGAACGCGCGCGGACCCTGCTCGCCCTGGTCGGCCTCGCGGACCACGCCGAGCAGCGCCCCGGCGAACTCTCCGGCGGCCAGCAGCAGCGCGTCGCGGTGGCCCGCGCCCTGGCCAACGACCCCGACCTGATCATCGCGGACGAACCCACGGGCCAGCTCGACTCGGAGACCGGCCGCTCGATCATGGAACTGCTGCGCGCGGTGGTGCGCAGCGAGTCGGTCACCATCCTCGTCGCCACCCACGACCCCAACCTGATCGAGCTCGCCGACCGGGTCGTGGAACTGCGCGACGGCCGCATCGTCGGCCCGGCGGATCACGTGGGGAGCACGACGCCGCCGAACGCATGACACCACGTCAGGCTCGTCGTTACCATGCCGAGGGGAGTGAGTTCGCGGAGCCCGGTGCGGCTTCGCGAACGAGCGCGGGCAACGGGGGGCCAATGTGATCACAGCTGAGCGGTTACACCAGTGGAGGGCGGCCGAACAGCCCGACTCGGACGTCCTCATGGTGCGCCGCTCGCAGGCGCCGGCCGAAGCCAACGGCAATCCCCACACGGAGCGGCGGGCCAGTGTGCCGCCCGAAGCCGTCGTCGCCGCCACCACGATCGACGCCCCGCCCGGCATGGACAACCTGCCGCTGAGCGGGACCGAGACCTTCGTGGGCCGGACCGACGACGTGGCGAGCATCCAGCGGGCCCTGCGCCTGGGTGAGGGGATCATCACCCAGCCGCAGACGCTGCACGGCCTGGGCGGTGTCGGCAAGACGTCGCTCGCCCTGCGGTACGCCCGCGAACACCGCACCGATTACACCCTCGTCTGGTGGATCGTCGCCGAGAGCCGCGAGCAGGTGGACGCCGCCCTCGCCGACCTCGCGGTCCTGCTCCACCCGAGCTGGGCCCTCGGCGCGCTGCCCGACCAGCAGACGGAATGGGCGATCCTCTGGCTCCAGTCGCACGACGGCTGGCTCCTCGTGTTCGACAACGCCGAGAGCCCCGCCGACCTCAACCCCTACCTCGGCCGGCTCCACGGCCACGGGCACCAACTCGTCACCAGCCGCCGCGCGGACGGCTGGCGGGCGGGCGCACAGGCGCTGCGCATCGACGTGCTCGCCGCGGAGCCCTCGGTGAGCCTGCTGTGCAACTTGGCCATGCCCGACAGGGAGCCGACCCCGCAGCAGATCCGTGAGGCCGACGCCCTGGCCACGGAGCTCGGCCACCTGCCCCTGGCGCTGGCACAGGCAGGCGCCTATCTGCGGCAGAACCGCATGCCCTTCGCCGCGTACCGGGCCCTCCTCTCGCAGGCACCCACCACGGTGCTGGACGCCGCCGGTCACGGACAGGACGCCGACCGGACCATCGCCCGGATCTGGCGCACGACCTTCCGGACCCTGGAGCGGACCGCCCCGCAGGCGGCCACACTGCTCCACACGCTCGCCTGGTACGCCCCCGAGGCCGTGCCGCTCGCCGCCCTCTCGGTGCCGCTGGACACGGAGGTGGAGAGCGCAAGGGCATCCACGATCCGCAGGGCCCTGCGCCTGCTCGCCGACTACAACCTGATCACGCTCACCGACCAGGACGTCACCGTCCACCGGCTCGTCCAGACCACGCTGCGCAACTCCGTCCCGCCGCCCGGCCCCGCGCGCGGCACCGGCCGCCCCTCCCTGCTGAAGACCGGCCGCGAGTGGGCGGAGGCGGCCCTCGTACGGGCGTTGCCCGAGGGACCGCGCACCGAGCGTCCGGTCCAGGCACGCTGGCAGGAAATCCTCCCGCACATCCAGGCCCTGGCCGCCGCCGCCGGCCCGGCCGGTTGGCGGCCTCGCGAGGCGACCGTCCAGCTCTACGAGCGGGCGGCGCGGGAGCTGATCGAGCGCGACCAGAAGACGCTCGCCGTCACGCTGATGGAAGCCGTGGTCGACGGCCTCACCCGGTTGCGGGGACCGGACGACCCGGCCACCCTCGACAGCCGCGACACCCTCGCCGACGTGCAGAGCACGGACGGCGACCCTCAGAAGGCGGTGCAGCTGTGCCGCGGCCTGATCGCCGACCGGGCCCGTCTGCTCGGCCTCGACGATCCCGCGACCCTCGCCACCCGGCACACCTACGCGTACGCGCTGCGGAAGGCCGGCGACCACCAAGTGGCGGTCCGTGAGTTCGAGGCGGTCGTCGCCGACCGCACGCGCGTCCTCGGCCCGGAGCACCCCGACACGCTCGACAGCCGCGACGGCCTCGCGTACGCGCGCCAGATGGCGGGCGACCACCGGCGCGCCGTCGCGGAGTACGAGGCCGTGGTCCGCGACCGTACCGCCCTGCTGGGCGCCGACGCCGCGCCGACGCTCGACAGCAAGAGCAGCCTCGCCTACGCCTGCCTGGACGCCGGCGACCACCAGCGAGCCGTCCTGCTCTACGAGGAGGCGATCGCCGACCGGGCCCGCGTCCTCGGGGCCGATCACGTGGACACCCTGACCAGCCGGGGCTGGCTCGCGCACGCCCATCGCGTGGCCAAGGACTTCTCCGCGGCGATCGCCGGTCTCGAGTCCATCGCCGCGGACCGCACCCGGCTCCTGGGCGGCGACCACCCCGACACCATCGGGACCCGCGCCGACCTCGCCTACGCACGGCAGTGCGCCGGCGACGCGGAGCGGGCGGTGCGGGAGCTGGAAGAGATCGTCGCGGACCGTGCGCGCGTCCAGGGCCCGGACCACCGCGCCACCCTCGACGACCGCGAGAAACTGGCCTCCGCGTACCGCGATCTGGGCGACCACAAGCGCGCGATCAGCATGTACACCGAGGTGGTGGCCGACCGCACCCGCATCCAGGGCGCCAGCCATCCGGCCACCCTGAAGACGCGCGACAACCTCGCCTTCGCCCACGGGGCGGCCAAGGAGTACGCGCGGGCCGTGCGGCTGCTCAAGGCCCTGGTGTCACGCCGCACGCGCACCCAGGGCCCCGACCACCCCGCCACCCTCGATGCGCGCGACAGCGTGGCCTACATGTACCGGAAGGCGGGCGACTACCCCCAGGCCATGGTGTGGTGCGAGCCGGTCGTCGCAGACCGCGTCCGGGTGCTGGGCACGGACCATCCCGACACCTTGGAAAGCCGTAACGCGCTGGCGTACATCCTGCGGCTCTCGGGACGGTTCGACGCCGCCGTGGCCGAGTTCACCGCCCTGGTGGCGGACCGCACCCGCGTCCTGGGCCCCGACCACGCGCACACCCGGAGCGCTCGGATCGGCCTCAACTACGCGCGCGACCTGGCCGGTGACACGGGCGGCGCCATCGCCGGTTTCGAGGAACTCCTCTCGGACCACACCCGGGTGCAGGGTCCCGACCACCCCGACGTACTGAACATCCGAGCGTGGCTCTCCTTCGTCTGCCGCCGCGCCGGTGACCACCGGCGGGCGGCCACGCTGGACGAGCGGCTCATCGCGGACCGGATGCGTGTCCAGGGCCCTCGGCACCCCGACGTGTTCGACGCCCGGGAGTCCCTGGCCCTGACCTGGTGCGACGAAGGAGACGCCCGCCGTGCCGCGGAACTGCTCGACGAGCTGGCCGCGGAGCGCACGGAGGTCCAGGGGGCGGACGACTCGCGCACGCTCAAGACCCTCGGCAACCTCGCCGAGGCCTACCGGAAGGCGGGAGACCACGACAAAGCCGTCACCATGTTCGAGCGGCTCGTCGAGGAATCCGCGCGGGTGCGGGGCGCCGACCACGTCGACACCTTGCTGTGTCGCAACGGGCGCGGCTTCGCCCTTCAGAGGGCGGGGCGGTACGGGGCGGCGGTGCGGGAGTACGAGGCGCTGGTCGCGGACCGTACGCGGATCCAGGGGGTGGACCACGCGGCCACACTGGTGTGCCGTTCGAATCTCGCCTACGCCTGCCGTGACGCCGGCGACCAGGCCCGCGCCGTCGCGCTGTACGAAGAGCTGGTCGACGACTGCCGCCGGGTCCACGGCGCCGACCACCCCACCACGTTCCGGGTACGGCTGGACCTGGCCCTGGCGCGCGGTGCGGCCGAAGAGCACGTGCGCGTCGCCCGGCTCCTGGAGAGCCTGCTGAGCGACCAACTCCGCGTGCGGGCCGCGGATCACACGGACACGCTCCTCACCCGGGAAGTGCTGGCCGGGGCATGGCTGGCCGCGCGACGGTACGCCGACGCCCTGCGGGAGTACGAGGCGCTGGTCGCCGACCGCACCCGGATCCAGGGCGCGGACCACGCGAGCACCCTGACCAGCCGCACGAACATCGCCTACACCCACTGGCAGGCGGATGACCCCCGCAGGGCCGTCGACGTGCTCCGGCGGCTCGTCACCGACCTGACCCGGATCCACGGGCCTCGGCACCGGCGGGTGCTCAACATCCGCAGGGACCTGGCCGGAGCCCTCAACGCGGCCGGTGACCACCAGCGGGCCGTGGAGCTGTACGGGGAGGTGCTGGCGGCCCTCGAAAGCGTGCAGGGCGCGGACCACGTCGACACCTTGCTGTGTCGCAACGGGCGCGGCTTCGCCCTCCAGGAGGCGGGGCGGTACGGCGCGGCGGTGCGGGAGATGGAGGCGCTGGTCGCGGACCGTACGCGGATCCAGGGGAGGGACCACGCGGCCACGCTGGTGAGCCGGTCGAACCTCGCCAATGCGTGCCGTGACGCCGGTGACCACGCCCGTGCGGTCGCGCTGTACCAAGCGGTGGCCGACGACTCCCACCGGGTGCACGGCCCCGACCACCCCAGCACGTTCCGGGCACGGCAGCACCTGGCCAACGCCCATCGCCAGGCCGGTGCTCACCCCCGTTGCCTGAGTCTGTACGAGGAGCTGGTCGCGGACCGCCGCAGGGTCCTCGGCGCGGACCACCCCGACACGCTCGCCACGCGGCAATGGCTCGCCTTCTCGCACCGACATGCCGGGCAGTACCCACGGGCACTCGAGCTGTACGAGGAGGTCCTCGCGGACACCGTACGGGTGCTGGGCGTGGACCACGTCGACACGCTGGCGTGCCGGGGCGGGCTGGGGATCACGCGTCGGCTGGTGGGGCAGTACGAGACGGCACTGCGGGAGTCGGAGGCGCTCGCCCTGGATCGCAGGCGGATCCAGGGCGCGGACCATCCCGACGCGTTGACGAGCCGGGCCAACCTGGCCGTCGTCTGCCGCGACGCCGGTGAACATGCCCGCGCCGTGGCGCTGTACGAGGAGCTGGCCGGCGACTGCCGACGGGTGCACGGCCCCGACCACCTCGACACCCTGGACGTCCGCAGCGCCCTCGCCCTCAGCTTCGCCGCGCTGCCCGACGGCCCCTCGGAACACGCGGTCTCCCTGTGCGAGCAGCTGGTCGACGACCACGTGCGGGCGCTCGGAGCCGATCACGAGGAGGCCCTCGCCAGCCGCGAGCGGCTCGCTTACGTTTGTCTGCTGGCGGGCGACACCAGCCGCGCGATCGCCCTGTTCGAGAGCGTCATCGCCGACCGTTCGCGAGTCCTCGGCCTCGGCCACCCCGACACACCTGAGGGCGTCGGCGCCGCCCACCAGCGGGGACGGGACGCGCTGGCGACCGTGATGGCGTGCCGGGTTCGCATGCAGGACCGCACCCACCCCACCGCCATCGACGCGCTCGCCCGGGCCTACGGAGAGGCGGGAGACTGGGAGCGGGCGGTGGCACTGTTCGCGGCGGTCGCCTCCGGGCGCGGGCAGGTCCTGGGAGAGGCGCACCCCGACACGCTGGAGAGCCGCACCGGCCTGTTCCTCGCCCGCGCCGCGGCCGGTGGCGGCGACGGCCCCGTGGCCGGTGCCCGTCTCGCGGCGGCCTGGGAGGGGGTGCTGGGACGCGACCACCCCCGGGTCCAGGAGATACGGCGGCGACTGGCCGCGTCCCACCCGTCGTGGACGGTCCGGCTGAGGCTCCTGGCCGATGAGGTGAGCGTCGGAGAGGCGGTCGGCGTCGAGGTCCGCCTGGAACGGTCCGGCGAACCGGAAGACCGGCAGGCGGAATCCGGCGAACCGGAAGACCGGGAGGCCGAATCCGGCGCGCCGGAAGTGCGGGGAACCGAGGCGTCGCCGGGACGGACGGAGCCGTCGCCGGCACAGCCGTTGCCGCTGCTGCTCCTGGTGGCCGCGACACGCTCGGCCGCGACGGTGGAGCCCGCGGTCGCCGAGTACGTCTCCGGAGGCCGGCCCGCCGTCTTCGTCTTCACGGCGTCCGAGCCGGGCGAACACCGCCTGCGACTCACCGTGTACGACCGGGACATGGGCGTCGTGCTCCAGGACGTGGAAGCCGGCATCGACGTGGCGGAGGACGCCCGTTCCCACGGCGCATCCGACGCACGTGGCCGCAGGAGGAAGTGAGCAGGTGACCAAAGAGCTCTCTGTGGACGTGATCCACAACCCTTCGCTCGATTTCACGGCGCTGCCCCCGCGGCAGCGCCGTCCCGACAGCCCGGTCCGTGCCAAGCCGCCCCTCGACCTGGTGGTGATGCTCCGCCAGCACAGCCCTGACCGGCTGCACCTGTCGGCCTTCCGTGCCGGGCAGCGCACTCCGTACTACGGAACGCCGAACGCCTACCTCAACGTCTCCGCGAACGAGCTCCTGCGGGCGGCGGCCCGGCTTCGCGGCGTCTGGAGCAGCCGGCTCGTCCACTACCAGCCGCAGGACGAGGACGGCATGCCCGTGGGGGGCCACCCCTTCAGCGACGAGGTGGACCTGTCCGTGTACGCCGAGCTCTCCCACCGCATGACGGAGGAGCTCGCCGACGAGGGGCAATACCTCCTGGAGCGCCTCCTGGAGGGAACGGACCGTCCGATGACCGAGCTGCGCGCCTTCCTCGTGGGTACGCTCGCCGGTGAGGAGGGCCTGCGCGTCTCGTTCGACTCGGACCTGCACCTGCCCTGGCCGATGCTCGCCGTCGAGCCGCCCGGGGGCGCCCCGTCCCTGCAAGGGTTCCTCGGCTACCGGCACCAGATCGAGCAGACCGGCGCGCAGGCCTTTCCCAGCACCCAGCGCGAGGTCCTGGCCCGTGCGCTCCCCGTCACCAGCCTCAACACCGACGTCACGCTCGACACCGTCGGCCGGGCGCCGGAGGTCCGCAAGCTGCTGGAGGAACGCTCCCAGCTGACGGTGCGCACCGACTCGGAGGAACTGCTGGGCGATCTCGCCGCCCCCGTCCTGCACGACGACGTCATGTACTTCTGGTGCCACGGCGCGTTCGTGGAGAACGGATCGCCCCACCCCCACCTGGCCGTCAAACTGTCCGACAGCCAGCCCATCGACGCCGATCTGGTCCTGCTCAAGCGCCGTCGGCACACGACGTCCGGCGACGCGCTCTTCCGCCCCTTCGTCCTGCTCAATGCCTGCCACACGGGCCAGACGGCTCCGGAACCCGGGATGAAACACCTCGGCGCGGCGCTGGTCAACCTGGGGGCGGACGGGGTCATCGGGCCGCAGTTCGACATACCCCAGCTCTTCGCCTCCGAGTACGCCCTGGAATTCCTGGACCGCTATCTCAGCGGGGACAGCACGGCGGGTGAGATCGCCCTGGGGCTGGTCCGCTGGTACGCCGACCGGTTCCACAACCCGCTGGGTCTGGCCTACTCGGTGTACTGCGGCATCGACAGCAGACTGGAGAAGGCACAGTGAAGCAGTCCCCGCACGTGACGCAGACCGTCGTCCACCTGGACGAGAAGGGCCGGCTGCGCCCGGCCGGAGCCTCGGCACCCGTCCGGCCCGATCGGCTGGCCGAGTACCTCGCCCGCGAGTTGCGCGTCCCGGAGCGGGCGACCGACCTGTACGTCTACGTGCACGGCTGGCAGACCCCTCCGGACACCGCTCTTCGCAGCGCGACGAAGTTGCTGCGCCAGGCCCGGGAGCTGACCGCCGCCCGACCGGACCTCTACGCCGGGCTGGCCGACGGGTACCGGCCGTGGTGCGTGGTCGTCTGCTGGCCGTCCTCCAGCCTGCCGAGCCCCGCCGGATACCGCCGCATCCGGGAACGCGCGCACGCCATGAGCACACCGGGAACCGGGCAGGCCGGCCACGTCCTGGGCCATCTGCTGGGCTACCTGGACACGCACCGGACGGATCCCACCGACCCGGCGGTGCTGCGGAACCGCAACGGGCAGTACCTGCACCTGCTCGGGCATTCCTTCGGCGGACGGTTCCTGTGCGAAGCGGTCCAATGGGCGGCCGACGCGCCGACGGCCCCCCGCGTGCTCGGCTGGGGCAACCCGGCCGACCCGCGGCGGCCGTTCACGGTGGACAGCGCCCTCGTCTTCCAGATGGCCGCGCCGCGCAACAGCTTCGACACGATGTTCCCCGCACTGTTCCCCACCGACAACCGGCCCGCCGCACCCTTGCAGGGCCCGCTCGTCCTGACCCACTCCCGCTGGGACCGCGCCACCGGTTTCTGGCACCTGAGGGCCGAGGGCGCTGCCGGAATCGGTCACTCCGGAGTGGGCACGGCCCCGGTGCCCCAGTACTCCACGCGGATGCTCACGGTCGACGAGCCGTACACACGCCGACTGCTCGACCACCGCATCGTCAACGTCGACGCCGGCTGGCGCTTCCGGGGCAGCCGGGTGAGCCGCCTGTCCCCGGCGGGCTCGCACTCCGACTTCCACCACCCCGAGTCCGCACACCTGCTCGCGAGCCTCGCAGCCCTCTCCCGCTGACGGCCTGCAGGTCCCGACGCCCGTGAAGACACGGTGCGCGGCCCGACGGTTCCCTCACCCTGCTCCGGCCGACGGGCCGGCCGGCGCAGGGTGAGTCTCTCTGGCGTTACTTCGTCGTGTAGTAGCCGGCGATGTCGGCGATGAGGTCGACCGATCCCGCGTTGTTGTAGAAGCTGACCTTTCCGTTCACGACGGGGACGACCACGAGGTTGGGGATCGTCTGCCCTGCGGTGAAGTTGAGGTTGGAGGCGCTGGTGCGGGTGGTGCCGTTGGGGTAGACGGAGACGTAGCTGCCTGCGGTGGGGTCGGTGGCCGTGACGTTGAGGACGACGGCCGTGACTCCGCTCGCGGGGATTCCGGCGGTGCCGGTGACCTGCAGGGTGACCGTTCCTGCTCCGCCCACCTTGGCCTTGGGGACACCCAGGCCTTCACGGGTGTCCATCAGCCGGGTGGGAGTGATCGGCTTGTACGTACCCAGGCCGGAGACCGCGGGCGGCGTCACCGTCAGCGTCCCGCTCGCGTACGAGGTGCCGAGCGCGTCGACGTTGATGTTCCAGATGCCGGCGGGGGCCGTGCGCAGGTCCACGGGGCGCAGTCGCCCCAGCCGAGAGCACCGGCGGTGCACGGCGCGGTGCCGTTCGGTCGACGACCTCGACCTGGACGGTCACGCCCGCGCCGCCGAGCGAGGTGAGGGCCGCGATCCGGGCGCCCTGCGGGCTCGGCAGCTCCAGGCAGTGCGTCTGCCCGGCCGCGGTGAACTGACCTGCGTACCGCCCCTCGGCGACTCCGACGCAGTCCTGAGCGACCGGCGCGGCCTGAGCGGCGCTCACCGGCAGGAGGAGTGCGGCGAGGACGGCGAGCAGGCACGTCAGTGCGGTGGACATCGGGCGTCTCGCAGACGCCGATGCCGTTGGCATGCCCCCCAGGGTGGTGTGCGACGAGTGATCGTCGCACACCAGTGCAGGGCCGGCGGAACGAGTATCCGCGATCCGCGATGACTGCCTCGCGGGGCGGCGTGTCCGTCAGTCTTCGGTGGGGCCCAGATCGGGTGCGCCCCGCAGTTCCACGGTGCGGGTGGTGGAGCCGTGCAGTTCGAGGACCGTGATCTCGTTGCGGCCGGCCTTCAGGGTCGGCGCGGGGACGTGGAGCGTGGTCTGCGGGCCCCGGGACCAGTACCGGCCGAGTGCGAAGCCGTTGATCCAGACGTGGCCCTTGGTCCAGCCGTCCAGGGAGATGAAGCCGTCGGCCGGTCGCTCGATGTCCAGGTGTCCGCGGTGGAAGGCCGGGCCGACCGGGGGAGCGGCGGGCTCGAACGCGGTGAAGGAGAGCCCGAGCCCGCCGAGATCGTCGAGCGGTAGCGGCCGGCTGTACCAGCCTTCCGGGGCCCGCCCGTTGACGGTGACCTCGCCGAGCAGCCCCTTGCGGTCGTGCACGCCGTGACCGTAGTTGACCCGGCCCTGGTTCTCCACCAGCACGGCCAGCTGCGCGCCGGACCGGGGGGCGTGGAAGGTGAGGGTGTGCTCGTGGTTCTCGCGTTCCAGGACGCCGACCGGCTGGCCGTCGACGAAGACCTGGGCGCGGTCGTGCACCCCGGCGACGCGCAGGACCGCCGGCCCGGCCGCCGCGAGCGCCGTCTCGTAGAGGACGAATCCGAAGGACTGGCCGAGCTGCTCCATGACCTGCGGGCGGACGGCGTGGACCGCGCTGCCGAGCCGCTCGCGCTGGTCCAGGAAGCCGGCGCAGGCGGAGAGCTCGGCGACGGCGGGGGCGAGCTTGGGGGCGGGGGCGGGTACCGGATCCTCGGGGACGGGCGCGTACCGGGCGATGACCTCGCGGAAGGTGGCGTACTTGGGGGTGGGGTCGCCGGCCTCGTCCAGGGGCGCGTCGTAGTCGTACGACGTGACGGTCGGGCGGTAGGTGCCCTTGTCGTTGGCGCCGTTGGTGAAGCCGAAGTTGGTCCCGCCGTGGAACATGTAGATGTTGACGGAGGCTCCGGCCGCGAGCAGCCGGTCGAGGTCCGCCGCGGCGTCGGCCGCGCTGCGGGTGACATGGGTGCCGCCCCAGCGGTCGAACCAGCCGATCCAGAACTCGCTGCACATCAGCGGCCCGGACGGCTGCCGCGTCCGCAGTTCGGCGAGCCCGGCGTCCACCCGGCTGCCGAGGTTGACGGTGCGCAGGACGCCGTCGAGGCCGCCGCGCTCGAGGTCGGAGGGCTGGTCGCAGGTGAACAGCGGTACGTCGACGCCGTGCCGGTGCAGCAGCTGCGCCAGGTCCTGCAGATAACCGGAGTCGTCGCCGTACGCGCCGTACTCGTTCTCCAACTGGACGGCGAGGACCGGGCCGCCGCGCGTGGAGAGGTGGCGCAGTACGGGCGGCAGCAGGGCGCCGAGGTAGCCGTCCACCGCCTCCAGGTAGCGCGGGTCGCGGCTGCGCAGTTCGATGTCCTCGTCGGCGAGCAGCCAGGAGGGCAGCCCGCCGCCCTCCCACTCGGCGCAGATGTACGGTCCGGGACGCAGCAGGACGTGCAGTCCTTCGGCGGCGGCGAGGTCGAGGAAGCGGGGCAGGTCGAGGCCCGCGTCCAGCCGGAACTCCCCGCGCCGGGGCGAGTGGAGGTTCCACGGGACGTAGGTCTCGACCGTGTTGAGCCCCATCAGGCGTGCCTTGCGGAGCCGATCGGCCCACTGCTCCGGGTGGACGCGGAAGTAGTGCAGTCCGCCGGAGATGATGCGGAACGGTCGGTCATCGAGACGGAAGCCGTCTCCGGCGATCTCCAGTCGTGGCATTGCCGTGGCGCTCCTTGCGGTGGGGACGGTGGGGAGGTCGGCTCAGCCCTTGAGGCCGCTGGTGGCGATGCCTTCGACGATGTAGCGCTGAGCGACCAGGAACATGACCACCAGCGGTGTGATGGTCACGACCGCTCCGGCGAACAGGCCGGGCAGGTTGATGGTCTGTGAGGTGAGGAAGGTCGACAGGGCGATCTGGGCCGTCCACGCCGACGGGTCCTGTCCGATGACCAGCGGCCACAGGAAGGAGTTCCAGCTTTCGATGAAGGCGAGCGCGCCGAGCGAGGCGAGCATCGCCCCGGACGACGGCAGTGCGATCCGGCGGTACAGGCCGAGCCAGCCGAGCCCGTCCAGGCGTCCGGCCTCCTCGATCTCGGTGGGGAACTGGAGGTAGAAGTTGCGGAAGAGCAGGACGGCGAAGGGGTTGAACAGCCCGGGTGCGATGACTCCCCACAGGGTGTTGACCCCGCCCATCGAGCCCACGACGACGAAGGTGGGCACGAACGTCACCGAGCTGGGGATCATCAGCGTGGCCACCACCAGGGCGAGCAGGACGCCGCGTCCGGGCACCGGGATCCGCGCGAGGGCGTATCCGGCGGCGGAGGCGAGGATCGTCGACACCGGCGCGGTGATCGCGGCGATCAGCAGTGAATTGCCGAGGGCCTGACCCATGTGCAGGGCGGGATCACTGAAGAGGGAGCTGAAGTTCTCCCAGTGCATCGTCGACGGCCACCACGTCCAGTGCGGCGACGTGAGGCTCCTGGTGTCCATCAGCGCGTTGCGCAGCATCAGGTAGAAGGGTGTCAGGAACACCACCATCAGCAGGCCGGCCAACACGCCGCGCGCGGACCGGCGCAGGACCTGCGGCAGCTTTCGCATGGCTGTCATGGCTGTCATGGCGCTCACTCGTCACCCTTGCCGAATCCGGTGAACCGGCCCTGGAGCAGGGTCACACCGACGATGACGGCGGTGAGGACGAAGGCTCCGGCCGATCCGAGGCCGTAGTTCTGGGCGCTCATCGCAGTGTCGTAGAGATAGACCAGCGGGGTCCGGACCGGGGCCGTCGCCGTCCCGGACAGCCCGCTGTTGAACAGGTTGTAGAACTCGTCGAACGCCTGGAACGCGGCGATGAACTGCAGCATCAGGACGGCCACCGAGGTGTTGCGCAGCATCGGCAGGGTGATCCTGCGCAGCAGGCGCAGGCCCGTGGCACCGTCGAGGGCGGCGGCCTCGTCGATCTCCTTGGGGATGCCCTGGAGACCGGCCAGGAAGAGCACCATGTAGAAGCCGACCTGGAGCCAGAGGCGGAGGGTGACGAGGGCGACCCAGTACAGCGGCGGCGAGGTGGTCTGCAGCCACGGGACGGCGGACATGCCGAACCAGCCGCCGATCGAGTTGGCGATGCCGGCCGGCAGCCCGTTGAACAGGCACATCTTCCACAGCAGGGAGGCTGCGACGTAGGAGACGGCGGCCGGGATCAGGAAGGCGGTGCGCAGCAGGGCCCGGCCGCGCCGGATCCGGTGCACCAGCAGTGCCAGCCCGAGCGATGCGGCGAAGGTCACCGGCACGATGAACACCGTGAACAGCAGGATCTGGACGAGCGACTTGCGGAACACGGCGTCGGAGAGCAGCGCCTGGTAGTTGTCGAGGCCGACCCAGTTCCCCAGGGCGATGGTGCCGCGGGCCTCACTGAGGCTGAGCAGGAAGCTCCAGCCGATGGCGACGTACTTGAAGACGCCCAGGCCGATCAGCAGGGGTCCGGCGAGCAGTGCGAACGCGCCCCAGGTCCGCCAGTCCCGGCGTGGCCGGCGGGTGGGGGCGGTGCCCCGCGGCTCGGCCGCGGGGCCCCCGGCACGCTCGTTGGGCAGCGTGGTCGCGGATACGGACTTCATCAGGCGCGCTGCTTGTCGATCTCGATCTGGGCCTGCCTGGCCGCCTCGGCCATGAGCTGGGCCGCCTCGCCCTGCCCGCTGACGACCTTTGCCGCGGCCGCGTTGAACAGGGCGCTCACGGCGGTGTTCCAGGTGCCGGGGTTCTGCCTGCCGTACTTGGCGGCCAGCTCGACGGTCTCCTTCGCGGTGCCCTGGGCGAGCTTGTCGGCGGAGGCGGCGACGGACTTGCGCGGCGGCACGTGGAAGCCGTAGCTCTCCGACCAGTCCTTCTGCAGGCCGGTCTGATGGACCCAGAGCCACTGGACGAACTTCTTGGCCGCCTCCACGTTCTTGCCCTTGGCGTTGACGCAGCTGATCCAGCCGCCGACTCGCACGGCCGGTGTGCCGCCGGCCTTGAAGGCGGGCCAGGGCAGGATGCCGAAGTCGTCGCCGAGTGCGGTCGTGATGGCGGGCATCGACCAGAGGCCGCCCCACTGCATCGGGACGAGGTTCTGGGTGAGGGCGGCGGGATCCCACCAGTCGGTGGTGAAGCCGAGCAGCAGGGACCGGTCGTCGTGCAGGCGCTTCAGACCGGCCACCGCCTCGGCGGCCTGCGCGGAGCCGAAGGCGGCCTTGCCGTCGGTGACCAGGTCGCCGCCGTTGGACCACACCGCCAGGATGGCGCTGTCGCCCAGGCCGTCGTTGCCGAGGAACAGGCCCTTGGTGTTCTTGGTGGTGAGGGCCTTGGCCGCGGCGACCAGCGCGTCGAAGGTGTCGGGCGGGGTGATGCCGGCCTTGGACAGCACGCTCTTGCGGTAGTAGAGCATCATGACGTCGTCGATCATCTTGACGCCGTAGAGCTTGCCGTCGACGGTCACCGCGTCGAGGTCGCCCTGGTTGAAGTCGGGCTTGGCGTCGCCGTAGAGGTCGTCCAGCGGGGCTATCTGGCCGCGCCGGGCCAGGGCCTCGCTGAAGTCGCCGATCTCGAAGACGTCCGGGGCGGAGTCGGTGAGCAGGGTCGCGTTGAGCTTGCTGGCGTAGTCGCCGGGCGTCCAGGTGACCTTGACCGCGATGTCCGGGTTGGCCTTGGTGAACGCGGTGGCGTAGCGGGTGAGGGCCTGCTGGGTGCCCGCCTCACCGTAGGCGTGGGACCAGACGTTCAGGGTGGTCTTCGCCCCGGCGGAGTCCCCGCCGGCCGGGTCGGTGCTGCAGCCGACCGCCGCTCCGGCGACGAACAGGACGGATCCGCCGAGGAATGCTCTGCGGCTAAGCTGGGCTCTCTGTGCGCTCATGGCGAATCCTTCAGGCTGAGGGTGTGAGGGTGCGGTTGCTGGCCGGCGTGGCCGGTGTCCGACATTCACGGCTGGCAGGCAGTGACGGACATCGGTCGCGCCGGAGGCTCTGGCTGGTGCTCGGGATCCCGGCCCGGCCCGGATCCGGTGGTGACGCCTGTCAGGGGAAAAGGGCCTGGATGCCGACGACGGCGGCGCCGCGGGCCCACTCCTCCCAGGGGAGCGGACGCAGGGTCAGCGGGCATTTCGCCGCCGCCTTGAAGCAGTGCGCCGCGTAGGCGTCCTTGATGTGCACTCCGAAGAGGTCGTACGTGTCGAGCCCTTCGCCGGTGACGACGACGCGCTCGGGCCCGAGCAGGTTGACCAGGATGGCGATGCCGGTGCCGATCGCGCGGCCGGCGCGGGCGAAGGCGTCGCGGGCGGCGGGTTCTCCGCCGCGGGCGAGCTGGACGGCCCCGTCGAAGTCGAGGTCCGGGCGGCCGGTGGCGCCGCGGACCGAGGCGAGGATGGCGCTGCTGGAGGCCGTCGCCTCCACGCAGCCGACCTGGCCGCAGTGGCAGGTCGGCCCGGCCGGGTCGATGCTGATGTGCCCCATCTCGCCGGCGACGCCGTACGAGCCCGTGAGCAGCTCGCCGTTGACGACGATCCCGGAGCCGATGCCGGCTCCGATGGTGACCAGCGCGAAGTATTCGGTGCCGATGCCCTCGCCGAACCAGTGCTCGGCGGCGGTGAGGGCCTTGACGTCGTTCTCCACGGTGACGGTCAGGCCGGTGGCCGCGGCGACGGTCTCGGCCAGCGGCACGTCGCGCCAGCCGGGGAGCTGGGAGTAGCGGACGCGCCCGCTGGGGCGGTCTACGTCACCCGAGACCGCGATGCCCAAGTGCCGGGTGCGGGTGCGGTATTCGGGTTCCGCGTCGAGCAGTTCGGCGACGAGGTCGGTCAGCAGCGCGCACACGGCGGCCGGGTCGCGGTCGGCGAGCGGTCTGCTGGCGGTGGTGCGCATCCGCGCCCGCAGGTCGCAGATCGTGCCGAAGACGGTGTCGGCACTGATCTTCACGCCGACGAAGAACTCCCGGTCGGGAGTGACGGCGAGCGGGTTGACGGGGCGTCCGGCCCCTGGAGCGGTGCGCTCCGGGGGAAGTTCGTGCAGGTAGCCGTCGTCGATGAGCGGGCGCGCGGCCTTGGTCACCGCGGTCGAGGACAGGCCCGTCCTGCGGGCCAGCTCCACTCGGCTGAGCGGGCTCTCGGCCAACAGGAGGGCGAGGATGGCGGTTTCGGCCGGAGCGGTGACCAGTGGCCGGGAGTGGTTGGGAAACACGGCGGTAACCTACCGGTAAATAAATAACTTCGTCCAGTATTGATTTTCCCGCTGGGGCGGTCTTACTCTCTGGCCCAACTCCATGCGTTTCAGGCCTGGTTCGCCATGCCCGGTCGTCCGTCCGCGCCTGGTCCTCATCCTCGCTCCCCACCCCTGGGACCACCTGTTGACTCCCGTGCTCTCGCCCGTCTCCTTCGATCCCGTCCGCGCGCTGGCCGTCCTGCGGACCCCGAACAGCGTCTACGCCGTGCGCGTCGGCGCCGACGGCAGCCCCCGGCACCTGTACTGGGGGCCGGTGCTCGACACCGACGCCCTCGCGGGCCTGCCCGCGGCCACCTCACCCGCCGCGAGCAGCTTCGCGGCAGACCCCGCTCCGGACGAGTGGGCCCCGCAGAGCGGTGCGCGGTTCGGGCCCGCAGGCCTCCAGGTACGGTTCGCCGACGGCACCCGCGGCGCCCAGTGGTCCTTCACCGGGCACACGGTCCACGGCGGCGAGCTGCGCCTGCACCTGGCCGACCGCCGCTATCCGTTGGCCGCCGAACTGTGCTACCGCGTCCGCCCCGACAGTGACGTCATCGAGCGCTGGGTGGAACTCGCCCACACCGGCGCCGACGGTTCGGGCCCGATCACCGTCGACCGGCTGGACTCGGCCGGCTGGACGGTGCCGGAACTGCCCGACTACCGCCTGAGTCATCTCGTGGGCGGCTGGAACAGCGAGTTCCAGCTGCACCGCGACCGGCTCCCGGTCGCCGAGACCGTGCTCACCAGCCGCCGCGGACTCACCAGCCACCAGGCCGGCCCCTGGCTCGCCCTCGACGACGGCACCGCCGGCGAGGAAGACGGCCAGGTCTGGAGCACCGCCCTCGCCTGGAGCGGCAGTTGGCGCATCACCGTGCACCGCGACCCGGTCGGCCGGACCACCTGGACCGGCGGCTTCGGCCACGAAGGCCTCAGCTGGACGCTCCGACCCGGCGAGATCCTGCACACCCCCGTCTTCGCCGGCCTCTACACCCCCGGGGGCTTCGGCGCCGCCAGCCGCGCCTGGCACACCCACCTGCGCAGCAACGTCCTGCCCGCCCCCGACCGTGACCGGCCCGTCGTCTACAACTCGTGGGAGGCCACCGGCTTCGACGTCGACCAACCCGGCCAGCTCCGGCTGGCCCGGCTGGCCGCCCGGCTGGGAGCCGAGCTCTTCGTCCTCGACGACGGCTGGTTCGGCGGCCGTACGAACGACCGGGCGGGCCTCGGCGACTGGACACCCCGGCCCGAGGCGTTCCCCGACGGGCTGCGCCCGCTGGCCGACGAGGTGCACCGCCTGGGCATGGCCTTCGGACTGTGGGTGGAACCGGAGATGGTCAACCGCGACAGCGACCTCTACCGCGCCCATCCCGACTGGGTCGTCCACGCGGCGACCAGGGACGCCACCGAGTTGCGCAACCAGCTCATGCTGAACTTCGCCCGCCCGGACGTCGAGGCCTGGGCCCACCGGACCCTTGACCGACTGGTGCGCGACCACGACGTCGACTGGCTCAAGTGGGACGCCAACCGGGTCGTCACCGAAGCCGGATGGGCCGGTCATCCGGACCCCGACCGGCTGTGGATCGACCACACCCGCGCCGTCTACCGGGTCATGGACCGCCTCCGCGCCGACCACCCAGGCCTCCGTATCGAGGCCTGCGCGGGCGGCGGCGGAAGGGTCGACCTCGGCGTCCTCGCCCGCACCGATCAGGCCTGGACCTCCGACAACACCGACCCCGTCGACCGGATCGGCATCCAGCACGGCTTCAGCCAGCTCTTCCCCGCCCAGACGATGGCCGCCTGGGTGACCGACAGCCCCAACGTCGCGACGGGCCGCACCACCCCTCTCCGGTTCCGCTTCCACGTCGCCATGGCCGGAGCGCTCGGCCTCGGCGGAGACCTGGCCGGCTGGTCCGAGGAGGAGCTCGACGCAGCCGCCGGGCTCGTCGCCCGGTACAAGGAGATCCGCCCCCTGGTCCAGCACGGCCGCCAGTACCGCCTGACCGGCCACCGCGGAGTGACGGCCGTGCACTACGCGTCCTCGGACGGCGCCGAACACGCCGTCCTCGCCTGGCGCCCCGCAACCCGCTTCGGCCACCAGCCCTCCGGGCTCGCCCTGCCGGCCCTGGACCCCACGGCCCGCTACCTGGACGTCGACGAGGGCACCACGCACAGCGGCGCCGTCCTGACCCGGCAGGGCATCGACCTGCGGCTGCCCGTCGGCGACTACGCCAGCCGCCTGATCCGGCTGCGCCGGACCGACTGAACTCCCGCCCCTCCCTGCTTCCCGCACCCGGCTCCGCTCTCCGCACCCGGCTCCGCTCTCCGCACCCGGGTCTGCTCCCCGCGCCCCGCACAGCTTTCCGCCCCCGGTTTCCGCACCCGACTCACGAAGGACCCGAGAACGTGGCCACACCCCGCGTCCTGGTCGTCGGCATCGACGGCGTCCGCCTCGACCTGCTGCCGCTGCTCGACACCCCCAACCTCGACGACATCGCGAACGCCGGCTTCCTCGCGCCGGTCCACATCGACGAGGACACACCCACCATGTCGGGCCCGTGCTGGGCGACCGTCCTCTGCGGTGTCGGCGTGGCCAAACACGGAGTCTGGGGCAACAACTTCACCGGAAACCGGCTCGGGGTGTTCCCCGATTTCACCACCCGCCTGGCCGCCGAGCGGGGGCTGCGGACCTTCGCGGCCGGCGGCTGGGAGCCGCTGTTCCTGGCCCGGCAGGGCGGCCCGCTCCTCGCGGCCCCGAGCAGGCTCTCGTACATCGCACCGAGGGAGGACACCCCGCAGGCCTGGGAGGAGTCCGACCAGAGCGTGACCGCCGAAGCCGTGCGGGTCCTCGGCTCCGGCGAGGACCTCGACGCCTCCTTCGTCTACCTCGGTGCCGTCGACGAGACCGCCCACTTCCTCGGCTGCGGCCCCGAGTACCGGCGGGCGATCGAGGCCGCCGACCGACGGCTCGGAGAGCTCCTCACCGCCGTACGCGGGCGTCCCGACGTCCGGTCCGAGGAGTGGACCGTCATCGCGGTGACCGACCACGGCCACCGCGACGAAGGCGGGCACGGCGGCCGGAGCACGCTGGAGCGCACCGCCTGGATCGCCGCGAGCGGCCCCGGCCTCACCCCCCTCCACCACGTCGGCCGGCCTCCGCCACGCCGATGTCGCCGCCCACGTCTACGCGGCGCTGGGCATCGCGCCCGACCCCCACTGGACGCTCGACGGACAGCCCTTCGGCTCACCTGCTCCGTCCCTCACCCGAGTGGGAAGCGAGCCTGAGCGCGGATGAGATGGCGGTGTAGGCAGCCGCGTTGACGAGGTGGGCAGTGGCGTTGACGAGGCGGGCTATTCCGCAGAGGTGAGTCCGGCGCGTTCGGCCAGGGCGCCGCCCTGGAACCGGCTCTCGGCGCCGAGCTCCTCCAGCAGGTCGGCGATGTGGCGGCGGCAGGTGCGCAGGGACATGCCCATCCGCCGGGCGATCACCTCGTCCTTGGCGCCCTCGGCCAGCAGCCCGACCAGCGCCCGGCGCAGGCTCGGGCCGACCTCCTTGTACGCGGCCTCGCTGCTGCCGTGGAACGGGGTCGCGCCGGACCAGTGCTGGTCGAAGACCCGGCACAGGTACGCCACCACGTCCGGGTCCCGGACCAGTACGGCCCCCTCGCCCGGACCGCCTTCGGTGCGCCGGGGCAGGAAGGCCACCGAGCGGTCGAACACCACGGCCCGGTCCGGAAGTTCTGCGGCGGTGCGGTACTCGGCGCCGGCCTGCGTGAGGGTCTCCACGTACCCCTGGGTGGAGAGGCTGGCGCGCGCCGAGTGCTGGTAGAGGGTGCGCATCCCCACCCCGCGGCGCAGCATCGCGAGGTCCCGTTCGATGGCGTCCCCGAGGCGGTGCGGGGCCCGGCCGCCGCCCGGCTGGATGCTGAACACCTCCTCCCGGCAGCGGGCCGACTCCTCGGTGAGCATCGCCGAGGCGGCCGCGAGGTCGGGCAGCACGTCCACGCCCTGCTGGTGGTCGCGCTCGCGTCGGGCCGCGCGGTAGTGCGGTATCAGGGAGCGCAGATCCTCGCGTACGGACTGGGCGTGCGCGGCGGCCTGCGCGACCTGGGCCTCCAGCGGGCCGACCGCCTCCGCCGCGGCCGCGTCCGGGCTGACCGGTATCAGCTCGTCGGGGCTGCCGGGCGCCGGGCGCAGCAGCCGGAGCAGCAGCAGCGTGCGGCAGGCACCCTCGACCTCCTCCAGGCTCATGCCGAGGGCCCCGGGCGCGTCGGGCGGCCACCTCTTGAGGCTGCCCTGCGACAGCGCGTACTCGAAGACGGCGACGGCCCGGGCGTCCAGCCGCGGCAGTTCGATGGAATTTGTCGGGATGGTCATCATTTCCCCAGCAATGCGGCCCTGTTACTTCCGTGCCATGCAGGCTATTGCCAGCTCAATGGGCTGGACCAACGGGGTACGCCGGTATGAAATTTGAGCATCCGGCCGGGGCCACACCCCATCAGGCCGATATGCCGACCTACGGCGCGAGGCGCCCCACGCGGGCGTCCGCTGCCCGATCCACGACCTCCCCATCCAGGAGCTGTCCCATGTCCAGAACCCTCCGCTGTGTGCTCCTCCTCGTGGCCTTGCTGGCCGGCGGGGCCTTCGTCGCCGAACCGGAGGCAGGGCCGGGGGCGGCCGCCGGGCACCACCGGGGTGCGCAGGACGGGGCGAGCGCGGTCCTCGCCGCGGACATTCTCGACACCAGCTGGGGTGACGACTACATCCGGCCCCTTCTTTAAGGGCCCCTTCCTCAAAAGCCTGTTGGCCCCTTCCGTCCGCCTCATTGGTTCCGCCGTGCGAAGTGCGAGGTCGTAGAGCGTGTCATCACTGCCCGAGACTCCGTCCCGGTCCTTCACCGGGCCGCGGCGGACACGCGCCGAGGGTCCCGCGGACCTGGCGCTGCTGCCCGACCTGGTACGCGCCGTCCTCGCGCGGGGCGGGGCCGGCGGGGCCGGAGCAGCGGGGGACTGGGCCGTGGAGCAGGGCGAGTTCTGGTGCCACGTGCGGCCGGGGGACGCCGTCCGTCGCACCCAGGGGTGGAAGCTCCACGTCTCGGCCACCCCGCTCTCGGCCCCGCTGGTGCTGGCCCGGGCCGCCGAGGTGCTGACCGCCCACCGGGCGCCGTTCAAGTTCGCGGCGAGCCCGGCGCGGGTCGCCGCCCTGGTCTCGGGGCGCTTCACCCGGGGCGGGGCCGGCAAGTTCATCACGGTCTACCCGGTCGACGACGCACAGTTCCGGCTGCTCGCCGAGGAGTTGCACCGGGCCACCGTGGGTCTGCCCGGACCCGCGGTGCTCTCCGACCGGCGCTATCTGCCGGACAGTCAGGTCTACTACCGCTACGGGGTGTTCGCGGCGACCCCCGAGCTCACCGCCGACGGCGCCTTCGCCGCCCGTCTGACCGACCCCGAGGGACGGCCGGTCCCCGACGAGCGCAACGCCTGGTACAGCCCGCCGTCCTGGGCGGGCGACCCGTTCCCGGGCCGCCCGCTCGCTCCGGCCCGCAGCACGGCCACCGCGAAGCCCGTGCTGCTGCACGGGCGCTACCTCGTACGCGGCGCGATCCAGCACTCCAACAAGGGTGGCGTGTTCCGCGCGGAGGACACCGCCACCGGCGCCCAGGTGGTCGTCAAACAGGCCCGTCCCCATGTGGGCGCCGGCCTCGAAGGGCTGGACGTACGGGACCTGCTGCGCCGGGAGGCGGCCCTCCTGGAACGCTTCGGCAAGCAGTTCCCCGACCGGGTTCCCCGGCTCGTCGACGTGTTCGATCAGCAGGGCAGTGCGTTCCTGGTCGCCGAGTCGGTCCCCGGGGCGACCCTGCGCCGGACCGTCGCCGAGTCGCTGATCCGGGAGGGCGCCGCCTGCCCCGACGAGCGGACCGCCGAGTCCCTGGTCCGGCAGCTGCTCGAACTGGTCGCGGTCGCCCACGAACTCGGCGTCACCCTGCACGACTTCAATCCCAACAACGTCATGGTCACCCCCGACGGGCGGCTGCGGCTGATCGACCTGGAGATGGCCGCCGAGGAGGGCGAACGCTGGGTGCTCGGCGCCACCCCCGGCTACACCGCCCCCGAACTGCGTGCCGCCGACCCGGTGGCCCCCGCGTTCGGGCCCGGCGTGGACCTCTACGCCCTGGGCGCCACCATCCTGCACACCCTGACCGGCGCCGATCCGCTCTTCGCGCCGGACCGGCCCGCGGCGGGGGCCCGCCCGGACGAGGAGCGCCTGTCCCGGCTCCTGGAGCTGCTGGCCCGCGACCAGCCGCTCGTACGGCGGTTCGGGCCGCTGGTCCGGGGGCTGATGCGGGACGCGCCCGCGGACCGCTGGACCCTGGAGCGGGCTCGGGGGACCCTCACCGGCGGCGCGGCACCGGCGGTCCCCGCCGCACCCGCCGGCACGTCGGAGTCCACGGGGGCCACGGGGTCTACGGGGGCCACGGGGTCTACGGGGTCTACGGGGGCCACGCGCCCCACGCCGTCTCCCGGCCCGGCGGAGGTGCGCGCACGGCTGCTGCACGATGGCATCGCCCACCTGCTGGCCACCATGCGCCCTGCCGACCCCGAGCGCCTCTGGGCCGCGGACTCCTTCGGCGAGACCTGCGACCCGGTGGCCCTCCAGCACGGCTCGGCGGGCGGGGTGAGCGTGCTCGCCCGGGCCCTGCGCCACGCGGACGACCTCGCGGCCGGGTTCCCGTACGGGACGACCTCCCACGGGGCCCCGTACGGGCCGCCGGTGACCCGGGAGGCACTGCGTACGGGGCTGCGTACGGCCGCGCTCTGGACGGCGGACCGCCAGGAGGCGCTGCCCGGCAACCTGCCCGGACTCCACTTCGGCCGTTCGGGCACGGCCTGGGCCCTGCTCGACGCCGCCCGGGCGCTGCAGGACGAGGTGCTCGCCGAACGTGCCGTCGCGCTCGCCCTGGCGCTGCCCGTGGAGTGGCCCAACCCGGATGTCTGCCACGGCGCGGCCGGCGCCGGCCTGACCCAGCTGCACTTCTGGCGCACCACGGGGGACCCGCGCTTCCTCAAGCGTGCAGCGCAAGCTGCCGAAGGGCTGCTGGCGGCGGCTCGGGGCACGCCCGAGGGCGTCTTCTGGCCGGTGCCCGAGGACTTCGACTCCGGTCTGGCGGGCGCCTGGCACTACGGATTCGCGCACGGCGTGGCCGGCGTCGGCACCTTCCTGCTGCTCGCCTGGGAGGCCACGGGCGACAAGCGGCTGCGCGCCGCGGCCGTGGCGGCGGGCGCCACCCTGGCCGAGGCCGCCCGCCGCGGACCGGCGGGCACGCTGTGGCCGGTGGACCGGGCCCGGCACCTGTCGGACTCCCCGGACCTGGCCCGGCACTGGTGCAGCGGCTCCTCCGGCGTGGGCACCTTCCTGGTCCGCCTACGGTCGGCCACCGCCACGCCCGACGAGGGCCTGACCGACCTGGTGGAGGGCGCGGCAGCCGCGGTCCGGGCGGGCAGGGTGACCGATACGGCCGCCACCTGCCACGGGCTCGCGGGCAACGCCGAGTTCCTGCTCGACGCGGCCGAGCTGACGGGCGATGCGCGCCACCGCGCGGGAGCCGAGCTGCTGGTCGAGCACATGGCGGCCCAGGCGGTGCTGCGCGACGGCCGGTTGCTGGTGCCCGACGAGAACCGCAAGGCCGTGCTGGCCGAGTACGCCACCGGTCTGGCCGGGAGCCTGTCACTGCTGCTGCGCCTGCGGTACGGCGGCCCGCGAGCCTGGCTGCCCGAGGGCGAATCCGCCCACCCCTGAGTGTCCGGTGGCCTCCGGCCACCGGCTGCCGGGCTCATCCGGGTCCGGCGTTCCACCCGCAGTTCCATCCGCACAGAAGGAGACCGCCATGGCGGAGTTCGACATCGATGCCCTCCAGGTCCTGCCCGAGGACGTCCGTACCGAGGACGCCCGCGGCGAGGAGCACGCCGCCGCGCTGATCACGGCCTGCCGCTGGCACACGAGCGGCTGCTGATCGCCTGCTGAACCGGCGGCGATCCCCCTCGCCGCCCGGGAGGGGACCGGAGCCCTACACCGGTCCCCTCCCTCAGGCATGCTCGCCGCGCCCGCCCGCCCAAACCGGCCGTCACTAGTTCCCGTAGTCCTCTACCAAGTCGGCGATCTTCGTAGTCAGGGCGTCGATTCGGTGTCGGTCCTCGCGCTGATTGCGCAGGCTGTGGTCGAGTGCCCGGAGGCTGGCCAGGGCGGCCGGGTCCCGGCGCCTCACCCCGTCGAGCAGCGGCGTAGTGATGAGGTCGAGGCATTCGGTGAGCAGGAGCCGGGTGGCCGGGGCGGGGGGAGCCGGGTCGGGGGCGGCGAAGCCGGTGGTCAGGTAGCGGGCGGGGTCGGTGAGGCTCCAGCCGACGATGGTGCCGTGCTGGACCAGGATCGCCACGTCGGGTGCGATGCCGATGCGGGCCTCCAGCGGCCCGTCGAGGACGTCGAGGTCGCGGAGGCAGGTGAGCACGGTGTCCCCGGGGGCGCGGCACAGCTCCGTGGTCACCTCCAGGCGGAAGTCCCGGGCCTCGTCCGCGCGAAGACCGCCCGGGCGGACGAGGGGTGTAGCGGGAACACGGGCACAGTCCTCGACGTCAGCGGCCTCACCGGCGATCTGAAACTCGGCGCCGACCAGTTTCCGGCTGGCCGGATCGAAGCGGAGTTCGTCGGGCGTGTCCCACAACCACGGCTGACTGCCGAAGGTGTCCAGAAGGAACCGCCCGCGTTCCTCGACGTTCGCGTACGTCGCGATGCGCACACTGAAATCCCAAAAATCGAAACGCGGAGTGATGCGCAGCGGATCGCCCGTCACCACCGCGGTCCAGTCGTCGTCGATGGTGAGTTTCATCGTGAATGCCACCTCATCTGACCTGCTCTGCGGGAGCCATGTAGCCGGTCTTGGCTGAAATCCTGCCCTCCACCACGTCCACGTGCGTAATCGGTGCACCGGGATCGGTGGGCAAGCCGCCCAGCGCCTCGGCCCCGGAGGGACCCTTGATGCCGGACGAACCGTATGCCGTGATGACATTGCCTGGCGCGGTATTGTCAGCCCGGACCACCACGATGTCCTCGCCCTGACGGAAGATCAATTTTCCGCTGCCCGCCGTCGAGTGGTACACCGCGTCCGGCTTCTTGAGGATCTCCATGACCATGTCCTCAGTGAAGCCGTGGTCGTCCGCGTGGTAGTTGCCAGCCTTCTTCATCTTGCCTTCCTGCGCCCTCTCGATGACTTCGTCTATGGCTTTGAGGGCGACCTCCCTGGCCTTCTGTGCCTTCTCCTCCTTCGTGTACTTGGGCATGAGGCCCAGCGGGTCGCACCCGCCGTGCGGGTTGTCCACGTACGCGACGGGGTTGGGGGCTGGAGCGAGGCCGAGGGGGTCCGGGGAGGCGTAGCGGCCGGTTTCGGGGTCGTAGTGGCGGAAGAGGTTGTAGTGCAGGCCGGTTTCGGGGTCGTAGTACTGGCCGGGGAAGCGGAGCGGGGTGTACGTGCTGCTGTCGCGGGCCCAGGCGGTGGTGCCCCACAGGGTGGTCCGGGAGTGCCACGCGATGTCGCCGGACTCGTCGATCAGTTCGGTGGGGGTGCCGATGAGGTCGGTGGCGATGGCGAAGAACCGGCGGTCGATCTCCTCCTGGCGGTCGTCGGCCGTGAGGATGCGCTCGGTCTGGGTCAGAGGGACGTCGCCGCGGTGGTCCCAGGTGAGGGCGACCGTGTTCGGCTGGTCCGGCTGGTGGCTGGTCTGTTCGCACAGGGTCAGGCCGTCCCAGGTGAACCGGACCTCCTCGACCACGCTCTCGCCGTCGGCCGCCAAGCGCTGCTTCCCGGTGCGGCGGCCGAGCGGGTCGTAGCGGTACTTCCACCGTGTCCCGTCGGGGGTGGTGACGGAGGTGAGTCGGTTCTCCGTGTCCCACTCGTAGCGCCAGGTGTCGGGCTTTCGGGAGAGGCGGGTCTTCTGTCGCAGGGTGACCCGGCCGAGGGCGTCGTGTTCGAAGCGGACCGTTCCGGCGCGGGTGATGGTGGTGCCGGTGTAGGTGCGTGGGCCGGTGGCGTCACTGCCGGGGTGACGCGATGGCCATGATGCCGATGTCTGGTTGCCGGCCGCGTCGTAGGCGTAGCGCTCCGTCCAGCTGTGGGCGTGGACGGCGGTGACGCGGCCGGCCCGGTCGAGATCGAAGGTGCGGGTGCCTGACAGCCGGTCTGCGACGGATATGAGATGGCCGTCGGCGCGGTAGGTGTAGGCGCGGCTGTTGACGGCGCGCGCCCCGGCGGTGGTGTGCTGCTCGGTGAGCCGTCCGGCTTCGTCCCAGGCGGAGGTCATGGTGATCGCGTCGCCGAAGACGCGGGTGAGCTCGCGGCCGGCGGCGTCGTGGGTGAAGTCGACGTGGTGATGGCCGGTGGTCAGGCGGTGTGGCGTTCCGTCGGCACCGTATGCGTAGTTGGTGACGTGACCGGTGGGGGTGGTGCGGCGCGTACGGCGGCCGAGGGTGTCATAGGCATAGGTGAGGGGACGGCCATCCACCAGCTCGGTCTTGACCTTCCCCCGGCGGTCGTACTGGTAACGGAGTTCCCCGTCCGGTCCGGCCGCCTCCAGCAGGCGTCCGGCCCTGTCGTAGGCGTAGGTCGTCGCCCGGCCGTCGACGTCCTTGGCGACCGCCTGGCCGAGCTGGTCACGCTCGAACGAGATGGTCCCGCCGAGCGCGTCGACGCGGGCGGCGAGCCGGCCCGCAGCGTCCAGCCGGTAGGTGAGGGAGCGGCCGTCGAAATCGGTCTCGGAGACGATGTTGTCGGCGGCGTCGTACTCGTAGGCCCAGGTAAGTCCCTGCGGATTGGTGACGCGGGTGAGGCGCAGCGCGGTGTCGTGCTCGAACTCGTAGCGTGCGCCGTCGGGTCCGGTGCGGGATATCGGCAAGTCGAAGTGGGTGTACTCGAAGCGGATGACGCCACCGGACGCGTCGGTGCGGGAGAGCAGGTTGC
Source organism: Streptomyces sp. NPDC030995 (assembly GCF_055571215.1). NCBI lineage: Bacteria > Bacillati > Actinomycetota > Actinomycetes > Kitasatosporales > Streptomycetaceae > Streptomyces > Streptomyces sp. NPDC030995. The sequence goes on from NZ_JBVIFS010000010.1 coordinate 142,201, forward strand.
CCTCGCCGTCATACGTCCACGACTCCGTGGCGCCGTCGGGGCCGATGCGCCGGGCGAGCTGTCCGTCGGCATGCCACTCCAGGCGGGTTACGCCACCCACCGGATCGGTGATGCGGAGCGGCCTGCCCAGGGCGTCCCGGTCCGTGCGGGTGATGGCGCCGGCCGGGTCGGTCACCTCCACGGGGAGCCCCGACGCGTCGCACACCACGCGTGTCATGGCCCCTTCGGCGTCGGTGAGCGAGGTGAGCCGGCCGGCATGGTCGTAGGTGTAGCGGGTGGTCGAGCCGCCCTGATCGGTCACCGCCGTGCGGTTGCCGCGTTCGTCGAACTCATGGACCATGCGGGAGCCGTCCGGTCCGACGACTTCCACGGGCAGGCCGAACCGGCCGCGCACGGTTCGCAGTTCACTTCCGTCCGGGCGGACGGCGCGGACGACGCGACCGTCTTCGTCGTAGGAGAAGGCGGTGGTGAGGCCCAGCGGGTCGGTGCGGGTCAGCAGGTTGCCGCGCGGGTCGTAGGTGAAGCGGGTGGTGTGACCAAGCGGGTCGGTGACGGCCAGCCGACGGCAGCCGGGGCCGAACAGGTGGTGCGTCGTATGCCCGTCGGCGGTGGTGAGCGTGGTGGTGTGGTGACCTGTCTCCGGGTCCGGCTCGGTGTACGTCAGGGTGATCTGGACGTGGCCGGCCTCGCCGCCCTCCGACACGACGCGGTCGCGGTCGTCGTACGTGCGACAGCGCGCCCCGGCATGGGCGGTGGCGCTGCTGTCTACACGCTGATCCCTGCGCTCACGAGCCGGCGGAAAGGCCAGGCGGACGATGTGACGCGCCACGGGGACCACCGGCCGGCGCCCTGCCGGTTCGGCAGTCCGCACGCCACAAGGACCCCCACCGAGACGAGCCCCGGCCCGGTACCCGAGATGTCTGCTCGGGAGCCAACCAGGCCAGTACCCGATCCGCTCTGCCTGGCACTCACCCCGGCGATGCAGGGTCGTACCCGCAGGCCGACGCCACCGCAGTCGCACCGGCCACGTTCAACACGGTCAACAAGTGGGCGGCCGGCTTCGCGGACAATCTCGCACTCGGCATCTTCTGTGAGGCCCCCGGCATGGGCATCCCCACCGTGGTGCTCCCCTGCGTGAACAATGCCCTCGCTGCCCACCGCGCGTATCGGCGCAGCGTTGATGAGCTGCGTGAGATGGGGCGTGACTTCCGCTGGGAGGAGGATATTGCCCTCCTTGCCCCGCACTCCCCGCACTTCCCGCACTTGACGCGTCAGCGGTGACGTCGGCATGGCCACCGTTCGAGGGGCTGGAGCACCCCGCGGGCTCAGGCGGCCGGCTTTGTCAGCGCCACCTCCAGCACCGTGTCGGCACCGTCGGGCTGCCCACCGTTGCGGTCGGTGTTGGTCGTCGACAGCCACAGTGCGTTCCTGCCAGGAACCTTCTCGACCGTGCGCAGTCGGCCGTACACGTCCTTGAAGTGCGCCACCGGGGTACCCACCGTGGTGCCGCTGATGGGAATGCGCCACAGACGCTTGCCGCGCAGCCCGGCCATGTAGAGGTTGCCGTCGGCGTAAGTGAGACCGCTCGGTGTGGCCTCCGAGGTCGGCCAGGACGCCTTGGGGTTCGTCATCCCCTCAGCGGTGCAGGGACCTGAGCAGGTGGGCCAGCCGTAGTTCTTGCCGGGTTCGATGAGATTGAGCTCATCCACGTCGGTCGGGCCGATCTCGGACGCCCACAGGCGGCCCTGCGCATCCCAGGTCAGTCCCTGCGGGTTGCGGTGGCCGTAGGAGTAGACGTAGGTGCCGAACGGATTGCCGGGTGCCGGCTTGCCGTCGGCGGTCAAGCGCAGGATCTTCCCGTTGAGGGAGTTCTTGTCCTGCGCCAGGGTGTGCTGAAAGGCATCCCCCATCGAGGCGTACAAGTAGCCGTCGGGGCCGAACTTCAGGCGTCCGCCGTTGTGGACCCGCTCCTTCCTGATCCCGGTGAGCAGCGGCGTGTACCCGCCCAGAGTGGACCCGTCGTACGTCATGCGCGCGATTCGGTTCTCGGTCGCGGTCGTGTGAAGGATGTAGATGTAGTGGTCGTTGTTCCACCTGGGCGACACCGCGATGCCCATCACGCCGTCCTCGGCACCGGTGGTCATCGACTCCGGAACAGTGCCCATGAGCGTCTTCCCACCGGCCTGGGTGAGCCTGAACAGCTTGAACGTCTCGCGCTCGCTGATCACCGCGGAGCCGTCCGGCAGCCAGCTCATACCCCACGGCGTGGTCCACTGGGTGGAAACGGTCCGGACCGCGCCCGGTTCGGTGAGCGCATGGTTCCCGGGCGGATGCTCCGCGGGCAGCGCGAACGCGCTGGTCCCCGCGCCGGCCACCCCCACCAGCATCCCCGCGATCGTGACCCCGACGGCTCTCACCGCACGGAGCGGCCTGCGTCCGGGAGCCTTTCGGCGCGTTGTGAGAGTGGGCACGGGCATCCTCCGGGAAGGCTCGGCACTGGTTCACCCGGGATCGTAGGACCGCTATGACTGAAGGATGATCAGACATGCCGGTTGATCCCTCTGATGGACGCCCCTGAATTGCCAGGAACCCGCCGCCCCCGGAGGCTGCGATGGGGAGCGTCATCGACATCCGAAGGAAGGGACAGGCTCATGGCAACCGAGAGCATGGAACCGACGAACGCTCAGGGGCAGGCTTCCAGCTGCGAAGTGACCACACCCGACGAGGAAGCGGTCTGGCAGCAGCCCGAGTTCGAGGTCGTGGAGACCGCCCTCGAGGTGACGGCCTACTCGCTGGCCGACCGCTAGCGGACCCCGCGGACATGCTGCTCAAGGTGCTCGGTACCGCAGCCGGCGGAGGCGTACCGCAATGGAACTGCGCCTGCAGGGGATGTTCCGGGGCGCGTGCCGATCCGCGGCGCCGCCGCCACCACGCCTCACTCGCCGTCATGGCGGCCGAGGGCCACTGGTACCTGGTCAACGCGACACCCGACATCGCGGCCCAGATCGAGAACTGTCCCGAGCTGCATCCGGGCCCCGAGCGGCGACGCACACCGCTCGCCGGAGTCGTGCTCACAGACGCCGAACTCGACCACACCTTGGGCATCGCCCTGCTGCGGCAAGCCGAGCGGCTGGAGCTGCTCACCACGGCCGCCGTGCGGGATGCGCTGCTGGAACGGCAGCACCTGGGGGCGCTGCTCGCTCCGTACACCGAACTGACCTGGCGTCTGCTTCCCGAGGGCGGCCGGGCCGAGCCACTCGCCACGGGCTCGACGATTCACATCAGTGCCATCCCCGTGTCCGGCAAGCAACCGCGCTACGCCGCGGCCGGGGCGTCGGCCGGAGCCGCCGACCACTGGGTGACCGCCCTGCGGCTCACGGACAGAGCCACCGGCCGCACCGCCGTGTACGCACCCGCGCTCGGCGCATGGCCGGCCGCCCTGGAGGAGGCCGTCTCCGAGGCCGACTGCGTGATCCTCGACGGCACCTTCTGGGACGACGACGAGCCACGGCGTCACAAGTGCTCGGCCCGCACCGCGACAGCCATGGGGCACCTGCCGATCGACGGGCCGAACGGCACGGCACGACGGATCGCCTCCTTGTCCGCGCGCCGGCTTTACACGCACCTCAACAACACCAACCCCCTTGTCGACCCCGATGCGCCCCAGCACAAGGTGCTGGCCCGGCTGGGCATCGAAGTGGCCGCTGACGGAACGGAGATCGTGCTGTGACCGTCGTGGAAACGGAAGGTGCCTGGGCACAAGCGGAGTTCGAGGAACGGCTGCGGGCGGTGGTCGAGCGCCATTACCACGACCGTCATCCGTTCCATGTGCGGATGCACGAAGGCATGCTGAGCCCCGCCGAAGTGCGGCGCTGGATCAGTAGCCGGTTCTACTACCAGCGGAACATTCCGGTCAAGGACGCCCTGATCACCGCGAAGCTGGGCTCACCGGAGCTACGGCGCATGTGGGTGCGCCGGATCGAGGACCACGACGGACGCGAGGGCGACGAGGGCGGGATCGAGCGGTGGCTGCGCCTGGGTGAGGCGGCCGGTCTGGACAGGGCAGGTCTCCTCGCGGGTCGGGACGTGCTGCCGGGGGTGCGTCTCGCCGTCGACGGGTACGTCAACTTCTGCCGGCTGCGGCCGGCGCTGGACGCCGTCGCGGCGTCGCTCACCGAACTGTCCGCCCCGGATCTCATGCGGCGGCGCATCGATGCCCTCGAACGGCACTACCCGTGGATCGGCGCCGACGGACTGGCCTACTTCCGGGCACGTGTGTCCCAGGGTCGGCGGGACAGTGGCGAGGCAATGGCCCTCGTCCTCCAGTGGGCGCGCGGCAGGGTCGAGCAGGAGCGGGCGGTCGCGGCACTCACGTTCAAGTGCGAGGTGCTCTGGTCACTGCTGGACGCGGTGGACCACGCTCGGCGGGAGGATCCCCGATGACCTCGATGCCGATGCCGATGCCGATGACCTCGATCCCGGTGGCGGAGCCGCGATGGCGGCCGCGGCTCGCTCGGGCCGTCTTCCTGCGATACGACAAGGTACGCGGTACCGACCTGTTGACGATGCCGGAACGCGTGGTGGTCCTGCGTGGGCAAGCAGGCGACGTTCTGCGGCTCTGCGACGGTGAGCGGGATGTCCCCCGGATCGTCGGTGAGCTGGCGGCGCGCTTCCCGGTTGCCCCCGTGACCGCCGACGTTCCCGATTTCCTGGACCGGATGCGCGTCGAGGGCTGGCTGCGATGACGGGCGTGCCGCCCCCCTGGGCACTGCTCGCCGAGCTGACCCACGCGTGCCCGCTGCGCTGCCCCTACTGCTCCAATCCACTGGAGCTGTCCCGCCGCAGCCGGGAACTGTCCACCGTCCAATGGCAGGACGTCATGCGGCAGGCCGGGGACCTGGGAGTGGTACAGACTCATCTGTCCGGCGGGGAGCCCCTCTTGCGCCCGGACCTGGACGCGATCGTCCTCGCCGCCGACTCGGCCGGGCTGCACACACAGCTCGTCACCAGCGGGGTAGGTCTCGATGCCGTCCGGCTGTCGGGACTCGTCAACGCCGGACTTCGCAGCGTGCAGTTGTCGGTGCAGCACTCCGACGCGTCAGCCTCCGACCGCATCGCGGGGCGCAGGTCGTTCGACGCCAAGGAGCGGGCCGCAGCGGTGGTGCGGGAAGCGGGACTGCCGCTGGGGGTCAATGTCGTCCTTCACCGCGACAACCTCGACGCGATCGATGCCATCGTGGAGCTGGCGCTGGCCTGGGGCGCGGACCGCATCGAGCTGGCCAACACACAGTTCTACGGCTGGGCCCTGCGCAACCGTGCGGCCCTCATGCCGACCCGCGCCCAACTGTCCCGGGCGTCAGAGGCGGTGCAACGGTGGCGGGAGCGGCTGGACGGACTCACCGAGCTGATCTGGGTCGTGCCCGACCATGTCGAGGGAATCGCGAAGCCGTGCATGGGCGGCTGGGGAGCGATCTCGCTCACCGTCACACCCGACGGCACCGTGCTGCCCTGCCAGGCGGCCGCGACACTGCCCGGGCTCAACGCGCCGAATGTCGGCGACCGGACGCTCGCCTGGATCTGGGAGCGCTCCGACTGCTTCAACCGCTATCGCGGCACCGACTGGATGCAGGCACCGTGCCGCAGCTGTCCGCAGCGCGAGAAGGACTTCGGCGGATGCCGGTGCCAGGCCTACGCGCTGACCGGCGACCCCACCCGTACCGACCCCGCGTGCCGGTTGTCGCCCGAGCACGGACTCATCCGTGCCGCGGCCCTGGCCGACGCGGAGGCGCACGACTACGTGTACCGGGGATGGACCGGCCAATCGGGCCCTCCGGCCCACTTCAGTTCGGGCATGTCTTCGAAGTTCATGCCATAGAGCGTTCCCACCAGGGTGGGGGCGAAGAGGATGGCGGCCCAGGAGGAGATCTTCTTGGAATGGTCGCCCTTGACTCGTTGACCTGCAGGGATCGTTGAATGGGGTGTGCTGACCTGCGGTGATGGACGTTTCCGGTGCTTTCACCGTGACGCCGATTTACGCGGTCGATTCCCCCCCCAGGCGCTCCCCGGCGCGGCTTTATTCTCCCCGGATTCTCCACGGCCAACGCCGGTTTCTGAAGGCATTACCGCTGGTGAGAGGGCTCTCCTTGGGCACGCGAAGAGGCTACGCACCGCATCGGAGAAGTTGCCACGGGCGGGACACGCTCGGCCTGCCCATCGACGGCATCGGGTCGTTGAGGTCAGGCCGCGCCGGGACGACGGCAGACGCCGCTCGTCGGCAGGTCACGCGGGGAAGGTCACCAGCCTGAGGGTCCTTGATGACGGCCGGGCCTTCCGGGGTGCACCAGCGTCGGCCGTCGGCTTGGCCGACTGCAGCCCGCGCCGGTGCGTGGTGAGGAAGCACACTCGGCGTTCCTGCCAGAAGGTGTCGCCGCCGTCTGCGGGCGGGGCATCGGTGCTCAAAGTGTGTCTCCTGGGTGCGTACGGCGAGGCTGCGCAGACCCCGTTCACGTGCCGGTGTGGGCGGTGCGGGGTGCCTGCTTGACGGGACGCGAGACGGTCGAACGTCCGCCCTCGCGGTCCGCCTCCTCCCGCAGCGGCTCCACCCGCTGTCGGGCAGCCGGCTCCCGCTCCTTCAGCAATCGCTGACGGCATCCGGCACCTTCACGCAAGAGACAGCACGACGCGCCGTCACTGCCTGCGGGCGGCCGACTGCATACTCCCGCAGACGGCTGAGGGAGCCGGTGAGCCGCCGCAGGGCCTGTTACGCATGTCCAGCACCCGCCCAGCGGCCAGAGTGCCAGTCAGACTCTGTGCCCGGGCGGCGCGAGTAGGCGCGAACACTGGCGTCCCCGGCGGAGGCCACCAGCCGGCGAAGCCCTCGTCACTGCACGGCCCGTCCAGCCGGTCCCGTACCCATGTCGCCGTCGTGCCACCGGGATTGCCTGCCGGCGTCACCCGCGCGCTCAAGTTCCCTGACAAGACACCTCCCTGACGGCACATCAGTTTCTTCTGATGCTTGCAACCCCCTTTCGCTGCCATGTGAACTGTGAAATTGTACGGTCACACTTTCCGCGGGCATGACAGCTCCGGGAGTGCTCAACTTCCGTTGCCAACACGGTCCGCACCCCCCACCGCCGTGCCCCACGCACGGCTGCCGACCGGCCTGGAGGCCATCGCTATGCGCAAACCCCCCACACTCAGGAAACTCACCCAACTGCTGATACCTACCGTGGCCGTCGCCGGCCTGGGGCTCACCATGCTCGCCCCCCATGGCGCGGCGGCCCCGGCCGGCACCTGGGCACCCAAGTCCGCACCGAGGTCGGGCCCCGCCCCACAGCCCGCCTCCGCCACCGTGCTTGCCGCCGATCTCGCACCCGGACACGCCGCCGACCCCGCGCGATCTGCCGCGAAGGTCTCGAACCCCGCGCAACGCCCTCCGCTCCCCGCGGCCCAGAACGCCTCAGAGCGCGAGCAGGCCCGCTCTGTGGCGAAGGCCGCGGCGGACTGCAACGTCAGCGACTTCACCTCGAAGACCGGCGCTGCCTTGGTCGGGCAGATCAAGAAGTCGGAAACCACCTGCATCAACACGCTGTTCAGCGTGACCGGTGAAGACTCCAAGGCCCTCTTCCGCGAGGAACAGATGGTCACGGTGGCGAACGCACTCAAGGACGTCGCGGCCAACTACCCGGGGGACAACAGCACTTTCGCAACCCAGGTGGTGCTGTACCTGCGCGCCGGCTACTACATCCAGTACAACCAGCCGGAGAACGTCGGCGAATACGGCCCGACGCTGAAGAGCGCCATTCAGGGCGCCCTGGATGCCTTCTTCGGTTCGTCCCACGCCTTCGACGTCACCGAGGCCAACGGAGAAACCCTGGCCGAGACGGTCACCCTGATCGACAGCTCCGGAGAGAACGCCCGCCACCTCGGCGTGGTCAAGCGTCTGCAGAAGGGCTACGACTCGTCGTACGACCAGTTCTACGGGATGCTCTCGGCGGTCAACAACACCTACACCGTGCTCTTCCGCGGCCACCAGCTGCCCGAGTTCGTGGAAGCCGTGAAGGCGGACCCGAGCGTCCTCACCGGACTGCGTGACTTCGCCGTCGCCCACGACGATCTCCTCGGCACCGACAAGTCCTACCTGGCCGGCAACGCCGGACGCGAACTCGGCCGCTTCCTGCGGCACGCCGACCTCAAGGACACCGTCAAGCCGTTGGTCAAGGAGCTGCTCGGCCGCAGCGAGATCACTGGACGCACCGCCCCGCTCTGGGTCGGCCTTGCCGAGATGACGAACGAGTACGACAAGGAGAACTGCGCCGAGTACGACACCTGTGACCTGCAGAACCGCGTGCGCGACGCCGTGCTGACGGTCAAGCACACATGCGGTCCGAGCGCGAAGATCCTCGCACAGGAGCTGACCGCGTCCGACCTGTCGGCCACGTGCGACAGCATCCTCAAGCAGGACCCGGTCTTCCACAACATCGTCAAGGACAACGGTCCGGTCAAGAACGACAACAACACCAGCATCGAGATCGTCGCCTTCAACTCCAGTACCGACTACAAGACCTACGCCGGAGTCGTCTTCGGCATCGACACCAACAACGGCGGCATGTACCTGGAGGGCGACCCGGCCGCTGAGGGCAACCAGCCGCGCTTCATCGCCTACGAGCAGCCGGCCCAGGACGGCGCCTTCCAGATCTGGAACCTCAACCACGAGTACACCCACTACCTCGACGGCCGCTACGACATGTACGGCGACTTCGCAGCCGGGCAGACCACCCCGACCGTGATGTGGATCGAGGGTTTCGCCGAGTACGTCTCCTACTCGTACCGCGGCATCACCTACGACAGGGCGATCGAGGAGGCGGGTAAGAACACCTACAAGCTCAGCCAGCTCTTCGGAACCACCTACGACAACGCCGACACCACCCGTATCTACCAGTGGGGCTATCTGGGCGTCCGCTACATGCTCCAGTCGCACCCCGCGGACGTGACCACCCTGCTCGGCCACTACCGCGCAGGCGAGTACGACGCGGCCCACAGCCTGCTTCGCGACACCATCGGCACCAAGTACGACGCCGACTTCGCCGACTGGCTGAGCAAGTGCGCCGGCAGCGACTGCGGCCAACTGCCGGCCCGGATCGGCCGGTGACCGGGGCCTCGGCCACCGGCGAGAACTGAGCCAGGAGAGCCAGGAGAGCCAGGAGAGCCTGGGGGGCCGGTCCGCCGGCCCGCCTCCGCCGGCCCCCGGTCCTGCCCCCCCCGGCCAGCCTCCCGTCCTGCCTCCTGCTGTCGTCGCCCGGCCCAGGTATTGCTGATATGGCGTCAAATCAAGAAGCCGCCTTCCGGACCGGGCCGTATGCCCGGTCCGGAAGGCGGCCGCACACGGACTGGCCGACTCCTCATCCGCTGTGCCGGAATCCCTTGCCGCTGCGGTCGAGGGGGTCCTCCGGCAGATCGAGGAAGCGAGCGCGCAGTGCGTCCCAGGCGGCGAGGCGGGTGAAGTCGGGGGTCTCGCGGATCTCCTGGCGGTCGGTGAGGAAGGGGTTGGGCAGCAGGACGGTCATCATCTGTTCGTCGCTGCCGTTGAACAGGCGGGCCCCCCAGCTGACGGGCGCGCCGTCGGAACCGAGTGTGCGGTAGAGCTCGGCGCGGGAGCAGCGGCGGATCCGGCCGAGTTCGGGGCCGGAGGCAGTGTGCTCGCCGATGCACAGGTGGAAGTGCCAGGCGCCGAAGTCGACGGTGGCGTAGCCGTCGTTCATGGTGATGGCGGTGGGCGCGCAGGGAGCGCCGACCTCCCATGCGGCGCCTTCGATGATGGGCCCGAAGTGGATGTGCTGCCAGTGGTCGGTGAAGACGGTGGTGATGAGGTCGAGGAGCGTGGCCTCATCGGTGGGCAGGGTCCAGACGTTCTGGGTACCGCCGCCCGGAGTTTCGACGACTGCGGGTTCGGTGGTGGTCATGGGTTGGTCTCCTGGTGGTTGAGGACGCAGTCGCCGCAGGTGCCCGCGCCGGGCACGCGGTAGTAGAGGCAGCAGCTTCGGCGGCGGAAGGCGATGGTTCCGTCGGGCCTGGTGCCGCACGCGCCGGCGTCGGCCATCGGCGGGCGGCGGAGTAGCTCGCGGACGACCGGGAGGACAGCTACCGCCTGGTGTGAGGCGTGCGGGGCGTGCGGGGCGTGCGGGAGGCGGGCGAGCAGCACGCGGTGGGCTCCGATGAGCGCCGAGGCGGCGTTTCCGCGCAAGGTGTGCGGGGACACGCCGGACACGCGCCGCACGGCGTCGGCCCAGGGCGCCAGGTTCTGGGTGGCGACCGTGTGGTGCAGGGCAGTGACCGGGTCCTGGGGCAGTTCTCGTACGTCGGGCAGCCACAGGTCGATCGGGCCGGAGGACGCCAGACGCCACCACAGCAGGTCGGGCCCCAAGTCGGGGACACGGCCGGTGAGCGCCGTGCAGGCGAGGGCGACCGACCAGAGCCGGGAGGCGGTGCCCAGGTGCAGGGTGGAGGCGGCCACCCGCGGCTGATCGGTGCCGAGCCGCCCGGCCACGGTGCGTACGCAGAGCTGCAGCGCGCCGGGGTCCGCGTACAGGTCGGACATCGGCCGGAATCCACCGGCATCAGGCCGGGACCCGGTGGTCACGGCGAAGTACGGTCCGATGGCGGAGACGCGCGCCAGTACCTCAGGAGTTATCAGGCTCACCATGCGCGCACCGTCCGGGCCAGCTCGTGGAAACTGCCGGTACGCACCACGCGGCCGTTCGGCCCCCGCAGCATCAGCCTGCCCTCCTTGTCGGCGCTCACCTGCCCCTTCTCACCCCGTCCGCTCTGTATGACATCCAGCCCCTCGCGGGCCAGGGCGCGTTCGAGCAGCGGGAACAGGGCGGGCGGCGCGTCCACGGCCACGGTCGCGCGCGTGGTCCGGCTCAGCCCGAAGGTGCCCGAGACCGGGTCGAAGGCCAGGTGTTCGGCGTCGAAGGCGCCGGCGACGGCGCCGCTGCGGATCAGATCCTCAGGAGCCCCGGCGTGCACACGGGAGTCGCGGTCGACCAGCCAGACGGCGTCGGCGACCCGCAGGGCCAGCTCCAGATCGTGGGTGCTGACCACCACAGTCAGGCCCTTGTCCCGGGCGAGGTCACGGAGCAGCACCGTCAGGGCCACGCGCGAGGGCACATCGAGGAACGCGGTCGGCTCGTCGAGCAGGACGACCTCGGGCTCCTGGGCGAGTGCCCGGGCGGTCAGGACCCGCTGGCGTTCGCCGTCTGACAGTTCGGCGGCCGGCCGGTCGGCGAGATGCCCCGCGCCGACCGCCTCCAGCGACCACTGCACGGCCGCGTGGTCGACTGGTGTGAGACGGCCGGTGAATCCGGTGTGGGGGTGGCGGCCCAGCCCGACCAGTTCCCGCGCCGACAGCAGTCCGGGGTCGACGCGGTCGGTCAGGACGACGGCGAGGCGGCGTGCGAGGACCGCCGGCGACTCGTGCGCGAGGCTGACGCCGCCCACGCGTACCTGGCCGGAGAGCGGGGGAAGGAGCCCGCACAAGGTGCGCAACAGGGTGGACTTGCCCGCCCCGTTGGGGCCGAGCAGTGCGGTGAGTTCACCGGCCCGGGCTTCGAGGTCGAGCCCCGTCAGCACGGCCCGCTCACCGCCCCGCCCACTGCCCCGCCCTCTCAGAGACCGGGTGCGGTATCCGACGGCGAGTCCTTCGGTGGCCAGGCCACGCGTAGGGCTTTCGTCGGTCGTCCCGTGAGCGGTCCGCGGGGGAGAGGCGGCCGCGGCTTCCACCGTATCCGGCAGACCTGTTGTGCCTGTCACGAGGTCACTCCTTGTATGCCGCGGCGGCTGCGGATCAGAAACGCGATGACCACCGGGGCGCCGAACAGCGAGGTGATCGCGTTCAGCGGCAGCACCGAGTCCATCCCGGGCGGCTGGCTCAGCAGCGCGCACGCCAGGGCGAGGAACGCGCCCGCGAGCATCGACGCCGGAATCAGCGCGCGGTGGTCGGACGTCCCGAGGGCCACCCGCGTCAGATGCGGGACGGCGAGCCCGAGGAAGGCGACCGGGCCGCAGAAGGCCGTCGCCGCGCCCGCCAGCAGCGAGGTGCCGAGCAGCGCGAGATCGCGGCTGCGCCGTACGTTCAGCCCCATGGTGCGGGCGTAGTCCTCGCCGAGCAGCAGCGCGTTGAGGCGCTTGGCGGTGAGCAGGGCAGCCAGCAGACCCCCGCCGATCACGGGCAGCATCACTTTGAGGTCGGGCCAGGTCGTGGCGCTGAAACTGCCCAGACCCCACATGACGAACTGCTGGGAGCGTTCGGGCTGGGCGTACACCAGCATCACGCTGACCGCCGCCGTGGCTGCCGAGCCGATCATGACGCCGATGACGAGCAGGGTGACGGCCGACCGCACCCACCGTGAGAGCAGCAGTACGAGGGCCAGTACGCAACCGGCGCCGAGGGACGCGGCCAGCACCACGCCCAGGCGTCCCAGCCCGGCCAGGTTCCCGGTGAAGCTGCCGGCCACCCCGCCGGTACCGACCACGACCGCGGCGACGCCCATGCTGGCGCCCGAACTCACCCCGAGGGAGAACGGGTCGGCCAGCGCGTTGCGGAACAGCGTCTGCATCTGTACTCCGGCGACGGCGAGGGCGGCTCCGACGGCAGTGGCGGTCAGCGCGCGCGGCAACCGCACCTCCTCGACGATCACGGCCCACCTCGGGTCGGCACTGGTACCGCCGAACAGGACGCGTACCACCTCCGCGAGGGGCACCTGGTGCGAGCCGGTCGCGATGGTGAGCACGAACAGCGCGGCTGCGCCGGCCGCGAGCGCGCCGACGACTGCGAGGCGCCTGCGCCGCCCGGGCCGCGGCGCGTCCGGAGTCCCGTCCGGGGCACGGGCCGACGTGGCGGCCGCGGTGACGATCGTCCGGGTCGTCACGCCTTGGAGACCTTGGTGTAGAAGGTGAAGTCGTGGCCCTGAGCCTGGTCGGGGTGGAGCAGGGCGAAGAGGTCGGCGAGGACCAGGTCCGGGCGCAGCACGCCGCGCTCGAAGTAGTCGTTGCCGCCGCCGGGGCCTTGCGCCTTGGTGTTCGTCCAGACCTCACCGGCGGTGACGGCCTTCAGCTCGCCGTACCGGCTGTCGGCCTTCACCGCGTCGGCGGTGGTCTTCCACTGCTGGCCGACCAGCCATACGGGTGCCTCGCCGCCCTTGGCGTACACGGCCTCGAAGTTCAGCTGGAGGTTGCCGGTGCCGGGTTCGTCCGCCCACGGGTAGGTGCCGCCGGCATCCTTGATCAGCTTGCCGGCGTAACCACCGCCGGGAGCCATGTTCCAGGTGCCCTGGTACATGGTGCCGGGCAGCACCTGGACGGGCCTGCCCGCCTTGACCGTCTCGGCGGCCTTGGTGGCGACCTTCTGGTAGTCGCCCTCGATGGTGTCGAAGACCTCGCCCGCGCGCTTCTCCGCGCCGGTGAGCGCGGCCATCGCCTTGACCCACTCGGCGCGGCCGAGCGGGCTCGATTCCAGCCACTCGGCGTTGGCGACGACGGCGATGCCGGCCTGGCGCAGCTTGGGGTACTGGGGATCGTCGGTGCCCTGGGTCATCAGCACGTCCGGCTTGGCGCCGATGACCGTCTCGGCGTTGAGGGTGCGGTCCTTGGCGTACTCGATGACCTTGCCCGCCTTCACCCGCTCGGTCACCTCGGCCGAGCTGATGTTGGAGGCGTTCGCCACGCCGGTCAGCACGTCCAGGGTGCCGGTCTCGGTCAGCAGGGGCAGGTGCGTGGTCGAGGCCGAGTACAGGCTCTTGACGGGGGTGGTGATCTGCGGGGCACCCGCCAGGTCGCCGGTCGGCTTCGGCTTGGGGGCACCGCACTTGACCAGCACGTACGACTCGGGCTTGCCCTTGGGGTACGGCTCGTTCACGGTGAGGACCTGGTAGCTCTTCTCGTACCGGAGCGTGAAGTTCTTGGCGTGCTTCACCGCCGACTTGACCGGGAAGTAGTCCTTGCCCGGGTCGAAATCGGTGATGCAGCCGTCACCCGCCGCGGCCTTTGAGTCGGCGGGCCGGTCCGCGCCGCCGTCACCGCACGCGGTGAGTGCGAGCGCGAGGGCGAGAAACGCCGCCGCGGCGGCCGGACGGCGGCTGGGCATGGCTGATCGTACGGACAAGGTGACTCCTGGTGACATGCGTAGAGAAACGCGCACCGGCAACCGGCGCACGTGATGCGGCTGTACGGGAGGGGAACTCCGTGGCGGGAGAAGGCTCTTCAGAGTCCGAGGGAGCGGGCCCGGGAATCAGGCCGGTCCGGCCGGCTCCCATGGGCAACCGGCAGCGCAAAGCTCACACAAGTACGCAGGCACACGAGTGCCACCGCCTCTCCTGGGGAAATCCGCCCCGTACATCGAGGTGCGACGGCGTGAGTCTCCTGACTCGGGATCAACGCTTCTCCGGCCTTCCCACCCCTTGACGGGCGGTGGCCATGGCGGAGTCGCTCCCCCTACACAGTGGCGGTACCGTGCCGGAATCTCACCGGCTTCCTCGTTCCGCCGTCGCTTGACGGACCGAAGCATCCCAGAAGCCGATACGGCGACGCCAGCCCCACAGCTGTGCGACGAACCACAACAGGGCCCACTCTGACGAGAGTCGACTTCGAGGGCGTCGTATCCCTGGGCCTGTGGCAGTGTGTCCGCCCGACTGTCGGGTGTTGGCCGCGGAGTGCGACGTCAGCTCGGTGCACGGTCGCCTGGATGTGAGCCTGTGTGGTGGTACCGAGACGAGAGCCCGATGCCATGACGCATACGGCATCCAGTGTCGCTGATTTCGGCCGCCGCAACCCCTCCACGCTCCTGCCTCTACCCTTGAGGCCGCCGGCTGATCGATGGCGAACAGCGATGGAAGCGATGGAACGGAGCGTGCGGTGAAGGCGGGGGAAGGGAAGGGCGGAGAGCTGATAGGCAAGGTGCTCGGGGGGCGTTACCGGGTGACCTCCATGGTCGGGCGCGGCGGTATGGGAGTGGTCGCCCGGGCGGTGGACGAACTGCTGAACCGAGAGGTCGCCGTCAAGGTCCTGCGTGCCTTCAACGACGCCTCCGCGTCCGAACTTGCCGATCTGCGGACCCGGATGCAGCGGGAGGCGCAGGCCGCCGCCCGTATTAGGCATGGCGGCGTGGTCACCGTGCACGACGTGACCGAGGAGCAGGGTCTGCCGGTCATCGTCATGGAATTCGTCGACGGGCCCTCGCTCGACGACGTGTTGACGGAGCGTGGCCCGCTGGAGCCGCACGAGGCCGCGGCGATCGGCGCCAAGCTGATGGACGCGCTCGACGCCGCGCACCGGGTCGGCGTACTGCATCGGGACGTCAAGCCCGCCAACGTGCTGATGGAGCACGGCGGGAGGGTCGTACTCACCGATTTCGGCATCGCCACCATGGAAGCCTCCGACGACGACGCCATGGCCAAGCTGACCCGCAGCGGTGACATCATCGGCTCTCTCGACTACCTGCCGCCGGAGCGCGCGCAAGGCAGGGAGCCCGGGCCCGCGTCGGACATCTGGTCGCTCGGCATGACGCTCTACGCGGCCGTGGAGGGCACTTCGCCGTTCCGCCGCACTTCCGCGTGGTCCACGTTGTCGGCCATCGTCACCGATCCACTGCCGGAGCCCCGCCGGGCTGGACCACTCGCGCCGGTGCTCCAGGCGCTGATGGCGAAGGAACCGGAGGACCGGCCCACCGCAGACCAGGCGCGCGGCATGCTGGAGCGCGTCGCCTCGGGCCGGACGGTGTCCGAGGGCCCGACTCCCGCCGCCACGGTGGTTCCCGGGGCTGCGGCTGCCGTCGCACCGCCTCCCGGGTTCGGCCCCCCGATGTTCCCGCAGCCTCAGCCTCAGCCTCAGCCTGCCGGCCACCCGCAGCCCAACCTGCCGCCGACGCTTCCACAGCCCGGTGCGCCGGTCGCGGGCCCCGCTGGAGTCCCCACTGTCGAAGCGAGCCGCGCCGCAGCCCGTCGCGCACGGAGCGGCAGCCGCACCCTCATCGCATCGGTGGCCGCCGCCGTACTCCTCGCCGCAGGCGGCGGAATCACCTACGCGCTGACCGGCCAAGAGGGCGGCACGACCGCGGACGGTGCGCGGGCGACGCCGCCCGACGTCAGCTCCCCGGCGGGCAGCGGCCCGTCGTCCTCCGTTGCTCCGGGCGCCTCTTCGCAGCCGTCTCCCTCGGCGAACAAGACAGGTCCCACGACGACGCCCGGCAACAACGGTGCCAAGCCGGCCGTGAGCCCGTCCGCCTCTCCGGTGACCAAGCCCAGTTCCACGGTGAAGGAGCCCACCCCGGTGTCGACGGCCTGCACCGGCTGGAGTCACGAGAACCGCAGCAACGGCTACGGCTACCTGCTCGACAACTCCCACCTCTACACCGGGCCGTACGCGGAGTGCGGCTACGTGTCCGTGGTCAAGACCGGCGTGAAGGTCTATTACCACTGCTACATCACCAACGCCCATGGCAACAAGTGGATCTACGCCCGTGCCGAGGGCACGAACACCGAAGGCTGGATGTCCAGCACCCACCTCACCCGGGAGAGCGGCACACTGGCCCGCTGCTAGTGCCGTGGCCGGAAAGGTTTGCCGGGTCACGGCCCCCGGCACGGCACCTCGCCGCGTTGTCGGACCGCGCTGGTACGTCCAGTACGAGCCGCGACCCTCCGCCTTGCGATGTACCGCACCGGACGCCGTGCCCCGGCAAACCTTTCCGGCCACGGCACTAGTGGAAGCGGTCCTCGCGGATAACGCTCTGCCGCCTCTGCCGCAGGCGTGACACTTGCTGCAGATGTTCGGCAAGACGGGGTTGGCGGCTGTCCGAGTGCGGGAGGCAGTCAGTTGCAGGGCGTGACGTACGACCTGCGCGCGACACCCGGAAATCGGCCTGAGTGGCGGCGTGGCAGCTCCAGCAAGGTGGTCAGCGGGTGCAGGACGACAAGTTCGTGGGGATCTGATTCGGGACCGGACTTCGGAGTGCGCAAGACGGATGTCACCGGATCCGGCCGGCTGCCCGCCACGCCCCCTGACGGGCAGCCGGCCAGGTGATCGGCTCCTAAAGCGCGACGTACGACTAGGCCGTCTCTTTCGGATCTTGCCAGACATCGCGGGCCCGGCAAGATCCGAAAGAGACGGCCTAGGCCGGGGCGCTTCCGTCCGGGGGCGGGGTAGTCCCCGGTGGGGGCTTGGCGGTTCCCGAAGGCGGGATGGTCCCTGGCGGGGGTTGCGCGCTTCCCGACGCCGGGCCGTCGGCCCCGTCTTTCGGCCCGAGTCCCTGGGCGGACGGTCGGCCGCCGCCCGACGAGCTGCCGAACAGTCGGCCGAGGAAGCCGCCGCGGCCTTCGCGCGGTGGCATGGCCAGGAAGGGCTCGGCGGCCACCTCCAGCCACACCCAGCGGTCGTGCCCCGGTACCTGCGTGGTCGGCAGGCGGGAGCCGTTCGGCTCATGGACCCAGCGAGGATAGGCGAGCAGCACGCGCCGCCGTGGCCGCCCGTCCGCGGGCAGCGCCGCGGCGATCTCGTCGAGGACCGCCTCGTCGGTTTCCTCCCCGGCCAGCGCGATGTGCACGGTGGCCGGCCCACCGCCGGGGAGGGGCGCCCAGAGCCGCTCGGCCACCTGGACCACCCTCCACACGGCCTGCACGGGCCCGTAGTCGGTGAGAAGGCTCCCGGTCTCGGTTCGCAGGGCCTGAAGGTGGCCCATGAAGACATCGCTGTCCGACGCGTCACCGCCCTCGGAGACGTGGATCCGCATCCGCGACCCCGCGGATTGCGGTTCCAGGACCCCGGCCAGCTCCTCCGCCCGGCTCTCGTACAGCGCCAGGAGCTTCCCCCGCTGGGCCTCGGCCCAGGAGCCTCGCAGCCCCGCCAGCGGCTCCTCCCGCAGCAGAAGCCGGGCGGCCCGGAAGAGCCGTGCGCTCGTCTCACGGTCGCCGTTCCTCGCCGCCGTTCCCGCGCCCGACAGGAGCTTCTCGGCGTGGGCCAGGTCGAAGTGTCCGCCGTTCAGGACGATCCGGGCCCCGCCCTCGGCGCCCTCGATGGGGTGACCGTCGGCGATGAGCCGGGCGAGCCGGTCCAGCAGGTCGTCCTCCGTGAGGGGATCCGGGGGAGTGTCACGGAGATCGTCGACCGGCACCCAGTCGCCCCGGGCAAGCAGCAGCCGGGCCAGAATCAGCGCGTCCGTCTCCGGCAGGGAGTCGAACCAGGCCTTGACCGGGCCGAGCACACGGTAGTTCGGGCGGCGGAACGCCGCAGTCGTCGACTCTGGACTTCCGCCGCCCGCGGCGCTCGTGTCGGCCATTCGCCGCACGGCGTCACGGCGGTGCGCGTCGTAGGCAGAGAGCAGCCCCAGCACGACCTGCTCGAGTGTGAACGGCACGTCCTGCCTGACCTCGCGGGGCGACAGCGGAGCGGCGCCGTCCTGCAGGGGGCGGCCGGTCGCCAGTTCGTACAGCAGCCGCCCCAGGTCGTACAGGTCGTCCTCGATCCGGTGGCCGTCGAGGGACGGGGCGGCATCGGTCAGGAGAGGCTCGCCCCGCTCGGACAGCATGACGCGGTCCGCCCGGATCCGTCCGTGCACGAACCCGGCGTCGTGCAGGGCGACGACCGCCGAGCACAGCATCCCGGCCCACTCCATGGCAGGCTCGGCGTCCAGACCCTCCGGCCGGCTGAAGAGCAGGTCGCGCAGAGTGGTGCCGGGGAGGACGGCAAGGACCACCGCGCAGCGGCCGTCGAGTTCCAGGCCGCCGTGGATCCGAACGAAGTGCGGGTGGGTGATGCTCCGCTGCCTGTCCACGCGCGCCAGGAATCCGTCTGGCGCCGGGTGCGGGTGGACCCGCAGGAGCACGCGGCGGTCCATGACCTTGTCATCGGCAAGGAGCAGCTCGTCGCCGGACGGGTGGGGCCTGCGTCCGAGCGGCAGGTACCGTTCTGCGATCAGCCGCGCCCAGTGCGCCGCTCCGTCCCCGGCTGCCGTGGCGGCCGGGGACGGAGCGGCGGCTGCGGCGGTCCCGCCGGGCAACACGGGCCGCTCCGAGCCCCGCAGCAGCCGCACGCTCTCCTCGCTCACCAAGGCGAACGGGCGCCCCGCAGCCCGTTGCCCTCCCTGCCCCTCCAGGCTCTCCACGAGCGCGCGGAACTCGCCCGGCAGCGCGCCCGCGCGGGCGTCGATCTCGGCGCTGACGCGGGCGAGGAGCCGGGCCGTGGCGACCAGGGACGTACGGGGGAGGGCGCCGAGGAGGAGGTCGCGGACACCGGGTCGGAAGTCGTACGCGTCCGGGCCCGCGCCCGGGTCGGCGCGGAGCATGCCGCTGAGGACGACCTCGGCGAGGTGCCGCGGTGCGGGGCGCTCCTCAATGGCCGCCTGGACGAGCCGCATCACGGGCAGGTGCGCCGAGCCGACGGCCAGATGCGCGGCGAGCCGGAAGGCCTGCGGCGAGGCGACCGCGTGGAAACGCACCACCAGCTCCTCCGGGTCGGCCTCCTCCGGGAAGAGGGCGTCCTCCGGGGGCACGATTGTGCCCGGGGTCAGGAAGGCCGCCGCGCCCGGCACCTCTGCGCCGGACGGGGAGGCGACCAGGGCCGCCCAGTGGCCTAGCCACACGTCGCAGGGTTCGAGCACCGGGACCGGCATCCCCGTGGGGGCGTGGACGCGGTCGTACGGGGCGAAGTTCAGGGCCGAGTTGGGCACCCCAGCGGCGGGGGAGACGAACCGGCCGGGCTCGGCGGGCGCCGCCGTGTGCCGCCAGAGCCGCTCGGGCAGCGGCTGGAGCAGCGCGACCGGCATTTCCGCGCCGAGCGCGGCGAGCGTGGCCCGCCAGCGCAGCCCGGCCGGGCCCTCGCGCCACTGCGGGCCCATTGCGTCGCTGACCACGAGGACGGCGGTGCGACCTCGTTCCCAGTGGCGCAGCGGCAGCCGGCCGTCCGGGCCGAGCCGCAGCACGTCGAGCGTGCGGAACGCCCCGGTCTGCGCGAACGTAGTGTGCAGCTCGCGCACCAGCGGCCGCCACATCGCCATCGTCGGCCCTGAGTCGTACACGATCCGCAGATGCAGCCAGCGCTCGTGCCGGGGGCGGAGTACGGGGAACCAGCCGCTCCGCCCCGCGCCCAGGGTGGCGATCCGGTCGGCGGTCGCCGCCTCGTCCAACTCCCGGCCGGCCGCGCTCGGGACCGTACGCCGCAAAGGCCGCAGCGAGCGTTGTATGGCCAGCGGCCGCGCGAGCATCGGCGGCGCGGGCGCCAGGAGCGGGGCGTGCCCGAGGGCGGGTTCGGGCGTGCGGGGCGCGGGGGCTGGGGTGCGCAGCGGCACCCGTGGCGGCGGGGGAACAGCCGGCCGAGGCGGAACGGGTCTCGGCGCCTCGGGCGTCGGCGCCTCCTCCCGAGGCGGTGCGGCCACGGCCGGCGCAACCCGCCCGCCCGGCCGAACGATGCCCGCCCCCGCCCGATCGACCGCCCGTGTCTCCTCGGCCCACCCGGGCATATCCATCTGTCGCGCCAGCCACAACAGCTCGGCCAACTCCCGTCCGGTCGGCGGTTCTTCGCCGACCCGACCGAGGAGCCCGGCGAGGGTGCCGAGCGTGCTGGAGGGGCGGTCAGCGCCGTCGGCGAACCCCTCCCCCCGCTCAGACGTCATCTGCGTCCCATGTCTCCGCCGCACGTCCCAGATACGGCATCAGCTTCTCCGCCAGTTCTTCCCTGGACGGCGCCTCAAGACCCGAAGTCCGGGTCAGATAAATCGCGTTGAGCAGTTGGTCGGTGGCCAGTTCGCCCGCGCTGCTGCGGCGCAGGAAGGCCTCGACGAGGGCTTGGTCGCGTTCGTCCATGTCTCCGAGGTGAGCGCGCACGATGTCCTCCAGCTGCTCGCGCAACGGGCGGCGAAGTTCGAGGCGGACGCAGCGGCGCAGGAAGGCGGGCGGGAACTCACGCTCGCCGTTGCTGGTCAATACCACGAACGGGAAGGCGCAGCAACGGACTTCGCCGTGTCGTACCAGAACCCTCTCCTCCGAGTCCGCCACCATCACCTCGGCCACTGGGTGCGAGCGCGCCGCCCGTGCCAGCTCCGGGATCTCGTACTGCCCCTCCTCCAGGATGTGCAGCAGGTCGTTGGGCAGGTCCAGGTCGGACTTGTCGATCTCGTCGATGAGCAGCACGCGCGGGCGTTCGTACGGCAACAGTGCGGTGCCCAGCGGGCCAAGTCGTAGATGGTCCTCGATCGCCGCCTCCTCGGCGGCTCGTTCGCCCTCGCCGACCCGGCCAGCCGCGTACAGCCGCGACAGCGGGTCGTAGCGGTACAGCCCGTCGGTGAGTGTGGTACGGCTGGTGACGTTCCAGCGCAGGACCCGGCCCAGCTTCAACTCCCTTGCCACCGCGTACGGGAGGCTCGACTTGCCGCTGCCGGGCGGGCCCGTCACCAGCAGCGGGCGCCGCAGGTGCAGGGCGGCGTTCACGAGCTGCACGGTCTCCGGAGTCGGCTGGTACGTCCGGGCCCGGTGCACCCGGCCCGGCGCCCCGCCCTCCGTCTCCTCCTCCGGCGCCGGGGGCAGCGCAGGACCGCCGTCGAAGGTCCGCCACGGGGGCGGGTCGGGCAGTGCGTCGACGCCGTCGTGCGGGTCGCTTGATCCGGTGTAGACGGGCCAGAGGGCCATGTGCGGTTCTCCCGGGTTCCTGAGGTGGCGAGATGTGGTTGAAGGTGGGGTCAGGCGACGGGGGAGCGGCCCAGGGGGCGGGTCTCCGGGAAGCGGCGCGGGTCCTCCCAAACGAGGGAGACGCCGGCCGCCGCCCAGTGCGGTTCGGGTCCGTCGTGGAGGAACGCCTCCTTGCGCAACTGGAAGACCAGGTCAGGCAGTTCGGACGGCGGCAGGAGCGAGATCCGCTCCGCGATCCGGTCCAGGAAGCCGGCACCCGCGCAGTTCTCCGCACACGGCCCGCCGGGCGGACAGCCGTTGCGCGGCCACAGCACGATCGGCGCCGGCGCGTCCAGGGCGGCGCCGTGCAGGTCGCGCTCCCGGGCCGCCGTCGGCGGCCGGGTGAAGCCGACCGGTCCGCGCACATCCTGGAGGAGGACGGAGAGCTGGGGTGCCCGGTGCCGGGTGGCGCAGCTGATGCGGTGCAATGGAGAGCCCTCCTGCCGGTCGAGCTCGTCCCATATCCGCCGCAGCTCGAACTGGTGGCGGCCCTTCGTCCGCCGGTCGTGGTCGAGCACCACGACCGCCGAAAGGCAGCCGAGCGGTGGCTCCTTGCCGCGCTTTCGGGTCCACTGGTCGACGTCCTTGTTGAGCCAGCCCCGGGGCAGGGCGAAGGCCACCAGCGGACGCCCGTCGACGATGTCCTCGTAGGCTTCGTCGATTCGGTCGACCACCCAGCTGCGCAACTGGCTCACGGGGAACTGGTCCGCCTTCACCAGCAGCCGGTCGCCGCCCCGGTAGACGGACACCTCGGTCAGGACCGTCCCGCTGTCGGCGCCGCTGCGCCGCACCTCGACGAGGATCGGTGCCCATGGCAGCGTGGTCCCGGGCTGCGCGACCCCCGGCCGCCCGGCCGCCGTCGCGGCAGGGCGATGCCGGGTGCCGGTGCCGATGTGGGGACGGCTGGTGTCGGGTGCGGCCTCGTACCTGAAACCGCGCCACGCGGGGTCGTCCCCGACGCCGCCGAACAGGGGGTCTTCGGCGGGGTGGACCGCCCGGGCCTGGCCCCCGCCCCGAGCCGGGGGTGCACACCCCGCGGCGTGGCGGGCGCGGTGGTCGCGGGCCCAGGTGCGGAGGGCGCGGCGCAATTCCTGGTCGGCCACCTCGTCCGCAAGGCGGGACGCCAGCTCGGCGACGGGGATGTGACTGCCGGCCGGACGGCTTTCGGTAAGTA
Source organism: Streptomyces sp. NPDC030995 (assembly GCF_055571215.1). Taxonomy (NCBI): domain Bacteria; kingdom Bacillati; phylum Actinomycetota; class Actinomycetes; order Kitasatosporales; family Streptomycetaceae; genus Streptomyces; species Streptomyces sp. NPDC030995. The sequence continues at coordinate 165,082 of NZ_JBVIFS010000010.1, forward strand.
AGTACCAGACGCCCTGCCAGAGACCGACGGGCGCCGCCGGGGTGGCGAGGCCGAAACGGCCGACGGCGGCGCCCAGCAGCCGTTCCACCGGCACGGGCAGCGGCCCGGACCGCTCGGCCCGGTCCACCAGTTCGCGCAGCTCGCGCTTCTCCTCGGCCGTGCAGCCGGGCGTGGGCACCAGGTCGGCGAGGGCCGGGACGTGCCGAGCGAGCACCCGTGCGGGAATGATCCGGGCGTTGCGCACGGCGGGATCGTACGAGGCGACCATCCCGACGACCGTCCCGTCCCCGACGCGCATCGCGGCGGCGCCGCTGAAGCCATACGAGGGTTCCTGCCCGTACCCCGACCAGTACTCGGCCTGGTTCCACTCGTTGTGGATCAGTTGCCCGGCCGCGGTCACCCGCAGCTCGGTCTGGGCGCCCTCCTGCCCGTACCCTTCGGGGAAGCCGTATGCCACCAGGCGGGGCGGCTCGCCCACGTCTCCCAGGCCCTCGGGCTCGGCGAAGACGATCGGCGGCACTGCGACCGGCCGGTCGAGCGTGAGCACGGCGACGTCACCGATGTCGTTGGATGAACAGCCCCATGGGCCGCCCACGGCGACCCGAGCCGGGACCTTGCCGAGGCCCGGCGCACCGGGGAACCAGACCGAGACGTCGTTGACGTCCTGGACGACATGGGCGCAGGTCAGGAGCTTGTCGGAGGCGACAAGGAAGCCGGAGCCCAGGACCGCGCCGTCGTGGTCGACGCGCACGTGCCACGCAGGTGAGGGCGGCATCACAGGGCCGCGGGCGACGCCTCGTCACCCGCCTCGGGCGCGGAGCCGGACCGCTGGGGGGCACCCCTCGGGTCCGCCCGCTGGGCCGGAACCGAGACCGTGGTCTCCGTACCGCGACCATCCGGGGTCCATGAGAGCCGCACCACCAGGTGCCCCTCGACCGCCGTCTTGGCGATCACCGCTCCCGCCTCGGCAGTCAACTTCACCCCGAACTCCAGCTCCACGCCATCCGGCCGGAGCGACCCCCCGCGGAACACCGCGAGGGCCGACTCGGCCGCCGTACGGATGCCCGTCAGGGCCTCGTCGAAGGTCTGACCCGCCCGGACCAGGGAGTTCCCGCCACGGGACACCGGCCGCTGGCCCGGCTGGAGACCGTCGGCCTCCACCAGGACCGCGCCGTTCTCGGTGCCGAACTCCATGAATGTGCTCACAACAACCCCCGTGGACCGATCAGTTGGATCGCGCACCATTCTGGCCGCACGGCGCCGCACGTGTCAGCGGATCGGCCTACCCTGGTGGGGTGCGTGCGAGGGACGTCCCTCCCGGCTCACCGGAGCGGTCGTCTGGAACAACGGCCCGGCCGGCCAGGGCTTCCGCCCGGTCCTGCCTGACGGGGGCATGGATCTGGTCTGGGCCGATGGCCTGCTGCTCGTCACCGGACCCGACACCCGGGCTGCACAGAAGCGAGTGGGAAGGCGAAAAACTCCGGCCGGTGGACGGCAGCAAGGCCGGCCTCTTGCACCGGCGCGGGTCTTCGCAGAGGCACATCGGCTGTCGGCCCCTCCTCCGCCGTGCCGCCGACGCCGCGATGCTGGGGTTAACCGGCGACGACCTGGCCGAGCAAGCGGAGGTGATCAGCTCCGGCGCCCCGTACGAACTGCGGGTCCGCGTCACCGGCCGCTGACGCGTCCGGACCTGCGGGGCGTGCGATCACGACAGCGGTGCACCCCGCACAGCATCTACGAGATTGCCTACGCCCCCGCGGGCGGCATCCTCACCCTCGACGGCCAGGTAGGCCGCCATGGTCTCCTGCGACTGCGAGTCGAGCACGTACGTCTTTGGCCCAGGCGGGCGACCGTTCGCCTTCCTGCTCCTCGACTGCGCCCGGTACTGCGTCGAGATCTCCGCCGATGTGATGTGTGAGCCGTTTGACCCTGTCACCGTCACGATCGCCCTGTCCGGACGGTGCTACTGAATTGGCTGCGGACCGAGACGCGTGTCTTCGAGATGGTGGGTTTGACGGCGCGCTTGGTTGGGCGTCTCGACGCCTGCACCGGAGCCCGCCCTCATGTACGCCGACTTCCCCGACGGCCTGGCCGTCGTCGACGACGGCCTCGCCCTCGCCACCCGCTGGATCGTCGCCGGCAAAAGCGACGTCTTCGGCGAAGTCGGAGGCGCGGAGCCGTGTGTCCTCGTTGAAAACCAGCCCCTTGGTTTCAGCGAGGTGCCCAGCCGCGCCGGAACCTGCTCTGCCTCGGCCCTGAAATGGACGAAGGCCAGCAGGTCGTCGGCGTATCCGAAGGGCACCGGCAAGCCAAGAGTGCCGGAGTGCTGTGCCTCAGCTTCCGTTGGGCCGCAGTCGGCCGTGTCGGACCAGGTCCACGGCTTCTTCGACGTCGGGGGTCATCCAGCGGTCCTGGCCGAGGGCCGGGATGTGGTCTCGGAACCGCTGGTGCAGTTCGGTGGTCCGCTTTGCCAGCGTCATCTCGCCCATTTTGGGCTTGGCCAGGTCGATGCCCTGGGCTGCAAGGAGGAACTGGACGGCCAGGACGGTCTCCGCCCGGTCGAGATTGTCGTCCAGGTTGCGGACCGAGGCCATGGCCATGGTGTTGTGGTCCTCCTGGCCGAACTTCTCCGGCCGCGACAGTACCCCGGCCGGCATCGCTCGCGCCTGCATCTCCGGGATCAGAGCCGCACCGACCGTCTGGACCTGCACCATGCCCGAGTTCAGCCCTACCGGCTCGGCGGCCAGGTTGTCGGGCAGCCCGTAGCTCCACTTCGAGGAGATCAACCGTCCCGACAACTCGTGGCTGAGCACCGCCACATCCGTGATCTGCGCGTTCAGAGTGTCCAGGGCATGACCGATCTGCGCCCCGTCCCAGTTCCCACCCATCACGAACTCATACGATGAACCGGACTTGAACAGCAGTGGGTTGGACGTCGAGGCGTTCGCCTCCCGGCCGATGATCGTCCTGGCCTCTTCCAAAGTCTGGCGGACCGTGCCGACGATGTGCGGGGCCGCGCGAACCGAAACCGCGTCCTGCACCCGAGGTGACTTTTCCCCAAAGCGCCGGCGTCCCTCCTCCGTCATCCACTCGCTGTCCTCGGTCAGCTCCCGCAGGAAAGCTGCTTCCTCCTCTTCGGCCGGCACACCGCGCTCGGCATGCGTACGAGCGTCGAGCGAACTGGCCTCGGCCCGGGTTGCCTCGAGGAACAGACCGAACGCACCGTCGAACTGGTCCAGGAACCTCTCCGCCCGGACCACCGAAGCCGCGTAGCGTGCTGTCAGCACTCCACTCCCACTGATCAGCGGCAACGCCTCACCCGCCTCCAGGGCGAACGTGCTTGGCAGGCCCGCCTGCTCCAGCACCTGTCCGGCCGGGCGCGATGGACCCCCGCGCAGCCGGGCCATCGCGCCATCCCCGGTCAGGACCATCCCGGCGGCCGCCATGGGCTGCAGATCACCGGTTCCCAGCGACCCGACCGAGGGCATCACCGGGGTCACCCCGGCGTTCACCAGGGCCAGCATCCGCCGCACCATCTCCGGCCGCACGCCCATGTGACCGCGAGCCATGGCGTTCGCCCGCAACACCAAAGCCAACCGGGCTACCCCGGCCGAAACCTCCTCACCTACCCCTGCCGCGTGCGAGCGCAAAATCCTGCGCTGGAAATCCCGCTGCTGCACCGTTGTCAGTGGATGGTCTTTCAGCGGGCCCAGGGCCTGATTCCACCCATACACGCGCTGCCCGCCCTTCAGCGCGGCCAGCGCCCCGGCACGTGCCTGGTCCATCCTCGTGGCAGCCGACGAAGCGAGCCGCAGGGGGCCAGCCGAACCGGCCAGCACCGCGTTCATCTGACCCAGCGTCAGGTGCCCCCCATCGAGAACAACACCGGCTCCCTTGACGGGTGCCGCGATCCCGGCCGGCGCCTGAGCTCGGGCGGGCACCGGCCCGGCCGAACCCGTCAGCACCACGGCCGTGGCAGTGACAACAGAGCCGCACAACACCCCCCAACGCCACCTGGAACGCCTGCCTGCTGCGGAAACCCCACCGGGTCCGGAGCGCTCAGCTACAACATCGGCTCTGCGGCCGCGGCCAGGGAGAAAGAAGGTCACAGCCCTACCCATCGGCACGACACCCGTGCCCCTCCAGAAAGTCCTACTGGCAGCCGACCGCGCACGGCTCAGCACCAGTCGTCCGAGTGGCGAGTTGGCTTTCCGCGCCATGTCCAGGGTGGGATTGGGCGCGGAAACAATCGTGTCTCCACAGCTGTTGTGGCGTGGGAGACCGAGAGCAGGGGGTGCGGCGCCGGGGCTGAGACTGTTCGACGTGAGTGGAGGACGTTACGGCTTCTGCCGCGGCCACTCCCGGTTCTGGGGATTCCGGCTCTACTGGTCACCAGCCGCCTTCCGACGCCGCAAAGTGCCCACCATGAACGAGTCCCCTTGCAACGGTCTGCGCCCCATTCGGCGAGTGGTCCTCTCTGGGACACCCTGCCAAGAGGTCTCTACCTCTTCCGACGTGATCTGGAACGAACGGTCAGGCGAGCGCCTCCGCGAGAACGAGACCGGTTTCGCGAGCGGTCAGGTAGGGGCGGACATCGTGGGCATGGGCACCGTTGTCGACCGTCAGGTCCTGGACGCGGGTTCCGAATGAGGGTGCGAGCTCCTTTACCAGTGCCACGGCATCTCCGTGATCGGCGATGTTGACCCAGCGCTTCACGGGCACGGGCCACCGGGCCGCCTCTCCGTGCGGGGTGGGACGAAGCCGGTCGAACACGAGGCCGTGTACGGCGAGGGGTGACCCGAGAGTGATCAGCGTGAGGTCCTGCCACTGCGGGTGGGCACACAAGGTTTCGTAGGCGACGACACTGCCCAGCGAGTGGGCGACGATCACTGTCGTCTCGCCGGTCACCGCCCGAGCCAGGCGTTCTCCGGCTGCCCTCCGGACTTCTGGCTCGGTGAAGTAGCGTCGGACCTGGCGCGCACTGCCGATCATCGCGCCCTCGGCGAGGCCGGCGAAGAAGGTTGAGTGGCTGAGTGCGTTGAGCGCCCGCTGGACGATGCGGGGGGTACGTAGCCGGCCAGTGGCATCCGGTCCGGGTACACGGGTCTCGGCGTCCGCGGCTGCCTGCCACCACGAGAGGAGCAGCTCGTGCTCGAGTCCGGGTTCCACGTCGGATGCGTCAAGGGGCGGCTCGCCCAGGCCGCGGTGGCCGGGTCGGCGGAACAGGTCACCGTAGAAGGCGACCGAGACGTCGTGGCGCGGCAGCGTGCCGGCACCTGAGAGGGCGAGGCCGTCGTTCAGGGACGGAAGCCACGCCTCGGCGATCGTCTCGGGCCCTTTCAGTTGCTGTGCGATGCCGTGGACGAGGACGACGCGGGTCATCGGGAATCCCCCTGTTCCTTACGGGCTGCGGGGGTCAGGCGGAGCGCCACCAGCCCCATGTCGGTCGCCACGCAGATCCGGCCCGCCTCGTCGACGGCGACACCGTTGATTCCGCTGCCGACGTTGATCTCCGCCTGGAGGGCGGCTGCTTCGAGGTCCCAGACGCGTACCAAGCCGTACCGGTCGGCGGCGACGAGCGTAGGAGTGCCGCCCACGTTCGCCACGCGCACGCGTCGCACCGCAGCCGGGAACCGGTCCAGTTCGGTGTCGGAGGACGAGTAGCCGTCCAACGGCACCATGCAGACCCGGCCGTCACCGGCTCCGGTCAGTAGGTGGTCGCGCCCGCCGATCACTGCCAGATCCAGTGCGGTCGCCCCCATCTCGTAGCCGGTTCTGACCTGCCCATGGGAGCGGCCGGTCCGGAGATCCCACAGACGCACGGTTCCGTCGTACGAGGCGCTGGCCACGATCGGTACGGCGCCCACCTGCCCGGCCCGCAGTGCGCTGACCATGGCCGTGTGCCCCGACATGGGCGGACATACGGGAGCTTCCGTATCGAGATCCCAGGCGTGAAGGGTGTAGTCCCCGGCAACGGAGATCACGACGGGGCGCCCCTCGAGGACGCTGGCGCGTGCGAGCTGCGAAAAGCCGGCCCGGCGTGCCAGCCTGTGACGTGCGCCGAGACCCCAGACCTCGACATCGGTCCAGCTGCTGCGAACCACGATCGCGTCGTCGTCAATGGGCTCCGTGACAGCGTGGTAGATGGAGGACGCCCCTGAGGTCAGATGGCTGGCGACCTGCCGGCCGGTCTCCAGAGCGTGGACACGCACAGCACCGTCGAGACTGCCTGTCACGACCACGGCACGGCCGTCGGCGGTGCGGGCGATGTCGGCCGAAAGCAGGTGTTGTTCGAGGCCGTACAGGGGTTCACCCAGCGGTTGCATGGTGGTCAAGTTCCATAGGCGGACCTGGAGCGAGCCGACGCCGATCATTACCGGAACGTTCCCGATCCGCCCGAAGACGGGCGGAGTCTGCGAGCCCGGCGCCAGGTTGTTGCAGCTGGCCAGGACCGGACCCTCTTCGGTGCCGGACATCAGGTCCCAGACGCGAAACGTGTTGTCCCACGAGGTCGTTGCCATGACCGTCCTGCTGCCGATGCAGCCGAGTGTGGCTGCCGCGACGAAACCGGTGTGGCCGAAGTAGGGGCCTCCTATGACGGCGGATGTCTCCATGTCCCGGGCGTGGACCGCGTTTCCATCGAGGATCACGATGACGACGGGGCGTCCCTGGTGGAACCCGACTCCTACGGTCCGGGCGGCGGGGGTGAGAGTGGACGCGTCGAAATGGGAATGGAGCGTTGCGGTCAGGTGGCTTGGACTGGGTCCGATGCGCCACAGGTATCCGTGGTCCAAGGAGGTACACAGGACAACCTCAAGTGTTCGTCCGCTCCGTCGGACCGACAGGTGCCGGATGTCCCCGATGTGGCCGGCCAGCGGTGGGCAGAGCTCGGTGCCGTCGCGTGCGTCCCAGAGACGCACCGTTCCGTCATCGCTTCCGGTGAGAAGGATCGGCCGTCCTTCGACTTCGCCGAAGACGGCGCAGCGAACGGCATTGGTGTGACCGAGCAGGGGGCCGACCGAAGCGCCCGCGCGGAGCGGCTCCCACAGTCGCACGGTGGTGTCGGATCCGCCTGTGGCCACGACGAGTGAACCGCCCACCTCTGCGACCGCAACGGCCACGACCTGGCCGGTGTGGCCCTTCAGGGGTGAAGCGCATTCCTGGCCGGTGCCCATGTCCCACAGACGGGCGGATCCGTCTTCGCTCCCGGTGACGGCCAGGTCGCGACTCCGGTACGAGTGGTAGGCCGCGGCCAGCACGGGTCGGGCATGGCCTTCCGCGGGCTGGTCCGCCGCCAGGTCCCAGATTCGTGCCGTCCGGTCCTCGCTCACCGTCACCGTGAGGGCGATGTCGCCCTGGTCGAACAATGCCGCTGCGGTGATGTCGTGAACGTGGCCGCGCAGAGGAGGACCGAGCTGCTGCAAGGTGCGGACATCCCATACACGGGCTTCCATGCGCCCGCTCGTCACCGCTACGGGACGACCTCCGAAATGGCCGGCGGCTGCCGAGGTCACTCCGCTCCGGCTGTAGTAGACGTGTGCGCTGACCGGCTCCCCGACCTGACGGCGATCGTGCAAGTCCCAGCGGCTCAGCATGCCAGCCTGGTCACCGACCAAAGCGAGGGTCCGGCCGTCGACTTCGGTCACGCACACGGCCGAGACGCCCATCGCGGTGCCGATGAGCGGACTGCCGTCCACCCGGGCGTTCCCGCCGTCAACCACCTCGGACAGGTCCCAGACGTACACCGCTTTGTCATCCCCGCCGGTGACGGCGATCGGCCTCCCGTCGAGCTCACCGAAACTTGCGGCGAGGACGGAACGACGGTGCTCGGTCAGCTCGCTCCCCAGCTGGCACCGGTCCTGCAGGTCCCACAACCGTGCCGTGCCGTCGGCGCTGGCGGTCAGTACGACCGGGCGGCCGTCGAGGGCTCCCACCGCGATGCTCGCCACGCGGTTGGTGTGCCCGCGCAGCGGTGCGCCGTATTCCTGGCCTGCCGAGAGGTCCCAGACCCTGACCGTGCCGTCATCGCCACCGGTCAGAGCCACCGTGTAGTCACCAAGATCGCCGATGGCTACGGAGCTCACGGCGATGCCGACGGACATGGGGTCGCCGATCTGCTGCTGAGCCGTCAGGTCCCAGATCCTCGCCGTGCCGTCCACACTGCCTGTGACCGTGATCGGACGGCCGTCCAGCGCGCCGACCGCGACGCAGCTCACGGTCCGGGTGTGACCGGCGAGCAGCCGGTGGACGCCGCTCGTCGACCACCAGGCCCAATTCGCTGCCCATGGACGTGCCAGGGAGAGGTCCTCGATGCGGTCGGCCAGCAGATCGGCCTCGCACCGGCGGGCCGAGAGCTGCAGGTCCGCAGCACGGTCTCCGAGCGGGCGATCGAGGGTCAGCCGATGTGCCACGTGTTCGTACGCGCTGCGGATGCGCCGGGCAGTGTCGCCCTCGATGGAGGAGAAGGCCGTGAGGAGCGCTCGCGGATCACTGGCCAGGAGGAATCCGGGATCCTCGATCAGGTCGGTCAGTACGCCACCGGCGGCCGCGTGCGTGGCCAGATGACGTCGGACGTACCCGGCGGCGCCGAACCAGTCCGGCGGGCCGTCGACTGGCTTCGCGACGAGCGAGCGCAGGGCCCGTACGATCGACCGCTGTACCTGCTCCGCCTCCCGGTCCGCAGTGGCGCGCAGATGCTCGGCGAGCGCCTTGTGGTAGAGGCGGTACGCGGATCGTTGGTCGTCGTCGATGACTTCGGCGACGTACGCCTCCGCCACGTCCAGTGCCCAAGTGACATCCCCTTCGGTACAGACAACGCCCGAGATCACCGAACTGAGCGTGGTCCACACGTGGCCCCGGGGCAGCCCCTTGCCCTCCGAAAAGGCCAGCGCGAGCAGCATCCGTCGCACCCGGGCCTCGTCCGGACCGAAGCGGGCCAGATAGTCGTCGAAGGCTTCACCGACCTCGCTGGGCAGGTCCTCGGCCCAGCCGGTGCGGTTGGTGTCGACGGGAGAGCAGTCGGAGCGCAGGGTGCGAGCCGTCGTCCTCGCGTAGAGGTAGACGCCGGCCGCCTTCGCCGCGACCGCGTCGGCGACCGTACGGGCGCGGTCGGCCTGGCCTCGGTAGGGCGTCGGAATCTCGGGTTCGTCGCCGGCTAGCAGCACCCGTGCGACGTAGCCGGACACGTCCTCCTGCGTGGCCCGGTAGCCGTCCTGATCCAGGTCCATCACCGTGAACGTGCGGCCCAGCGGGCCCACGAGTTCGTGGCGGGCGCCCACGAGCAGCCTCACGCCGGGAATCTCCGACATGGGACGCAGCAGCTCGCGAGTGATCCGGCGGGGCTCACCGTGGCCGCCGGCGTCCGCCGCAGTGTCCGAACCCGCCTCGTCCACGGCATCCACCACGACCACGATGGGTGCTCCCTGACGCCCGCGGCGGGTCAGCTCCTGCAGCAGGGCGGCCGGGCCATCGGTACGGGTGTCCAGCGCGGTGGCGATGCGTTCGACCACCTCCTCCAGCCGTTTGTGCCGGGCATGGACCGCGGCTGACACGCACCCGGCGGGAAGCACGGTCGAGGCGTCGACACCGGAGAGGTCGAGACGAGCCCGGTATCCGGGGTCCGAAAGGGCGACGATCCGTCCGAGCACCGCCGACTTTCCGCATCCCGGGCTGCCTGTGACCACCCTGCCGCGACCGTCGCCGCGGGGCGAGGTGAGCCAGCCCACGAGTTCGGACAGCACCCGGATCCGGCCGCTGAAGTACAAGCCCTGCTCGGACTCGAACTCCACGCCCCGGGACCGGGGGCCGAAGTGCTCGTCCAGATCCCGGTCCGCCACGCGTCGTTGGACCTGCAGATCGGTGCCCAGGGGAGGAAGCTCCTCCCGGTAGTTCGAGTTGGCCAGGAACGGCGCGAGACCGGTCACGAGTCCACTGGCCAACTCCGCTCGCTGGCCGCGGCCTTCGGCGTCGAACTGTTCGTTGACGGCTTTGACGAGTTCGGTGAGATCCAGGTACTGCTGGCGTTGTCCGGTCCTGCCGGCGGTGGTTTCGACGGCCTCGATCAGGGCCGTGACGAACTTGCCGTCCTCCGCGATGTCCTTGTGCCGGGCCGAGCCCAGGAACCACAGGCCGGTCGAGGCACGGCCGGAGGTGCTCCGATAGGCGATCGTCTGGAGCGCGACCGCGGCGGCGTCCGCGTTTCCCGCTCCGGCCGAGCAGGTGTCGAGGATCAGCAACAGGTGACGTAGCTCGCCGCGACAGAGGATGCGTACGAGGTCTTCGGTGGCCAGGGCGCTGGAGACGAGGTCGTCCTCCTGCGAGTCCCAGCAGAGCAGATAGTGGCGGTCGCGTTCCTCAACGGATCCGTGCCCCGCGAAGTACACGACGACGACGTCGTCGGCCGTCAGCTCGGCATCGGACGACCAATGGGTCAGTTTCCGCCGTATCTGGTCGGCGCTTTCGTAGTCTCCCAGGCCCGGTAACACAGCCGTGTAGCCGAACGCCTGGAACAGCTCGGTGGTCGCCCGTACGTCCCCGGGCACGGAGGCCAGCTGCTCTTCCTTCGGAAGGTGGCAGTACTTGCCGCTCCCCAAGGCGATGAAGAATTGCCTTCCCACCCCACCACCCGACGTCGTGGACCGCTGGCCCGAACTCTACCCAGCGGGAGCTCAATTCGCCGGTGGTTGCGACGAGTAGCGGCGCACCTCGCCTCCGGCGGTAACCCGCTTCAGTCACGCGGGTCGTGACGCCCGTCCCTCATCCCCCGTCCCCCGTCGCTTCACAACGGGGGATCTCAGCCAGTACCGCGCGATGGGCGATACTGCCCGCCATTTCGGCGTACAACTCGGGTGTCCGACGTACAGCGGTGTGGGCGTGACGGGGAAAGTCAACGCGTGCTGCCCGATGAAGTCCGGCGCGACCTGCGGAGCCAAGGCGTGATCAGAGGCAGGAGCGCGGAGGCGTGATGCTCAACGTTCGGGTGCAGGCGACACTCAGAGGACCAGTCGAGCACCGGATGACCGCACGTAGGTTGTTCGAGGCGAGGGGCTGGGAGGTGCTGGCAGCTGAGGAGGAGGAGTTTCCCACGGTTCGCGCAGCCGGGGGAGTTCTCCCGGGCGAGGCGGTCAGAACCTCGGTGTACACCCTCGGCATCCCCATCCGGCAGGATTCGTCGCGGCGTCCGGAACGTTGGGCAGCCCAGGAGGTCAAGGACCTGGCGGACGATGCTCACCTGGATCTGCGGCCGGTGAGCGCAAGGATGTCGCGGAGGCAGCGTCGCGAGGAACCACACTGGTTTGCCTGTGCACCGCGTAGCACGCGATCCGGTCCGTGGGTCCGCTGCAGATTCAACGCGGAACGCCGCCTCGGGTTCCATGACACCGGGACGGTGTTGTACGGCTCGTACGAGGAAGCCGAGCGACGCGCTGGTCAAGGATGCGTTCGTCCCCCCTTTCCGCGACGGGTACGGGTTCACGACGGGATGCGGCGGGGCCGGGCGGCGGACAACCGCCGCCGGGAGCTGAAGACGGTGGCGCTGGGCTGGGCCGGAGGTCTGCTCGGCATCCCCGTGGCGACGGGACCTCGGTGGCTGGCCCTGTCCGCAGGGGTGGCCTGGGTAGCCATCGTCTGGTGGTGTGCGACGACCGTGCTTCCCTTCGTACGCCGACGTCGGATCCTTCGTGGAAGCGGTCCCGACTCAGCCGCGTCGGTGGCCCGGCGGGCGAGGGCCGGGGGCGAAGCCGTGGTCGTCCACAGACGCCGGCGGTGGGAAGCATGGCTGGTTGCGCTTGTGATCAGCGGGGTGCTCTTCGTGGGCACAGCCTTACTGGCCAGGATTGCCGATCCCGCCACTGCTCTTGGCACCCACCTTTTGCTGGCCGGTTCGGTGTTCGTCGCGGCGGGCATCCGACAGTTGGCGCGTGCGGGCGACCGCAGACCGTTTTTGGTGGCGGTGTTCGTGGGTCTGCTGCCCGTGGCTGCTCCGGCACTCGCCGGACTCAGCCCGGTGCTCTTTACGTTCTACGGCGCAGCGTTCCACGTCCGCGCGGAAGAAATGGACGTTGCGAAGGCGTGGCAGTTCTTGGCCTCCGTGCACGTCCTGGGGACCTCGGCAGTGTTGATGCTCTTCTCCCTGGCCTGTTGGGGCTACATGAGCCCCCTTCTCCGCCGCCGCAGTCTGCACCTGCTTCGCCCGCTCGTTGCTTTGACCGGAGCGATGGTGCTCACCTTGGTGTGGGGAGTGACCGTACTGGACGGAGCCTCGGAGGCAGGCGATACGGCGGTGCGGAAGTGGCGATCGGGCCAAGTGCCGGGTGATTACTACGGTGCCACCCCCAGGCCCGTCTGCGTGACGCCCATCGGCCCGTTGGAAGAGCTGCCTATGTACGGTTACAAGTTGGACCCCAAGCGGGTGTACGGCAGCTTCGGTGCGGTCGGTGGTGAGGTGACGTTGTGGGACCCCGCGTCAGGCACCGCTTTCCCGGTGCCTTCCGACGCGGTACAGATTCTCCCGGCCGGGGAGGGGAAGCCTGGTGCGGCGATCCCGCGCGCGTGCAGCTCTTCGACTGGCTAGAGCCAGTCGCGCTTCTTGAAGATGACGTAGAGGCTGACGCAGACCACGGCCATCAGGAGGATCGCGAAGGGGTAGCCGGCGGCCCACTGGAGTTCCGGCATGGTCTCGAAGTTCATGCCGTAGATCGTGCCGACGAGGGTCGGGGCGAAGAGGATGGCGGCCCAGGAGGAGATCTTCTTGAAGTTGTCACCCTCGCACCGCTGACCTGCGGAAATTGCCTGCATAGGCGGTCTGACCTGCAGCGATCGACCTTTCCGAGTCTTTCACCCTGCTGCCTGCATATGCAGCCGATTCCCCCCAGCCGCCCCCCACGAGGCCTCATTCCCCCCAGATTCCCCCCAGCGGACACTGTCTCGCCAAGAGGAGCACCGCAGGTCGGGGGCCATCCAACGTCGCTCACGACAGGTTACTCAGGGGAGTGGCAAGGCGGGGCTGGAGGCGCTCGGTGAGTCTGCTGTTGCTCGGGGCCACAGTCGTACGCTGCCCAGAGTTCCGCCACTTCAGCCGTCGACTGGGAGCGCCCCGTGACTGAGCCACAGCGCAAGTCTGTCTTGTACGTCATCGTGTGCGCGGCCGGGATCGCCGGCGATGTCGGCAAACTCATCACCGCCGCGCAGGAACGGGGCTGGGTCGTCGTAGTTGTGGCCACCCCACAGGGCTTCAACTTCCTCGACAGCCAGGTGATCGAGAACCAGACCGGTTACCCGATCCGCTCTGCCTGGCGCTCACCGGGTGATGCGCGCTCGTACCCGCGGGTCGACGCCATCGCAGTCGCACCAGCCACGTTCAACACGGTTAACAAGTGGGCGGCCGGCTTCGCGGACAACCTCGCACTCGGCATCCTCTGCGAGGCACCCGGCATGGGCATCCCCATGGTGGTGCTCCCCTACGTGAACACCGCCCTCGCTGCCCACCGTGCGTATCGGCGCAGCGTTGATGAGCTGCGTGAGATGGGCGTGATGTTCGGCAGCTACATGCCGCATCGCCCGAAGTCCGGTGGCGGTGGTGACCGCTTCCTCTGGGAGGAGGCTGTTGACCTCCTTGCGTCGAACTTCCCGCACTTGGCGCGTCAGCGGTGACGTCGGCATGGCCACCCTCGAGGGCAGCGCCGTCCGGTCTTGCCCCACAGGGCTGGGCTCTGTCAGGACAGGTCGGTCTAGATGCAATACCAGTGACTTAGAGTGGTTTGCGCTGCTTGTTGGCGGAGACGGTGCGGTAGTGCGGTGCGATCCGGACTGCCTCGGCGGGGTCGCGGGTGGGTTGTGGCCAGTTCCGGTGCGGGATGCGTTTGAGTTTGTAGTTGGACATCTTGCGTTTGACCACGCGGCGGTTGCTGCGTCGTCGCCGTCTCGGCAGGAGCCGGGCCAGGATCTCACGGACCCTGTCGAGTAGTGCGTCGGCCAATCGCGCAGGGGGAAAACGCGACCTGCCGTGCCTGGCACACGGCTCAGGGCGGCGCCACGTCTCCCGAGCGCGCGGCGCGGCACGCAGCGGTCAGGACCGGGCAACCCGGCGTTCGATCCTCTTCAGAAAGGGTTGCCGTCCGGTCCAAGATTTTTTCGGACCTCGCTGTCGGCCGTGCGACCTCGGGCGCGCGCAGACCGAAACTCCCCTTGCCCAGCGGGCAGGGGGAGTTTCGGTGGGCTTGAACCGGATACCGGTGTCAGCAGGAGGACTAGCCCGTGGAGCCGACGCGGACGAGCTTCCACTGCTGGTTCACGCCGCCCCAGTCCGAATACTGGACGATGCCGGTCCCGTCGGCGGAGGAGAAGCCCGGTACCTCGACGGCCTTCCCGCTGTTGCGGTTGATCAACCGGACGTATCCGTCCGGTGAGTCCACCAACCGGAACTGCTGGTTCACGCCACCGTGGTCGCTCCACTGGTGGATGGCGGCGTTGTCGGCCGTCGACCAGCCGGAGACGTCCAGCAGCTTGCCGGAGTGCCTCGCCTTCAACCGGTAGTAGCCGCCACCGGAGTCCACGAACTGGAACTGCTGGTTGGGCCCGTCGTACCGGGCCCACTGCGTGAGCGCGGCGCCGTCAGCGGAGCTCACGCCCGCCACGTCCAGTGCCTTGCCGCTGGAGCGGTTGACCATGACGTACCAGGCGTTGGTGTCCACAGGGGCCGCTGGCGCGTGCGCGCGCAACTCGAAGCGTTCCACCAGCACTTCGCCGCCGAGGGCCCGGGTGGCGTGGTTGAAGACGGCGAAGCGGTGGCCCATGAAGAAATGAGGCCTATCGCTCATGGTGAAGGCCGGGCCGAGCCGGGTGAAGGTGGTGCCGTCGGTGCTGTAGGAGAACATCGCCTGGCGGCCCGGCCCCGGGCTGATGTCGGCGGCGGCGCGCAGCCAGACGCGGCTGCCGGACGCGGGGAGGTCGGCGCGGGCCTGCTCGGTGCCGGTGCTGCTGGTGTTCCAGTTGGCGTCCATGGTCAGGCCGTCGAACATCACCAGCCTGCTGGCGCCGTCCTGCCGCGTGACGCCGATCCAGGCGGAGGAGTCCCGCAGCATCGCCAGCCCGGCCCGGTCGCCGTGCGCCATCCCGGAGCAGTCGAGCACGACGGTCGCGGTGGAGGCGGGGCCCTGGATGCGGCGGGTGAGGGTGTTACGGGCGTTATAGAGGTCGTCGGTGACGGTGGCGGTCCTGAGGGTGAGCCCGTTGTTGACGGTGAACGCGGCGGTGTCGGGGTTGTGGTTCCACTCCCAGTACGGCGCCAGCGCCGTTCCCTGGAAGGTGTCGGCGCCGGTCATCGGCGGGAGCGGGTGCGGGGTGACCGGGTAGGGGTATGTCTCGCCCCACGTGCCGTTGACGGTCTGGAGCTCGGGCCAGCCCTCGGCGTTCCAGGTGACCGGGGCCAGGGCGGGGACGCGGCCGCCGGGATAGGCGTCGATGAAGCCCATGTAGTACCAGTCGCCGTTCGGGGTGTCGACCAGCGAGCCCTGGTGCGGTATGCCGCCGCCGGGGATCGGGCCGGGCAGGTCCAACAGCACCTCTCGCATCTTGTACGGGCCGAAGGGGCCTGATGTGGATTTCCAGATGTACTGGCCGTTGGGCGGGCGGGTGACGAAGATGTAGTAGTTCCCGTTGATCTTGTAGAAGCGGGAGCCCTCCATGAAGTGCAACGTGTCGGGCTTGGTGAGCACGTGCTCGGACCTGACCTCGGTGCGCATGTCCGGGGAGAGCTGCGCGACGCGGATTTCGTTGGCGCCGTACGCCACGTACGGGGTGCCGTCGTCGTCGAAGAGCAGCCCCGCGTCGTAGTAATTGCTGCCGATCTCGGCGTGCCGGGTCCAGGGGCCCGCCGCGTTGGTGGCTCTGTATACGTACGACCGCTGCCCGCCGATCTGGCCCACCCAGTAGAAGGTCCCGTCGCTGGGGCGGTGGCGCATCGAGGACGCATAGATGCCCTGGACGTACGCCCGTCCGCCATTGAGGTCGTACGCGTCGCCGAAGTCGAGGACCGGCACCGAGTGGCCGATGAACTCCCAGTTGACCAGGTCGTAGGAGCGCAGGACGGGCGCGCCCGGCGAGAAGTGCATGGTCGAGCCGGTGTAGTAGTACGCGTCGCCGACGCGGATGACCTCGAGGTCGGCGAAGTCTTGCCAGATCACCGGGTTGGTGAACCGCTCCTGCTGGGCCGTCGTGGCCGCCGCCGCGCTCGCGCCTATCGCCGGCAGCGTGGTGCCCGCGACCAGGCCGACGGTGGCCGCCATGACTTTCCGGCGGCTGTGGGGGTGTTGGAGCCAGGACATACGAGATCAGCTTCCTCACGCGTGGGGGACCGAGAGCCGAAGTGTTAGCGTTAACATTTCCGAGGACGAGTCGCGCAGGGGGTGATCTGAGTGCGCCGCGCCCTGCACCTCGTTGACGTGACCCGAGGGCTGACCCAGGCCGGGCGGCGAGATGAAGCCGTCGCGCAAAGGCCCTGGACAGGGTCGGGCACCGGGTTGCCGGCCCGGGCCCGACCCTGTGGTGGTTCAGCTCTTGCCGGTCAGGCGCCAGACCTGGTTCTTCTTGGTGGCCAGGGCACTGGCGGAGTCACAGGTCCACTGGTGGACCAATGCTCCGACGGCGGTGGAGATCCCGCTGACGTCCACGCACTTGCCGCTGTGCACCGCGACGAGTTGGTAGTCGTTGGCGGCGACCTGCCGCAGCGTGAACTGCTGGCTCGTGCCGCCGTGGCAGGTCCACTGGTGGACCGCCGCGCCGTCGGCGGTGGAGACGCCACGGATGTCGAGGCACTTGCCGCTGTGGCGGTTCACCAGGGAGTAGGTGTCCGCCACCCCTGGCACCGGGCGGAAGTCGAACCGCTGTTCCTCACCGGCGCCGCAGGTGTACTGCCGGTACTGAGTGCCGTCGGTGGTGCTCTGGTTGGGGTCGTCCAGGCAGTGCCCGCTGTGCTGGGCGACGGCGGTTGACGAGAAGGCGGGCTGGCCGGTGGTGAACTGCCACCAGTTCATATTGAACAGGTACCCGCTGCCACCGGCGAAGCGCAGGTACAGATCGTGGGTCCCGGTCGCACCGGTAACAGGGCACGAGACCGTGCTCCAGGTCTGCCAGCCTCCGGTGCCCGACACCGTGCATGTCCCGACCGTCGGCCCAGTGGCACTGTCCAGGTGCAGCTCAACTCGGCCGCCGCTGGTGTTTGAGGCCACCCTGGCGGTGAACGAGCCGGCACCGGCGCCGAATACCACGCCCTTGACCTTGATGTAATCGCCGTTTTCAATCCAGCTGATGTTCATCCCGCCCTCGCTGGAGGGTTCGGTTTCGATGCCGCTGCCCCACGCGATGGACTCGGCTTCCTGGCGGACATAAGGATCGAGCGTGCCGGCCTGCGGCGCCCCGGCCGTCGTCATATTGATCGTCGGGATCGTTCCGTCAGCGTTGTAGGAAAACTTCTCCACTGCGACCGAGCGGGTGAAGCCGCCGCCGCCCGGGAGGGCGCCGTTGTGATAGAAGAAATACGAGTTGCCCTGAAAGTCCACGATGCCCGCGTGGTTGGTGAAGCTGTTGCCCTGGGCGGGCATGACTGTTCCGCGGTAGGTCCACGGTCCGGTCGGGCTGGGTGCCGTGGAGTAGGCGATGAACTCCGAGCAGCACTTGGCCGCATACACCATGTAGTACAGGCCGTTCCGCTTGTAGACCCAGGGCGCTTCTTCGTACAGCGTGGGACGGTCGGGGTTGTCGGTGCGGGATCCGAAGCCCTCGGTGGTGAGCGGAATTCTGACGGGGCTGCCTGCGTAGGACGTCATGTCCGCGTTCAGCTTGACGTACCACAGGTTCGGGTTACCCCAGTACAGGTAGGCCTGGCCGTCGTCGTCGATGAAGACGGTCGGGTCGATCTCACTGTTCTCCACCAGCGGGTGGCCGAGGGCGTCCCGGAACGGGCCGGTGGGGCTGTCCGACACCGCCACGCCGATGGCGAATTGGCCGGTCGCCCGGACCGACACCGGCACGTACCAGTAGAACTTGCCGTCCCGTTCGACGGCCTGGCCCGCCCACGCGTTGGCGCCCGCCCAGCTGAAGGTGTTCAGGCTGAGCGGTGAGCCGTGGTCGGTCCAGTTGACCATGTCGGCGGAGGACCACACCCGCCAGTCATTCATCACGAAGGAGGAGGTGGAGCCGTCCTCGTCGTGCCCGGTGTAGAGGTAGACCCGCCCGTTGTGCACCAGTGGGGCAGGGTCGGCGGTGTAGACGTGCTGCACGATCGGGTTGTCGGCCCTGGCCGCTGTGGGATGCACCGCGGCGGGAAGGACGGCGAACGCCAATATGAGGATCATCAGCACCCAGGCTGCCCGGGCTGGGCTCGTACCGGCGGCGGGTGACCTCACTGCGGTCGGGTGAGCCGTTGGCCTGTGGGCGGCGGTACTGGCCATGGTGTGGTCCTTCCTGGTGCTGCGCCTCGGGGACTGAGCAGCTGGTCAGAAGCGGAGGAGGGACGTTGTTGCGCTCGGGGTGTGGTCAGTGCGAACCGTGCGATGCGGACGGAGCCGCCGAGCGCTGGCGCTCCGTCAGACCGTCTTCGCCTACTCGGATGCCGGGCGGGCGGCCGCTGCCTGCACGGGAGTTGGTGGTGTCGGCCATTGTGCTGCCTTTCGGTCGTCCGGGCCGGTGACCGTGTCCCGCATCGGGGCGGTTGGTCATCTGGATTGGTGCGCTGAACTGCGCGAACGGACTGTTTGTCCGGGGCGGCTGCAAGACGTGACCCCTGCGGGGTGGGGATGTCGGGCCTCCGGCGCATTGTTAGCGCTAACAACTTGAAAGTCGAACATCTGGTGTGTTGCAGGGAGAAAACCACGGCACATGAGCGGCCGTCAAGTACCCGCGTCGCAACCTGCCCGTCACTGAGACGTCATCAGAATCTCGTCCTGTCAAAGTTGCTGACGGGACGGACGTGAGCTGCCGTACCGGCCGGGTCTGCTCACCCTGCAGCGCTGACCCCGCCTGATCCACGGTGATCGCGATGTGGTGCGGTCCGCCGGCGCGCAGACGAGCTGTCTACGGCGTGGCCATTTGTGCGAGCGGCACCTTGGAAGGCTTGGAGCCGTCCGGGACCCGGTTGACGATCGACTTCGCGTGGACCTCGTGGAAGGTGATGCCGAGGAACTCCGGGGTGTCGAAGGTCCGGGTACGCACTGTGCCGGGGGCGAAGAGTGCGGCGGGCCCGGCGGCGTCGGTGAGGTTGTTCCAGCGCACGAAGTCTGCTCAGCGGGCTTGGGGTTCGGGTTCCGGGGCGAGATGGCCGGGCTGGGGTGCACGGATGGCTGGTGCGGTTTCCGGGAGGCGGCGCAGGACGGGCAGGACGGCCAGGGCGGTGGCGGCGACCAGGGCGCCGGGGATCAGGGCCCAGCCGGTGGAGTCGACCAGGGCCTGGGAGGCGTAAGGGGTGAGTCCGCCGAAGAGGGCGGTAGCAGCGGTGGCGCCGAGCGCGAGGCCGCTGAGGCGCTGGGCGACGGGGAACTGTTCGGCGATCGCGGAGGCCGCGACCGCGCTGATGCCGCCTGCCACGCAGGCCAGGACGACCGCGCCGGTCAGTGCGGCGGCGAAGCTGCCCTGGGTCATCAGGCCGAACATGGCCGGCGGCAGGATCACCGCCAGGGCACCGAAGAGCGTGAGTGCGGGGCGGCGGCCGCCCCGGTCGGACAGGGCACCCGCGAACGGCGTGACGACGATGACGACGAGGGCCGCGATGGTCGACAGCCACAGGGCGTCGGACTCCCTGAAGCCGCTGACCGCGCCGAGGTAGGTGGGGACGTAGCTGATGCCGACGTAGTACGTCACCGAGCCGAGCGCCGAGATCGCGAACGTCCGGTAGAGCGCGGGGCGCTGGGTGCGCAGAGTGGTCATCAGTGGGCCCGCCCCCTTGGTGTCGGGCGGGGGCTGCTGCTCGAAGGCGGGGGATTCGCGCATGGTGGAGCGGGCGATCAGCACCGTGGTGGCGAGCAGCGCGCCGAACAGGAAGGGGATGCGCCACCCCCACGCGTCCAGGGCGGGGCCGGGGACGAGGGTGACGGTGAGGGCAGTGACCCCGGCGGCGAGCAGCGCACCGATCTCGCTGGCGTCGGAGGCCAGCGAGGCGGCCAGGCCGCGCCGGTGGGGTGCGGCGCCTTCGACCAGGTAGGCGGTGACGCCGGTGTACTCGCCGCCGACGGCGAAGCCCATGACACAGCGCAGCAGCAACAGCAGAACCCCGGCGGCGGAGCCGATCTGGTCGCGGGTCGGGAGCAGGGCGGTGGCCAGCATCGCGGAGGTCATCACCGCCATCGAGCCGAGCAGCACCTTGCGGCGCCCGAGCCGGTCCCCGATGTGGCCGAAGGCCATCGCGCCGAGCGGGCGCATCAGGTAGGCGACGGCGAAGACCGCCAGGGTGATCAGGAGCGAGGTGGAGCCGGTGCCGAAGAACACCCGGGACAGCACGGTGGTCATGTACAGGTACAGCGTGAAGTCGTACCACTCCACGACGGTGGACAGGGCCGCCACCAGAATGGAGGACCGGGGCAGGACGGCTATCGCCTGAGCGGGCGGTGCGGGTGCGAGGGATTCCATGATGTGCCTTGCGGGAGGGCGGCAGCGCGGACCTGGACGGTTGCGCGGGAGGAGGAGGCGACTGTCTGCCTCACGGCGCCGGTACGGCGCCGATCTGCTGCATCACCCCGAGGAGGTCGGGCTGGCCCCGTTCGCCGACGATCCGGCCGTCGGCCAGGTAGTAGAAGTTCATGGCCTGCACCGAGATCTTGTTGCCGCTCGCCGGAATCCCGAAGAATTCACCGTCGTGGGTTCCCCGCATGGTGAACCGCGCGGCCACGGTGTCGCCTTCGGTGACCGTCTCCTCCAGCGTCCACTGAACGTCGGGGAAGGCGCTGCGCATCATCCCGAGGACTTCCATGTACCCATCGGGCCCCCGCAGTGGTTCCGGGTGGCTTGGCGCGTGGAACACCGCGTCCGGAGAAATGACCTCGCGGGCGAGATCCTCGTTGCCCGTGTTGATGAACTCGACGAAACGGTTCATCACTGACTCGGTGGACTGCGATTGCATCTTGCTGTGCCTCTCCAGAGACGTTTGGGCGGGTGCCTACGAGCGTAACATCGAATCGATGTTCACATCGATTCGATGTCTTTGTGTGAAGATGGATTCATGCTGGAACTCGCGATACTCGGCTTCCTCGCCGAGGGGCCCCTACCTGGACACGAACTGCGCCGCCGCATCTCAC
Source organism: Streptomyces sp. NPDC030995 (assembly GCF_055571215.1). Classification (NCBI taxonomy): domain Bacteria; kingdom Bacillati; phylum Actinomycetota; class Actinomycetes; order Kitasatosporales; family Streptomycetaceae; genus Streptomyces; species Streptomyces sp. NPDC030995. The sequence goes on from NZ_JBVIFS010000010.1 coordinate 186,363, forward strand.
AGCTGACCGGCTACACGCGGCCGGTCAGTGACGGCAGCCTGTATCCGGCGATCAATCGCCTGACCAAGGCGGGCTTGATCGAGCGGCGCGCCGACCCGGCCGCGGGGGCGGCACGGTACGTGCTCAGCCTGACCGCGGCCGGGCGGGCCGACATGCATCAGCGCCTGCGCAAGCCCGCTGACCACGAGATCACCGACTTCACACGGTTCTACATCGTCCTGGCATTCCTCTCCCACCTGCCCGACGTGGCCGAACGGCACGCGGTGCTGCGCAGACGGCTGGAGTTCCTGGAAGAACCGGCGAGCTTCTTCTACGACCACGAGCGGCCCCTGCGTGCCGAAGAGGTCGCCGACCCCTACCGGCGGGGCATGCTGCTCACCGCCCGCGCCACCAGTCGCGCCGAACGGACCTGGCTGCGCGAGACCCTCGGGGAGGAACCGCCCGTATTCGACACCGGATGCACCGACAGCGATCCGCATGCCCCCGCCGCTCCCGCGAGCTGACTGTCCACGGAGGTACCCCCATGCTTGCATCCTGGTACGACGACCAGGGCCCCGCCGCCGATGTCCTGCACGTCGGTGAACTCCCTGATCCCGTCCCCGGCCCCGGCGAGGTCCGCGTCCGTGTCACCGTCTCGGGCGTCAACCCCGGCGACACCAAGAAGCGGCGCGGCTGGCTCGGCTCGTCCATGCCCTATCCACGGGTGATCCCGCACAGCGACGCCGCCGGAGTCATCGACGCCGTGGGCGCCCAAGTCGACGCCCGCCGCGTCGGACAGCGGGTCTGGGTGTACGGCGCCCAGTCCTACCGCCCCTTCGGCACAGCTGCTCAGTACACCGTCGTACCCGACCACCAAGCCGTACCTCTTCCAGACCATCTGAGTGACGAGCTGGGGGCGAGCCTCGGCATCCCCGGCATCACCGCCCACCGCACCGTCTTCGCCGACGGCCCGGTCGACGGCCGACTGGTCCTGGTCCACGGAGTCCTCGGCGGCGTCGGCTCCCTGGCCGCCCAGCTCGCCCACTGGGCAGGCGCGACTGTGATCGCGACCGTCCGCCGCACCGCGGACCTCGACCGCGTCGACCCGGCCGTCGTCTCCCACGCCGTCGCCCTGGATACCGGCGACCCCGCCGCGGCCATCCGCTCGTACGCGCCGCGGGGCGTCGACCGGATCATCGAGGTCGCGCTGTCCGACAACGCCGACCTCGACAACGCCGTCGCCGCCAACAACGCCGTCATCGCCGCCTACGCCACCCGCACAGACCGCACCGAGATCCCCTTCTGGCCGCTGCTGTTCAACAACGTCACCCTGCGACTGCTCGGCAGCGACGACTTCCCTGCCGAGGCCAAGCGCCAGGCCGCCCGCGACCTCACCTCCGCAGCCGCCGTCGGCGCCCTCACCGTCGCCGTCGGCGACGGTCATCCGCTGGACGACATCGCCAAGGCCCACGACCACGTCGACGCCGGCGGTGGCCACGGCCGCATCCTGCTCACCATCCCCCAATAGCGCAGACGGAGTGCTGGCCGGCCACCGGGGGAGGGGCGTCGCGCTGGCGATGAAGCTTCTGGCGATCAGCTTCGCGCGTTCGCACGGCGTGCACTGGATGCGGGCCTTCCACCACCCGGGCAACGCTGCGGCCATCGGCATGAACCGGCGGCTGGGCTTCGTCGAGGCCGACGTGCCCGTCCGGGACGACGGATCGGGTCGGGCTGCCATTCCCGGCCGGGCAGCGGGACGACCTTGCGCGTGACCTTGACGCGCTACTCGGGCTGACTCATAGTGATGGCCACCGAGCCGCTCTCATCTACCGCGTGACCTGGCTGAATTGATTGTTAGCGCTAACATTCGATCCTGCTTCCACCGTCCCCACACTCCCGACGGGCTGGGCTCCACGGAACGGGCAGCAACCTCCCGCCCCGGGACGCAACGTCCGCGACCACCCGCGGGACCCGTGCATCCCGTGGTCCGGGCGCCCCGCCCAGCACTGCGACGGTGCATGCCGTGACTACCGAGAACGGCCGCCCGCCCTCCACGCACCCTGGAGCGCAAATGACCGCAACAACCGGCTCCGGCCCCCACCCGTCGCGACGCCTGTTCCTCGGTATGGCCGCCACCGTCCCGCTGGCCCTGTCCGGAACGCTGGCCCTGGGCGCGCGGCCCGCCTACGCCGCGGACGCGGCCTACGTCATGGGCTACTTCACCGAGTCCGCGACCATGCTGGAGGCCGACTACGGCCTGCACCTGGCGGTCAGCACCGACGGCCTGCGCTGGATGCCGCTCAACCAGAACAACCCCGTGGTGACCCCGACCGCGGGTGCGGGCGGCCTGCGTGATCCGTTCATCATGCGCAAGCAGGACGGCACCTTCGTCGTACTCGCCACCGACCTCAAGGGCACCGACTGGGGCTACAACAGCCAGTACATCCACGTCTGGGACTCCGCGGACCTGCGCACCCTCACCGGCTACCGCCGGCTGAAGCTGCACGACATGGTCACCCACAGCTGGGCACCCGAGGCGTTCTGGGACGCCGGCCGCGGCGAGTACGGGATCATCTACTCGTCCGTCAATGCCAGCGGCCACGGCGTGATCATGGTGAACTACACCACCAACTTCCAGACGGTGACGTCCCCGCAGGTCTTCTTCGACCCCGGCTACGACATCATCGACGGCAACCTCGCCGTGGGCGTGAACGGCGTCAACTACCTCTACTACAGGGGGAGGGACCAGGCCCTCGTGGGCGCGCGGTCGACCACCCTGCAGGCGGGCAGCTTCACGCCCTTCAGCACGGCGGCCGCCCACGGCGGCACCGAGGCGCCGACCCTGGTGAAGTCCCTGACCTCCGGATCCTGGTACCTGTGGGGCGACACCTACACGCCGAACGGCGTCTTCTACGCCTGGCAGAGCAACGACCTCGCCGCCGGCACCTGGACCGCGCTGGACCAGCGCGACTACACCCAGCCCCTTAACTCCAAGCACTGCACCATTGCGACGATCACCACGACCGAGTACGACAACCTCGTGGCGAAGTGGGGCAGCCCCGCCTGGAACCGGCTGAAGTCCTACAACTACCCCGACCGTTACGTCCGTCATGCCAACTCCGTCGGCCGGATCGATGTCTACCCGTTCGACCCGTACACCGACGCGCAGTGGAAGCTCGTACGCGGCCTGGCCGACAGCGCGGGCGTGTCCTTCCAGTCGGTCAACTTCCCGACCCGCTACCTGCGGCACTCCAACTACGACCTGCGGCTGGAAGAGAACGACGGCACCGCGACCTTCGCCGCGGACGCCACGTTCCACAGGACCGCCGGCCTGGCCGACTCCTCCTGGTCGTCCTTCCGTTCGCACAACTTCCCGACGCATTACATCCGGCACACCGGCTACGTCCTGCGCATCGACCCGATCGCCACCACCACGGAGAAGGCCGACGCCACCTTCCACGTCGGCTACTGACGGGGGTCGGCTCGGGCCTTTGGCTTCACGGCCGTTGGGAAACGCCGGCCTGGTCCCCTCGGGGTGAACCCGAGGGGACCAGGCCGTGTCCGTGGGGAGATCGACCCGGACGGGCCCGTCGACCGTACGCGGTGGGGCAGGGAAGTCCGGTTACGGAAGGTGAACGCGGGCGCGTGTCTTGACGCGCACCGCGCGGGGCTCGCTTCATGTGCCTACGAATGGGAGTGCTCCCAGCGGTGCGGGTGCTTTGGTCTCCTGCCAGTAGTAGCTCCCCAGCGGGACGGTCGCGGTGCAGACACCGTCGGCGCCGGTGGTGCAGGTGGCGCCCACGGACGTGTCCGGGGCGGCGCTACCGGTCTGCAAAAGGCCGGAGATCAGCAGCGGGGCGGGGCGCAGCGATCGGCGCTGCCTCCTGCGGTGCGCCAGACGTAGCGCCAGTTCCGGTGGATGCCCCGCATGGTGGCATCGGTGGAGTCTGCGAACAGCACCGACCCGGTCTCGTCCCGGAAGGTCAGAACGGCGTCGTGGAGTCGCCGTTCGATGCCCTGACCCCGCCAGGCGGGCAACACCGCCAGGTCCCCGAAGATCGCGAAGTCCTCACGCGGCAGTTCCACGGTGGCCCGGAACGCAGCCGCCTGCGGGCCACCCCACGGGCCGGGACCGGTGCCGAGGTAGGCCAGGTCCAGGTCAACGACCCCGGCCTTGTTTGTTACCTGACCGCCGACGCCCGGCGCGGAGGCCGACGGCCCGGCGCGCGCCACGGGTGGGTGGCGTTGCTGCCGGGCCGTCAGTCAGTCACTCACGCGGTCTCACTTCCCGTGCAAAGCCTTGCGGCGACGTCCGCGAAGCACCAGCACGCTGCCGGCAGCGATGACCAGCAGGCCACCGATGGCGCTGTACGTGACAGCGTTGCCCGCCCCGGTGGAAGCCAGGCCGCCGGACGTGCTGCTCGGGGTCGGCTGGCCGACGGGTGCGCCGATCCCCGCCTGCGCACGGGTGCCGGTCGTGCCGGAGACAACCGGCGTGGGGACGGTCGGCGTGGGGACGGGCGTCGGCTTGTCAGCGCTAGCAGTCCCCGCCGCGGGCTTCAGCTGAAGAGTCGTGATCGAGTACGGCGGCAGCGTCTGTGCGACCGCCGTGCCCCGCTCCGCCGTCGTCAGGGCGGTGTCTCCCTTGCCGTACGAAACGGCCGTGACCGCCCCGGCGGCCGGGGTGAATCCGGCGTACGAGAGCGACACCTCCGCCGCGTTCTGCGGGCTCTTGTTGGTCAGCATGACGTTCAGACCGCCGTTGCTGCTCCGCACCGCGTGCACAGTGACCGACGAGTTGCCCGAGGACGACTTGACTATGGTGTCGCCAGGCTGCGCCAGTGCGGTCAGCGAGCGGATGCCCCAGTAGGTGGGGAAGGTTGTGTCGCGCGGCGGTTGGCACTTCCCCCCGGCGCAGGTTCCAGCGGAGAGAATGCCCCCGTCCTGGTAGTCGGTCTGGCCGTGGACGGTGGTGGGTGCTTGGTCCGTGCCGTTGTGCAGGTTCCACCAGTCCACGTGGGTGGCACCCTGCTCGAACCAGGTCATGTAGGTGTCCGGCGCGAACAGGGCCGCGGCCTGGCTGGTCAAGGCGGGCGAGCCGACGCCGTCGGTCTCGGTGACCGCGATCTCCACCGAAGCGGCGCGCGAGCCCGTGTACTTGGCGATCAGCGAGCGCAGCTCGGACGTGGTAGCGGCGATCTTGGAGGGGGTGTTCAGCAGGTCGGCCGTGGTGGTGCCGCCCGGATACCAGTGGACGATGACGAAGTCGATCGAGCTTCCCGCGATGGAGAGCACCGTGTTGTTCCAGTCGGCGGGGTCACCGGGAGCCTTCTCCTTGTCCGGCCAGCCGCCGGGGGTGGTGAGCACCGCTCCGATCTTCACCGTCGGGTCCACGGCCTTCATCGCCTTCGAGTAGGCGACCAGGTTCTTCCCGTACTCCCTCGGGCTCTTGTCGGCGTGATCGTCCCTTTCCCAGCCCTTGCCGTTGCCGTAGTGCCCGTTGCCGTAGACCTCGTTGCCGATCTCCCAGTACTTAACGCCGTAACCCTTGTCGACGTTGGAGTACTTGACCCAGTCGGCGGCCTCCTGGGCGGTGCCGGAACCGTAGTTCGCGGTCAGGATCGGCTGGGCGCCGACCTTCTTCGCGATGTCCATGAAGCGGTCGAAGTTGGTGTTGGAGGGGATCCAGCCCTTGCCGTCGCCGGAGGTGTGGGTCTTCCAGTGGTATTCGTCCGCGCCGGAACCGCCGGGATAGCGCAGCTGCCGAACTCCCGCGGCCTTCATCAGCGAGGTCACATTGGCGTCCCCCATGTGCTCGTCGCCGAAGCCCAGATTGAGGCCGACACCACTGCTGGGCACCGTGCCCAAGGAGGCACCGGCATTCACACTGATGTCTACGGTCGGCGCGGCGCCCGCGCTGGGCGCCAGGGCGCCGAGGCCGACCGAGGCGGCGAGCACCGCCACCGCCCCCGCGACAAAATGCCGGCGCATCCGGCTACGGCGGGGCGTGCGATCCGAGGGCATCGGCTGCTCGGCGGATCTCGGGTCGTCTGATGACACGTGGGGCTCCGATCGGGTGTTGACACAGAGGGTGTAGGGCCGCTGATCACGGCTTGCCCTCGTCGGTACACCCCTAAGTGGCCGGCCGGAGCGGAAAGGTTGCCGTTTCAAACATTTTTTGCCGAGACGCGGTCGCACCGTCTCACCGGACCCGGTGGCCCCGTGACACGCCCGGGCTGGTCCTTGCCGCCGGGGCCGCGGCCAGGAGCGCCACCTCGGAGCGTCCATCAGTAGGTGCCCGTCCTGGCGCTGGACAGCTTGTTCCCGTCCACCACCGCGTGACGCCACCGGTGGTGCCGCTCGTTGGGCCCGGGTGACAACTCCTCCCCCGCTCCCGTCCGACCCCGGCGACCGGCCGCACCCGGCGGCGGCCGCAGCGGGCTGCCACCTGTGCCCCGACGGCTCACCCGCGGTCCCCGCACTGACCGTGACCGTGCGGTCGGCCACCATCGGCCCGGTCAGACGAGTGCGGCTGTGCCGCTTCGCAAGTGACGTCTGCGGGGTAACGGTCGTTGAACGTGAGTCAGCGCAGTGCACACAAACCCCGAGTCCCGTCATGGTCTCGGGGTTTCGTGCTGCCCGGCAGGCACCCCGGCCCGGTCTCACAGCTCGGACCGGCGACGCCGAGGACGATCCGCCCCTCCTCGGAGTAGGGCCGGTGCGCATCAGGCCCGGAATCTTGGAAGACCTGCCTGCCCTGGTAAACCTCTACAACCACTATGTCAAAGAGACGCCAGTCACCTTCGACGTGGAACCCCTCACCCCGGACCAGCGTCTCGAATGACTTCACGCGCATCCCGAAACCGGGCGGCACCGCCTGCTGGTCGCGGAATCCGACGGCCTGGTTATCGGATACGCCAGCAGTAGCGGCTATCGCCCGAAGCAAGCATTCGAAACCTCGGTCGAGACCAGCATCTATCTGGCCCCGACCCAAGGTGGGCGAGGGATCGGATCTTCGCCCCACTCACCGCCGCCCTCGACGAACACCTCACCTGGCGCCAGACGTACGCCGTACTGACCGTGATCCTCGCCGCCATCACCATTCCCGCCCGCGCTCGCCCTACGGGCCCCCTGGCCGACGGCCCCACCCGCCCCACGACCAACGACCGCACCCCGATCGCCCGTAGCCGCTCCTTCCTCCTGCTGGCAGCCTCCTTCACCCTCTCCGGCTTCGCCATGTACGCCGTCGTCATGGGCCTGATCCCGCTCCTCACTGAACGCGGCGTCGACGCCACAACCGCCGCCTGGGCCCTCGGACTCGGCGGAGCGGGACAGACCCTGGGCCGCACGCTCTACGCAACCCTCGCCGGCCGCACCTCTGTCACCACCCGCACGGTCACCCTGATCTCCCTCGGCGGCGCAACCACCGCAGCCCTTGCTCTCATCCCAGGCCCCATGCCACTGCTGGTCTGCCTCGCCGTCCTCGCCGGCGTCGTCCGCGGCAACCTCACCCTCCTCCAGGCCACCGCAGTCACCGACCGCTGGGGCACCACCCACTACGACCGCCTCTCCGCCCTTCTCGGCGCCCCCGCCCGAATCGCCGCAGCCCTCGCCTCATGGGCCGGAGCCGCTCTTGCGGGGCCGCTGGGCGGCTACCCCCACCTCTTCGCAGCTCTCGACGCGCTTTCCGTAGTGGCCGCGTGTCCGGCCCTACTGGCGTCGGGAGGAGTCCGCACACGACCCCTGTCCAGGTCGGTTCAGAGCGGGAAAGCAGCGTCAGGCTCGAGCACGCAGCACCCGTAGGGTTCCTCATGGAAGTGGTCGCGTGCGGAGGCGGGGGTGTCACCCAGGCTGGGCCGTCCGTGGCCTGCTGCGTGGTCACCGCAGACGCAGGCTTGAAGCCTTGGCGAGCTCACAGCAGGTTGCGGGCCGAGGGCGTCTGCTCTGGTGCTGACTCCGTGGGCACGGTGCGGCATTTGGCGAGTTGCTGAAGCCTCGCGACTGGCGTCGCTCGCACGGACGACACATGCGACAGGTCAGGGCGCTCTGACCCTGGGGCCTGTCGGGGACGGCAAAGTGCATGGAGGTCACTGTCTGTGATGCGCCGCAGGGTCGGCGGGCTCTGCAGGGAGCGCTGAACAGGTGGCCGGGCGGGCTCGTTGCGGCGGGCGCAAGGCGCTGACTGCCCTTCGTTTCTCCCCAGATTCCCCCAGGGCGCGCCGACGCGCAAAAAGGGCTGGTCACAGGCTTGCCGGGGCAGGGCGAGGAGATCACCCGCATCTATTCCCCCCAGAGACCCCCCACGGCCGCTTCTGGGCCGATCTACGAGTGATGCGAAAGCGAAGTGCGAAGGATGACTGAGCGTGATGCGAGGGGCTTAGAGCCAGTCCCGTCGCTTGAAAATCACGTACAAACTGACGCAAACCATCCCCATGAGGCAGATCGCTAGGGGGTATCCGAAGCTCCAACCCAACTCAGGCATGGACTCAAAGTTCATGCCGTAGATAGTTCCGACGAGTGTGGGAGCAAACAAAATGGCAGCCCATGAGGAAATCTTCTTGAAGTCGCCACCCTCGGGGCGCTGACCTGCGGAAACCGCCTGGAGAGGCACTCTGGCCTGCGGCGACCCGTCTTTCCGGCCCTTTCGTCGTGCTGCCTATTGATGCGGCTGATTCTCCCCAGCCGCTCCCCAACGGGGCTTCGTTCTCCCCAGATTCTCCCCAGCCGCGTCTGCCGATGAGGGCAGATCAGGGCTGGCCAGGAGTCTGATCCAGGTGTCGGGACGGGTTACGCAACGCAGTGGAACTGAGTCGGAGTTGCGGTGGCTTTGGCTTTCGTGGGCGAAGGGTCCATGAATGAATCGGAACGGTCGTGGCCGCGCAAGGACGAGCGCACAGCGTGGCGCGCACGTTGTCGCCCTTGAGATCACCTTCGCGTGCCCGGGAAGCGGGCTGGTCCGGCCGTTGTCTGTGCCACCGTTGAACCTGTCGATGACCGGCGGCGCGAAGGGGGATGGCGTGCGACTGTCACGGGAGGTCACGGGGTGGGCGTTCATCGCCGATGTGGAGGGTGTCCGGCATGCCGGCCTGGCGGTCGGTCTGGCCAGCATCAGCCCGTTCACCACTGGTGGCGGGGCGGGAGGCAGCCTGTTCACCCGCGCGTACGCGCGGGGCCTCCCAGCGCTCCTCTCGCTGGACGAATTGCCGTTCAGTCACCCTCTCGCCCCCCGGTGGTGTGTCACGCAGGACGAAGAAGGTGTGCTGTCCGTCCTCGGCCCTGACGGTGCGCACTTCGTGCACGACCTCGACCTGGAAAGGCCGCCAGGATGGCGGGAGGCGGCGGAGCTGTTGGGCTCGGTCATGCTGGTCGTGTCCCACGTGCTGCCTGCCACAGACGATCCACTCGGCGCGCTGGTCTTCGAAACGCGGCAGGGGAAGGTGTGCGCCGGCTCTGTGCGCTTCGGTGAGCCTGCTTACGAGACGGACGGCAAGCCGACAGTCACCTTCGTCATCGACCCCGTCGGCGTGCTCATGGAACTGGCGCAGTACGTGTGCGATCGGATCATGTCGCTGGACGAGGCGAAGCGACGGGCGCGCGAAGTAGAGGAGATGCGGCAGGCCCTGGCGGAGCACGGTGCGATGCCCGCCGCGGCGATGGTGGATCTGCTGTTCCGGGACGAGTTCCTCGATCACCGCGGCCTGGTGGAGTTCATGTACGTCTACTGGCGACTGGTCGCCGAGGTCGCCGATGCCTGCGCGATGGAGGCTGCCTGGCGGGTCGCGGCTTCCCAAACGGTCGAGGCGGGCGTCCACCTGGTGGCGGACCGGTGCGACCGCGCGGTGTTCGAGGAGTCCGAAGCCTTGGCGGCTCGGCTGATCGACAGACTGAGCGACTCCGCCGATCTGGAAGCCGCGCTGCTGGCTGCCGCACGGTTGCGGATGGCTACACGGGGACCGGAGGACTTGGCCGCCGACGGCTACGCTCGCGAGCCGCTGCTGACCACATGGTCCGCTCGGTTGGCCTCGGACCTGTACCGCACGTGGTTCACCGAAGAGGAGCCCTTCCAGACGGAGTCTCACCGGCTGGTGGTGGAAGCGGGACACCTGGTGGTGCGGGCGCTGGAGCTGGACGGTGGGTTGAAGAGGTTCCGGCTGCTGGCGGTACTGGCGCAGATTCTCGCGGACGAGGAGGGAGTTCACCGTGACGCTGCCAGGGCTGCGCTGTCGGCATGGAGTGACTCGTCTGCTGCCGACGAGCCGGACCTCGTGCTGTTCCTCCTCAGGACGGTGGACGGGGTGTCAACGGAGACGACCAACGGGCTGCTTGCAGGGGTGTTCGGGACGCCACTGGCCGATTTCGTCGCCGCCCACGGCAGTACGGTGACCGCGAAGGTGATCAGCCAGGGCGTCAACCTGGCCCGCGAACGCGCCGACCGGCGGTTGCTGCGCACCGTGTTGGATTGGGCGGGGCAGCTCGACATCCGGTGGGCCTCTGCCCATCGCAGGCAGCTGATCGAGGCCCGGCTCCACGTATTGCCCGACGACCCGAGCGAGTGCTCGGATCCCAACCAGGCGCTCTCGGTGTCGTTCCCGGAGTCCTGGACACCAGCGCAGCGATCTGTGGCTCTGCTGCATGCGGCTGCACACGCCCGCGACCGACGGCAGCCGGCGTTGGGGCTCACTCTCCTGCGGCAGGCGGGCGACGGACGGAACGAGGAGGTCCGGCTGCTCACGGCGGATCTGTACTACCAGGCGGCGGAGGCAGGCGAGCCGGTCTCCAGTCCTGTCCCGTTCCCATGGGGCTACTACACGTACGCGGCGCTCGCCTACGCCTCGCTCGGCTTAGAGGAATTGGCGCAGGCGAGCCTGGTGCCGCTTGTGCAGCAGCTGGGCAACCTCCGCGGTGACGAACTCAGGAATGCGCTGTACGCGATCATCGTGGATGCGCCGAACTTCGATACGAGCGGCACGCCCGAACTCGGCGCGATACTGCGTGACCTCGTGCACTCGGCGGTCTGGCAGCTCACCGCGGAAAGCGAGACGCTGCCGATGGGGCTGATACTCGGCCTGCATCAAGCGGGTAAGGGTTCGGAGCTGGGCGCGTGGTGGCGCATCGAAGGCCCGCTCGTGCTGCCCGCGCACATCCAGCACTTCCTTGGCAAGTTGCGCGATTGGGAGGAGCCCGCCGCAGCCGGCGGCGCCTTGCCGAACCTGCTGAACGTGGTGGACGCCGACCATCGTCCTAGCGGCCACGACAACACGCAGATCGCCCGGAATCTGCGGTGGCGCATCTCGTCGTTCATCGACGACGAGCTGCGTCGGCGTTCGGCACCGCTCATCGACGACCAGCGTATCTGGGCCAAGGTGCATGATCTGCTGGACGATCGAACGGTGCTGTTGACGTGGTTCCTGCCCGCGGCGGTGAGTGGCGCGGCCGTGCTGCTCGCGGTCACCAGGCAGGGCCGGGAGCTCGTGGTGCACCTCGGCGAGGGCTCGGACGAGAACGGCGACCGGCACCCGGATGCGGACCGGGTCGAGGCGATCCGGACGGAAATCGAACGCGACCCGCTGTTCGGCGACGTGACACCGGAGGGCAATCGGCTGCTGGAGTCGGCCGGCCTGCCGCTCGGCGGCAGCGAACTGTGGGACAAGTGGCGCGCCCAGGGCAAGGACCGAATCCTGGCCTGGCCGCACGGCGCTCTGCACTACCTGCCCCTACCGCTGTGCCGCAGGGGCGGCCGTCTGATCGCCGACGACTGGACGGTCACCACGATCGCCGGCCTCGAAGCCATGGCACCCGTCGAAGTACCTGCGCGTGAGGGCCGCACCGTTGTACTGGCCTCCGCTGCCGGGGGTGTTCCATTCGGTCTGCATGCCGAACCGGCGTTGGAGGAGCACGCACGGAAGGTTGCCGAGGCGGTAGGCGCTGAAGCCCTCACCGGTCGTGCGGCCACTCGCGACAGGCTGCGCGCAGAGATGTCCACGGCGGACGTCGTCCACATTGCCGTACACGGAACACTAGACGAGGACGCGCCGTGGATGCACTGCCTCTACCTCACGCCGGACGGCGACGACGACGGCCGCGTATTCGCGTACGACTTCCTGGATGTCGACCTGCGCGGCGTCCGTCTTGTCACACTCGCCGCTTGTGAGTCGGCGCTCGGCCGATTCGACCGTGGAGACAACATTCGTGGCATCCCATCGGCACTGATCACCGCCGGAGCGCAGGCCGTCGTCGGGTGCCTGTGGCCCGTGCGCCCGGAGCCGGCCACGTACTTCTACCACCACCTGCACCACGGAGTCGCGCACGGCGCGGACCCGGAGCAGGCCTTCCGCGGTGCCCAACTCGCCACGCGTGCCACGTATCCCCACTACCGTGACTGGGGAGCGTTCACCTATTTGCACGGTCGGAACAAGGGAGCCGCCGCATGACCGAGATTCGGCTGCACGACGTCGAACTCGTGCCGGAGCGTACGCTCGGCAGCCCGGCGGATGACGCACCGTTGCGCGGCAGGCTCACTTTCGGCTGGGACCTACTGCCTGCCGACCACGTGGGCGCCCCGGCGGGCTGGCCGTCCTACCTCAGGGCCACACCCGACCGGCAGTTCCGGCAACTGCTGATGGTGTGCTCGTTTCGCCCCGAGACACCGGAGAGCAGCGGCGTATTCCGCCACGCCTCCCTGGGCGTCGCACTGTCCACACCGGAACGTGATGTACATCCGATCGCGCGCCTGATCGACCCTGGCGAGCGCACCCGCCCGGTCCCCGGCCTCGGGACGGGCGTGAGCTTCACGGTCACGACAGGCGTGCTGGATGTAGGGGTGGAGAAGCCGCCAGGAGCCGGACCGACGAGGGAGGAGTGGATCGTCCGGGGCCACGGAGCTTCCCAGCCGAACCCGCAGTGGGAGTTCCGGCGAATCAAGGGTTTCCCGCTGGTCGGCGATCACCCGGTGGCCGCGCTGGTGGAGCTCGTGCCCGACCGTATGAACACGGCCGAGATACTGGTCGCGGCGGAGCTGGAGCACCGCAGCTGGGGCATCCGCCGCTACCGCGCGCAGCTCGCGCCGACACCGCACACCATCGTGCTGGCGGAGTGATCCGGTGCTGGGGGGCGAGCCCGCCTCAGGCACGGCGGGGCCTCTGGCTCAGGATTGGCCGGGGTCTCGGTGCCTTTCCGGGCGGCTGTGAATTCTGGCGCTCTCGGGTCAGCGTCAGCGGCGCGCTTGACGCTGACCCGGCAGCAGCCGGATAGCGAGTACGGATCCGTCGGCATGTACGGAGACGGGGCCGCCCCACTTCTCGTCCCAGGCGAGCAGGGGCCGGGTGTGGCGGGTTGCGTGCACGATGGCGCGGTACTCCTCGGCGCTCCCCTCGGAGAGAAGCCTGAAGAGGCTCGCGTCCACGCCGGAGAACGCCTCGACCCGGGGGCCGTTCAAGCGGAAGACGTGATCCGTGCCGGCGTACGTGTTTCCGAGGAGCTCGTGGCTGATGTCCTGGACGCTGGTGCTGGCAGCATGCTCGAAGCCGTCGAAGCGCTTGTAGCCCTGCCGGTCGGTCAGGTGACGGGCTGTGGCTTTGCCAGAGCCGGTGAAGGCCATGAGCCCGGCCGCCGCCGTGTGACCGAGAGTCTCCTGGAACCAGGTGTAGTACTTGGGTGTGACATGGCAGCCGGGTACGGGCTCGGGTATCAGGTCGCCCTCGGGAGGCGGCTGGATGCCCGGTATGGCGTTCTCCTGTACGGGCCCGGAGTCCAGATTCGCTTCCGGTTCTCCGGAAGGGCCGTCCAGCCAGCCGCCATGACCGGGGGCCTGGAGCGTGTGGACCGTCACGGTGCCGTCCGTCGGCAGCTCCGTGCTGAAGAGCAGGCTCGGGGTCTCGTTCCAATCACCAATGTGCACCGCATCAGCGTGGGCTGAGGCGGATGCCAACTGGCCTGCCGACGTCGCGGCGTTGCCGTGGTTGCCCTTGCATGCGATGGGGATGACGAGGGGCGGCTCACCGGGCCGCTAGACCTCGGCGAAGTACTGCGGACGATAGCGGTACTTGATCTTGTGACCCTTGTCCCTGCTGGTGAGGGCCCACCCCGCGCGCAGCACCGTGTCCGCGGGAACGATCGTCACGGAATGCTCGGGGAACCGTCGGCCCAGCAGGTGCTTCGCGAGAGTGAGGGCGAACCCGATGCCGAGCTCACCGGACTGCAGGTTTTTGTACTGCTCCGCGATCTGCCGGCCCTCGTCGCTCAGGCCGAGGAAGGAATCGACGCCGCCTTCCAGAGCCTGGTTGTACTTGAGCGACCCCCAGTGCTCGGCCAACCCCCGCCCGGCACCCCTCCCCGACAGCGCCGTCGCCCTGCCCAGCGTATGAAGGACGTCCCACCTCGGCCGCGATCTTGGACCGGTCGACCAGCGCCACGTTCGGCTGCGCGGCCACCAGCGGCCCGATCTCCTTCATCGCTGCCGCGAAGTCCTCGTGGGTGAAGCCCTCCTTCAGACTCCGGGAGGTTACCGACTGCCGCAGGATCTCGATCAACGAGCGCCCGTCAGAACCTCCTGGTACACCCGCCCCACCGCGAAGACCTCCGTGCGTCGGGTTCCGCTTTCAGAGCTCGCACCTCGCGCCACTGCCGCTCGTAGCCGATCACGTCCCCGCGGCTGACGAGGGTGGCCAGTTTGGTCGGCACGCTCATGGTGCCGACCAAACGGCGCAAGGCCGTGCGGACTGCATGCAACCTCCCGGAGTTGCCCCGCTTCCTGTAAGTCCCTCGTACTTGCCCGAGGCGCCTGACTTCGACTCCGGCCATAAATAGCTGATCAATTGAGCGGGCCGGCCGCACGGCTCCGACCGGGTCAGCGGGTGCGGCGGGGGCGGGCGATGAGCATGACGCCGTTGTCGGTGAGGCTGTCGGCGCCGGTGGCGAAGTGCTCGGCCAGGGGTGCGAGAAGGGCGGCGCGGAGCTGGTCGCGTCGGGCATGGCCGGTGTGCCAGAAGTCGGCGAGCGCGTCGGCGGCGGCCTCGGCCTTGGCCTGGGGGCCGGGCTCGGGGAAGGCGACGCGTACCGCGACCGGGTGCAGGGCGATGTCCTGGAAGCCGTGCGCGGCGAGGGTTTCGGCGGCCAGGGCCAGGAGGTAGCCCTGGTGGTCGGGCCGTTCGCCGGCGAGGGGGGCGCAGATGCGGTTCCACAGACCGATGAGTTCGTTGTCGGGTGATCCCTGGACGAGGACCACCTTGGCCTGGGGGTGGGTGCGGTCGACGACGCGTGCCATCTCGGTGACGGCGGCGCGCGGGTCGTCGGTGTAGTGGAGCATCCAGGTCGCCACCGCCGCGTCTGCGCAGGCGTCCGCTAGGGGGAGTTGTTCGGCGCAGCCGGGCAGGACGGTGACCCCGTTGGCGAGCAGGGTGCGCATGCCCTCGATGCGGGCGGCGTGCGGCTCCACGGTCGTGCAGGTCCCGAGGCGCTGGGTGATGGCGGCGACGACCGCGCCGCTGCCGCCGCCAATGTCCACGACGTGCTGGTTGGCGGCCAGGGCGTCGACAACGGGAGCGATGTCCTCGCGTTGGAAACGGGCTTCCAGGCCGAGCCAGCCGTCCTGGGTGAGCTCGTGTGGGCCGCGGTAGTCGACGGGGTGGGGGTAGGGAGCGGCCAGCGCGTGGGCGGGGATGGCGGATCCGCCGGGCTTGCGGGCGTGGATGAAGAGGTGCTCCTCGGCGCCCATGCCGGGAAAGTCTGGATGGAAGGTGCTCAGCTGGTCGTGGAGGATCTCAAGCCCCGCTGCGCGCAGGCGCTCCAGATAGACCTCGGCCGGGTAGCTGGTGGCGGTGACGTTGTGGCCCATCCACTCGATCGGGGTGTTCTCGGCGTCGAACGGGACGGTGGCGAAGATGAAATAGCCGCCGGGGGCCAGCCAGTCGGAGATCCGCTTCAGCGTGCTGTCGAGGTCGGCCCGGTTCATCTGCAGGAGCGGGAAGAACGCGCACACCGCGTTCCAACTGCCGTTGCTGTAGGCAACGGTGCGTACGTCGACCTGCTCGAAGCGAGCAGCGGGTACCTGGGCGCGGGCGAGGTCCACCATGGTCGCGGACACGTCGATTCCCAGCACGTGATGACCGACGCTGGCGAGGAGGTCCGCGGTCGGGCGTCCCGTGCCCGAACCGATATCCAGGACGCGGGACTGGGCGGGCAGGCGTGCGGCGAGCCAGTCGATCGCGGCCAGCTGCTCGGGCAGGTGAACGTAGGTCTGTTCGTACGTCAGGCCGAGTTCGTCGAACGGGCGGGCGGCGAGAGCGGCCGAATCCAGGTACGCCGACGGGGTGCGGGTCACTTCAGTGGTCATCGGGAGCGGTCCATTTCCATGGTCAACAACACATCGCCCCGGAGACTACACTGCGGAATCATTCAATCACGCACCGTGTTTTACGGTGCGATTTTCCCATGCCCCCTTTCAGGAGTCCGCACCCGTGTCCAGCACCACCGAGACCGGCCACGCCGCCTACTTCCGCTTCCGCGATGACCTCCTCGGCCCGTCCCGCAACCGAGTTCTGAGCGGTGCCGAACTGTGCGAGGCGGGCCTTCTCATCTACGGCCGGCCCGAGGGCCTGTCCCTGTACGGCGTCACCGCCCCCGACATGGAAGCCAAGGACTTACGGTTCCTTGGCCGCACCACCATCGAGTGCTCCATTGACGAGTACTCGGCGGCCGTCGCCGACGCCGTTGCCGAACTGCGCAGCGGCCTCCCGCCAACCGAGGACGGCATGGTCGTGGACCTGTTCTGCGGCTCCGGGAACTTCGGCTTCCACCTCGGACAGCGCCTCGGGCTTCCCGTGTTCGCCTCCGAGCTCGACCCGGACGTGCACCGGGCCACCCGCCACAACCTCGATACCCTCGGCTCCACCATCGACCTGCGGCTGACCGACTACCGCGTCCTCCTCGAGTCCCTGACCCCTCGCGGGCCCTACGACACATACGTGGTTGAACCCCCTTGGGGCCCTGCGTTCACCGCCGCCGGGCTCGACCTCGAAGCCACCTCGCCGCCGGTGCCCGCCATCCTCGACGACATCCGCCGCCACCGCGCCGGCCGGCCCTGCTTCATCGCCATCAAGACCAACGACCAGATCGCCCACGACTCCCTGGCCACCGCGTTCCGTGGCGCCACCCACCTGCGCACCGTCACTCCCACGCCCACCCTTCCCTACGGGGCCAACATGGATTTCCACCTCTACCAACTCGCCGGCTGATCCGAAGGACTGGGCAGCCCACTGCTGCGAGCGCCCCCCGGTCCACGCAGGGCCTTCGCCGCGGTGCCTGACGGGCGCGGAGGAGGCGGCGGACCGGGTGCTGGGGGTGGCGGGAGGGCTCGGGCGCAAACATGCGCCGATGCGGCACTCCGGCATCCGCTGCGGCAGGTGGCGCCAGTTCCCGCGCCGCCGCCACGATCACAACCAGGCGGCGACTGCGGCGAGTTGAGCACCACGGCGAATGTGATCCGTTGGGTTGAAGCGCCAACCATAAATAGCTCATACCGGGCGCCTGACGGTCACCGCGACACGATTGCTCGCAGACGGGGCGGTCCACACGGTGCACAGGCGCGAGGCCGGTCCCGGGGACCGTGCCAACCGATCCGGCCTGACCTGAAGCAGGGATACATGATCGAGGAGATGGCGGGCGCCACAGCTGAACCATTGGCTGAGCACCGCCCCGATGTCCAAAGAGTCCCGGCTGCGGGTGCGCCCGCGGCCTGCCCGGTGGCACCAGCGACCGGGAGTGCGGTGGTACGTACCGGGCTGCACGGCGCTCGCGACCCGTACGCCGTCTACCGGCGGCTGCGCAGCGAGCACCCGGTCTGCTACGACCCCGATCTGGGGCTGTGGATCGTAGCCCGCTACCGCGAGATCGAGCAGGTCCTGCGTGATCCGCTCACCTACGGCAATGCCGACACCCTGGCACCCGTTTGGCCTTTGGACCCCGCGGCGCTCCATGCCCTGGAGAGCGTCGGCGGCGTGCCGGCGGTTTCCACCACCGATCCGCCGGGTCACGCGCGACTGCGCGCCGCCGCGACCGCCGCGTGGCCCACCACTCCGCGCCAAGTCGCCGCGTTGAAACCGCTCCTGGCCGCCTGCTCCGACACCGTGGTGGCCGCGTTCGCCGCCAGGTCTGCCCGGCGCGCGGACCTGGTCGCGGACCTTGCCCGCCCCCTGTCCGCTGCGCTCATCACTCAGCTGTGCGGAATCTCCTCGGACGACCACGGGCGCATCGCGTCCGCCGCCGCGTCCCTGACGCGTCTGGTCTGGGACAGGCTTCCGCCCGCCGAACAGTGCCGCGGGGTGGCCGAGCTCGCCTGGCTCAACCGCTACTGCACCGCCGTGATCGAGGACCGGGCTCGCTCACCCCGCCAGGACGTTCCCAGCGCCCTGCTGTCCTGGCGAGGCCCCGAAGGACAACAGCTCACTGAGAATGAGGCGGCATCGCAGCTCGCCGAACTGCTGCTCACCAATGCCGAGACGACCCCTCTACACCTCGCGAACACCAGCTACCACCTGCTGCGCAGCGGTGCCTTCACCAACCTGGCCACGCACCCCGAAGACATTCCAGCTGCCTGCGAGGAGGCTCTGCGCTACGACACTCCCATCACCGGCTGGCTCAAGGCCACCCGTCGTGAGGCTCGCCTCGGTGACGTCTCCATCCTCTCGGGACAGCGATTGCTGCTCCTTCTCGGCTCTGCCGCCCACGACGAGTCCACCGGCCTGCGGAACCCGGAAGCCTTCGACCCCGGTCGCACCGACGCCCCCGCATCGTTGGCCTTCTCCCTCGGCATCCACTACTGCCCCGGCGCCGCATTCGCCCGTACCCTCGCCGAGCTGACGATCGCCGCACTCACCCGGCATCTGCCCGCTCTACGCCTCGAGGAGGCAGACGAGTCCGGCTGGGCACGCAGTGACCTGGGGATGCGCGGCCCCAGCCACCTGTTCGCCACCTGGTGAAAACCGCACCCGTCGTCGCTCACAACGACCGACGGGGCCGAGCAGCACATAAGCCTGGCCCTCGACGACCGCCCGGACCTGCTCCACCGTCGCCGCGCCCAGGAAGCCGGGCCCGCAACACAACTTCCTTCATCATCGCGATCGGTGACACGGCCGCACCGCCGTTGATTCGGGTCTCGGTGCCGCCGAAGACCTCGCCGACCCCCTAGCAAGCTCAACCCGACCCAGGAGTGCCTCATGACCTCAGCCCCGCCCCTCGAGACAGCCACGATGCCAACGTCGCAGGAAGTCGGCGCGTGGTACGACACTGCCGACAGCCTCTTGAAGCTGATCAGCGGCGACAGCTTCCACTACGGCATGTGGCTGAAGGACGACGGCACCCCGGCCACCCGCAGCCAGGATCTGATGACCCAGGCCCAGGACCGGATGACCGACTTCTTCACCGATCTGCTGCGGCCCCAGCCCGGCCAGAGCCTGCTCGACGTCGGATGCGGCCACGGCACCCCCACCATCCGGGCCGCCCAGCGCACCCGCACGCACTTCACCGGCTGCAGCATCAGCCAGGCCCAGGTCCAGGAGGCCACACACCGGGCAGCCACCGCCGGAATGGGTGATCGCGTGCGCTTCGAGCACGGTGACGCAATGGACCTGCCCTATAAGGCAGCCACCTTCGACGGGGCGTGGGCGCTGGACAGCTTCCCCCACCTGAGCGACCCCGTCCGCGCACTGCGCGAACTGCGCCGGGTGGTACGCCCGGGAGCGCCGATCCTGGTGACCTTCTACACCCAGCGCGTCGCCCCCACCGATGCCGAACTCGCCATGATGGGCAGCTTCACCTTCTGTCCGCTGCCCACCGCCTCCGAGGTGATCGACCAGATCCGCGAAGCCGGCCTGGAACTGGAGC
Organism: Streptomyces sp. NPDC030995; assembly: GCF_055571215.1. Taxonomy (NCBI): domain Bacteria; kingdom Bacillati; phylum Actinomycetota; class Actinomycetes; order Kitasatosporales; family Streptomycetaceae; genus Streptomyces; species Streptomyces sp. NPDC030995. The sequence goes on from NZ_JBVIFS010000010.1 coordinate 206,220, forward strand.
AGTACCGCGACCTGACCGCGCACGTAACCCTCAGCAGTCGCCTCTTCTCCCACATCTACCGGGAGAACCGGCAGGCCATCGCCAACGAACTCGGCCCGGACTTCGCCGAGACGATGGACACCGCCATGCCCCAACTTCTTGACTTCCTCAAGGACAAGACCGGATACGTCGCCTGTCTGCTGCGCAGCCCCGAAGCCTGAGGCGCCGGCCAGTTCCGCGCGGCTGCCCTGGCGGGCGGGCCCGCTCGATGCTGGACAGGTACTGGAAGAACTCCCGCCTGGACGTGCGCCCGCCGAAGCGCATCTCGGATGCCCTTCGGCCGGAGTCAGGGCGACAGAGGCCCTGCTCCTTGGCAAGGGAACGGCCCTTCCCAGACCTTCGTGCCAGGAATCCTCGTGACAGAACAGGAGTAAGCAGGACATGGACATGGTGACGGAGACAGATGGACTCAGCGGGCAGGAGGTCGGGGCCTACTACGACGCCGCCCTCGCTGGTTTCGCAGCCGTGCACGACGGCAGCATTCACGTCGGCTACTGGAGCCGGGGCGCGGCCTCGCTACCCCAGGCTCAGACCCATCTCACCGATGTCGTACTGGACGCATGCCACGTACGGCCGGGCAGCCGGATCCTGGACCTGGGATGCGGGCAGGGCGGCCCGGCCATCCATGCCGCCCAGCGGCAGAATGTGCACGTCACGGGGGTCACCGTCAGCGCGGGTCAGGTGGCGGAGGCGACCGCAGCAGCCGAACAGGCCGGCGTCACAGGTTCAGTGACCTTCGCCGGCGCCGACATGACGCACCTTCCGTTCCCCGACGCGTCCTTCGACGGAGCCTTCGCGATCGAGTCGCTGCTCTTCCACGTAACCGACAAGGCCGCCGCGTTCGCCGAGATCGCCCGGGTACTGCGCCCGGGAGCGCCGCTCGTAATCGCCGACTACGTGTTGACGCACGAGATGTCGGCGCAGGATCGCCGCCTGGCGGCGGAGATGCTGTGCGCGGCCCCGCTGGACACGATGGAGCAGGTGAAGGGCCTTGCCGTGGAGGCAGGGCTCGCCCAGATCCGGGTGACACCGATCACTGCGGAGGTTCGAGCCACTGCGGCGTACTTGATCAGGGCCGTGACGGCACGCCAGCAGGAGCTCGTCGCCTGCGTCGGCCAGGAAGGCCTTGAGGCGGTCAAGGCTGCCGTGGGCCAGTACAACCGGATCTATCTTGAAGCGCAGGACTACGTCCTGCTGGAGGCGCGCCGCCCCTCCTGACGGGGGTTGGGCCTCGCCCGGGGGTCCTCGGCGCTCCCACGCATCGAGGACCGTCACGGTTCTCGGGATCCCGCATCCGCGTTGACCGTCTTCGCGGTCATCCTCATCAATGCCGCGCCTCAGGGCGCGGAAACCTACGACGGACTCCCCAGGGAGTACCGGAGCGACCCGCAGGCGACGAAACGCTGCTGCTTGGTCGTGGTCCCCTGAAAAATGGTGACCCGGCTCAGGGCCCGCGCGGACCGGCCGAAAGCATTCGGCATCAGGCAGTCGCACGGACGGGAACGGCTGCGAACAGACAGCGACCCGAAGCCGTCGCCAGGAATCGGCGTCGGTCCGTGGATGGGTGCTGCAGTATGCGCGATCCCTGTGGGCGCGTGTGCCTGGCCACGCACCCCGACGACCTGCCGTGCGGAGTCTTGCGGGGTTTGGTAGGGCGAGGGACCTTGCGGCGCGCCGGTGGGCCCCTCGCCGGCGGTGTGGAAGACGATACGTCAGCTGAGGGTGTTCGCCGGGGCCAGGAGGTAGTTGCCCGGCGCGTTGGGGTCGGCGCTGAGGCAGAAGTCCCGGATGGCCTTTCGGTGCTCCTCGAAGCTGATCACTCCGTCCCCGTCCAGGTCCAGCAGCTGGAACGCCTCCCCGGCGTGCTCGGCAGAGAGGCCCAGCGCGTCGCACATCGCCACGTACCCCTGGCGGCTGAGCACTCCGTCGCCGTCAGTGTCGAGCGCGTTATGGACCGACTCGGCGATCGTCATGACGGCACCCTCGAAGTGCTCGGGGGCGGTGACGTTGACCTCCATAACAGTGATGAACTCGGTGCGTGAGACCTGCCCGTCGCCGTCGGTGTCACCGTGCTTGAGCAACAGCTGCCACCACTGCTCGAACGCGTTGCGGATGGCCGTGACGTTCTTGTGGTCATCCGGCGCGGCGACCTGGGCGAACACTGAGGCCGTCGCCTGCATGTCAGCCTGCGTGAGCTGCCCGTCGTGGTCGTGGTCGAACCAGTCGAACAGAGAGCTGAACTTCTGGTTCTTCAAAGCAGTCGTCATTATGGCTTCCTCAATCCATGAACCGCCCATTCACGAGGGCGGAGTTGCGTGGGGAACGTCGGGAACAACCACGGCCGAATTCCGCTGATGCGTGTGTGGTCCACCGCTGCGTGTGAAGGTGCAGTACACGGACACGGGAAGCGACGGAGGGTCACACTCCGGGTCCACTCGCGGTCCGCGTGACCCGGCACGGTCCGCCCCGTGTCGGACCACTGCCGTGCGAGTTCGTTGAAGACCGGTTCCACCTGGAGTGGCAGAACCGCTACCTCGTTGGTGGCCTCAAAGTGGCGCATCGTCGCCGTCACCCCTGGTGAACTGCTGCGGGGGTGGGCAGGACACGGGCGCTAACCGCATTGAGGCCACCCCTCCCGCGCCCGCATCGCCGTACGCCTCCCCCCAGCGGGAGCCGACGGACCCATTGGCCAGTCAGCGTGGACGGAACACGGTCGGCCGATACGGGGACTGCAGCAGACCGCCGAGGACCAGAAGACAATTCTGGGGCCCGAAAGGCTTTGGTTCCCGCTCCCCAGGGACGTCTGACCCTAATCAGGGACGGTCAGAGCGTCTGCGCCAACCCCGGGAGGGGGCAGACGCCGGGACAGCCGTAACGGTCAACAGCCACCAGAGCAGACCAAAAAGCGGCCGGCCCGGAGTACCCGAGCGCGAGCTCACAGCAGGTTGCCGGCCGAGGGTGTCTGCTCGACTCCGTGGGCACGGTGCGGTGTATGGCGAGTTGCTGAAGCCTCGCGACTGGCGTCGCTCGCACGGACGACACTTGCGACAGGTCAGGGCGTTCTGACCCTGGGGCCTGTCGGGGACGGCAAGTGCATGGAGGTCACTGTCTGTGATGCGCCGCAGGGTCGGCGGGCTCTGCAGGGAGCGCCGAACAGGAAGCCGGGCGGGCTCGTTGCGGCGGGCGCAAGGCGCGGACTGCCATTCGTTTCTCCCCGGATTCCCCCCAGAGCTTTCCGACACCCAAAAGAGGCTGGTCACGGGCTTGTCGGGGGCAGGGCGAGGAGATCACCCGCATCTATTCCCCCCAGGAACCCCCCACGGCCGCTTGTGGGGCGCTCTGCGAGTGATGCGAAAGCTAAGTGCGAATGATTGCTGAGGGTGATGTGATGGCCGCTTAGAGCCAGTCCCGCCGCTTGAAAATTACATACAAACTGACGCAAACCATCCCCATGAGGCAGATCGCAAGGGGGTATCCGAGGCTCCAACCCAACTCAGGCATGGACTCGAAGTTCATGCCGTAGATGGTTCCCACGAGTGTGGGTGCAAACAAAATGGCAGCCCACGAGGAGATCTTCTTGATCTCCTCGTTCTGTTCGAAGCCGGCTTCGGCGAGGGCGCGCATTTCGGCGTTCTGTTGTTGGGATACCAGGGTGGAGTTGACCGTCAGGATTTCGGTGAGGGCTTGGCGGAAGCCGTCCACGCGTTCGCTGGTGTGAGTGACGTGGTCGGCCACGTCGCGGAGGTAGCGCTGGAGTTCCTCGTCCGTGCCGTACTTCGCGAAGCCAGCCATCAGGCCGTGCAGCATGCCGACCAGGGGGCGGGTGGCGCGTTGGAACTCCACCATTTCGCGGGAGAGTTCGTAGATGCGGCGGGAGACCGCCGGGTCGCCGCGGAAGACTTCCGTCTCGATCTCGTCGATGTCGGTCTGGACGCCCTCGACGACCGGGGCGTAGCCGTCGACCACCGCGTCGAGGATGGCGTACAGGGCGGCCTCGGGGCCCAGGGAGAGGAGTTCCGGGGATTCCTCCATGCGGCGGCGGACGCTGGAGAGGTCCGGGGCGCCGCCGTGGCGGACCGTGATCAGGAAGTCCGGGCCGACGAAGATGTGCAGCTCGCCGAACTCGACCTCCTCCTGGGCGTCGAGGTAGCGGGCGGCGCGCAGGACCACGAAGAGGGTGTCGCCGTAGCGCTCCAGCTTGGGGCGCTGGTGGGCTTCCAGGGCGTCCTCTACGGCGAGTTCGTGGAGGTTGAACTCGGCGGCGAGGGAGTGGAGTTCGGGCTCCGTGGGGCGGTGCAGGCCGATCCAGGCCATGCCGTCGGGCTCTTCGCGCAGCTGTCGGAAGGTGTCGGCCAGGGTGGCGGGGGAGGCGACCCGGCGGCCGTCGCGGTAGACGGCCGAGTCGATCACGCTGCGGTGGTTCGGGGAAGTGGTAGCCGGCGGTGCGGGCTGCGGGGCGGGCGGCGGTCCCGCCGGGGGCGTGGTGGGCGGGGAGGCGGGGCGGCGCCATCCCGTGCGCTTCGCGGCGGACGGCGAGGGGCGGCGGTCTGGGCGCTCCGACATCGCAGGTCAGCTCCCGGTCGAACGTGTTTACGGGCAAGGGGCAGGATATAGGGGGAAAAGGATGCGGGGTGTCGGGCAACGTCGTTTCCCGTCGGCTCCGGTTGTGGGGTTGCGGACAGAAGGTGTCCGCAAGGAGGGTTAGCTTGCTGTCATGGCCTCCAGGACGATGCATCCCGTACTCGACACCCGCGCTCTGAACCGTGCCACGCTCGCCCGCCAGCTCCTGCTGAGCCGCGCCGAGATGTCCGCGCAGGACGCCGTGGCACACCTGCTCGGACTGCAGGCGCAGAACGTCAAGCCCCCTTACTTCCAGCTCCACGCCCGGCTCACCGACTTCCGGCCCGCCGAACTGGCCGGCCTCATGGAGTCCCGTGAGGTGGTCCGGATGGTGACCATGCGCTCCACCATCCACACCCACACCGCGCACGATGCCCTGACCCTGCGCCCGCTCGTCCAGCCCGCCCGCGAGCGCGAGGTCAACTACTTCCGCAAGGGGCTCGCCGGGGTGGACCTGGACCGGCTGGCGGAACGTGCCCGCGCGTTCGTCGAGGCCGAGCCGCGCACCATGGCCGAGATCCGCGAGGAACTGCTCGAAGAGTGGCCCGGCGCCGATCCCCAGTCCCTGTCCGTCGCCGCGCGCTGCCGGCTGCCGCTGGTCCAGGTCACCCCGCGCGGGGTGTGGGGGCGCAGCGGGCAGGTCAGGCTCACCACCGCTGAGAGCTGGCTGGGCAAGGAGGCGTGCCCCGCGCAGGCCGTGGATGACGTCGTGCTGCGCTACCTTGCCGCCTTCGGGCCCGCCTCCGTCAAGGACATGCAGGTCTGGGCGGGGCTGACCCGGCTGCGGGAGGCCTTCGAGCGGCTGCGGCCCGGGCTGGTCGCCTTCCAGGACGAGAACGGCGTGGAACTCTTCGACCTCCCCGACGCGCCCCGGCCCGACCCGGACACCCCGGCGCCGCCCCGCTTCCTCCCGGAATTCGACAACCTCCTGCTCTCGCACGCCGACCGCACCCGTGTGGTCGCCCCCGCGGCCAAGGGCCGCGCCTGGACCGGGAACCAGGCCCATTGCACCCTCCTCGTCGACGGGTTCCTCGCCGGCCTCTGGAAGCTGACGGGGGAGGTGCTCACCGTAGAGCTGTTCGGCGACGTCTCGAAGGCGGAACGGGAGGAGATCGTCGCCGAGGGGGAGCTCATGGCCGCCGTCATGGGCGAGGCCAAGGGCGGGGCTGGGGGCGGAGGTCGGATTTCCGTACGCTTCGGGTCAATCCGCGACTGACGCCGCTCTGGTGGTCCGTGGACCGGACGCGGCACGATGCCTGCCATGACGACCGACAGCACGCAGCACAGCGCCACCGCCCAGTTCCTGACCGCGCGGGACTTCCTGCTGGAACGCCGCGGTGACTACGAAGCCGCACACTCCGGATTCACCTGGCCCCGCCCCCACCGCTTCAACTGGGCCCTGGACTGGTTCGACCACCTCGCCGCCGGCAACGACGCGGACGCCCTGCGCATCGTCGAGGAGGACGGCACCAGCGAGGGCGTCACCTTCGCGGAGCTCGCCGTACGGTCCGACGCGGCCGCCAACTGGCTGCGCGAGCAGGGTGTCGCGCCCGGCGACCGGATCCTCGTCATGCTCGGCAACCAGCGCGAGCTGTGGGAGGTGATGCTGGGCGCGATGAAGCTGCGCGCCGTCGTCATCCCCGCCACCCCGCTGCTCGGCCCGGCCGACCTGCGCGACCGCGTCGAGCGCGGGCACGTCCGCCACGTCGTCGCGCGCGCCGAGGACACGGCCAAGTTCGACGAGGTGCCGGGCGGCTACACCCGGATCGCCGCCGGGCCGCAGGCTCCGGCCGGCTGGCGGCGGCTGGCGGACATGCACGATGTGAACGATGTGGCTGACTGTAATTTCAGTCCGGACGGGGAGACCCTCGCCACCGACCCGCTGATGCTGTACTTCACCTCCGGCACCACCGCCCGCCCCAAGCTCGTCGAGCACACGCACGCCTCGTACCCCATCGGGCACCTCTCCACCATGTACTGGCTCGGGCTGCGCCCCGGCGACGTGCACCTCAACATCGCCTCGCCCGGCTGGGCCAAGCACGCCTGGTCCAACCTCTTCGCCCCCTGGAACGCCGGCGCGACCGTCTTCGTCCACAACTACACCCGCTTCGACGCCGAGCGGCTGATGGCCGAGATGGACCGGCACGGCGTGACCACCTTCTGCGCCCCGCCCACCGTGTGGCGGATGCTGATCCAGTCCGACCTCACCAAACTGGCCAGTCCCCCGCGCGAGGCCGTCGCCGCAGGTGAGCCGCTCAACCCCGAGGTCATCGAGAAGGTCCGCGAGGCCTGGGGCATCACCATCCGCGACGGCTTCGGCCAGACCGAGACCACCCTCCAGGTCGGCAACTTCCCCGGCATGCCCGTCAAGCCCGGCTCCATGGGCCGCCCGGCGCCCGGCTACGAGATCGTCCTGCTGGACCCGGTCACCGGCAAGGAGTCCCCCGACGAGGGCGAACTCTGCGTGGACCTGCGCACCCGGCCCGCCGGGGTGACGACCGGCTACCGCGACGACCCGGAGCGCACCGCCGAGGCCATGGCGGACGGGCTCTACCGCACCGGCGACATCGCCTCCCGCGACGCCGACGGGTACCTCACCTACATCGGGCGCTCCGACGACGTCTTCAAGGCCTCTGACTACAAAATCAGTCCGTTCGAGCTGGAGAGCGCCCTGCTGGAACACGAGGCCGTCGCCGAGGCCGCCGTCGTCCCGGCCCCGGACGAGCTGCGGCTGGCGGTACCGAAGGCGTACGTCACGCTCGCGGGCGGCTGGGAGCCCGGGCCGGAGACGGCCCGGGCGCTGTTCGAGCACTCCCGCGCGGTGCTGGCCCCGTACAAGAGGATCCGCCGCATCGAGTTCGGCGAGCTCCCGAAGACCGTGTCCGGAAAGATCCGCAGGGTGGAACTGCGGGAGCTCACCGCGGCCGGCTCGGCGGGGGAGTACCACGAGGCCGACCTGGGCTGAGCGGTACGGGCCCGCGCGACCCGCGCCGGCGGACGTACGGCCCGCGCCGGCGGACGTACGGGCGTCCTTACGCGGGCAGGTGCGCCTCGATCGCCGCGATGACCTCGGCGGACTCGGGCTCGGTGCGCGGGCGGAAGCGCGCCACGACCTCGCCGGCGGGGGAGATCAGGAACTTCTCGAAGTTCCACTGGATGTCCCCCGCCTCACCCTCCGCGTCCGGGGTCTTCACCAGCTCCTGGTAGAGCGGGTGCCGGTTCTCGCCGTTGACCTCGGACTTCTCCAGGATCGGGAAGGTGACCCCGAAACCGGCCGCGCAGAAGGTCTGGATGTCCTCCGCGTTCCCGGGCTCCTGCTCACCGAACTGGTTGCAGGGCACGCCGATGACGGTGAAGCCCTTCTCCTCGTATTTGAACTGCAGGCGGGCCAGTCCCGAGTACTGCGGGGTGAGCCCGCACTGCGAGGCGGTGTTCACCAGCAGGATCGCCTTGCCCTTGTGGGCCGCCAGGCTGGTGGGCTCGTCGGACAGGGTGGTCAGCGGGATGTCGTACAGGCTCATCGGGCTCTCCTCGGCAAGCAGTAAGTAGCGCCTCCGAGATTAGGCCCCCGATCCCACCAGCTCGTCCGCCGGGTCGTTGACCGGCTGCGGCATGCCCGTGAGGTCCATCACGAACAGCGGTATCCCGAGATCGTCCGCGCGGGTGCGGGCCTCCTCCGTGTACCCGGCGAGCGCGAAGTAGACGCTCGTCGCGGAAGCTGTGAGTCCGTTCAGCCAGACGCACTCCACCGCCCGCAGCCCGGCCGGTGCGGTGGTCGGGTCCACCTGGGCGACCAGCCCCGGAGCCCGTAGGTCCACGGCCGCCGACGGGATCGGGCGCCCGTCGGGCTGTCGTACGTCCTGGAAGCCGAGCCAGCGCAGGTACAGCGCGGCCGTGGCCACGGCGTCGCGGGCCGTACGGATGGTCACCGGCCGGAACGCGGGCCGCGGCACGGGCGCGGTCGGCGGCAGCGGTATGTGCGCGGGCGCCGGCCCGGGGCTCGCCTCGGGCTGCGGATCCCGCCGATCCCGCCGATCCTGCCGATCCCGCTGCGGCAGGGCAGCGGAGGTGGCGGAGCCCCCGGAGCCCCCGGAGGCCGACGTCGCGGAGTCGGCGGACGGGCCGGGAGCGGACCTCCCCGGGCCCGGCGGCGGATCGGCCGGTCCCGGCCGGTGCTCCAGCGGGTGCACGGGAAGGCGCACCACCGTCCCGCACGATCCGCACCCCACCTCCGGATGCGGCCACTCGCTCTCCCGCCCGCAGGCCTCGCACCGCACCGCCACCCAGGTGTCCGACCAGGTCCGATGGGTCAGCGGCAGCGGTGGCGCCGCCAGATCCAGCGGGGGATGGACCGGGCTTCCGCAGGCGCACGGGAAGACCGGTGCGGTGTAGCCGTTCTCGCGCAGGCACGCCGGGCAGCGCACCGGTACCGCTTCCGCCATGAGACCTGGACCCCCTCCGTCGCTGTGCGTAGGTACATGTTCCACCACCGGCGACCACCGGGGCGAGGGAGCACGCCATTTCGGGTCATCGCCCCGGTCATTTGTGCAACCGACAGGGCGAGACGCGGCTTTTGGTGGCTTCCGAGGTCCCCTACTGCCTTGACGAGAGGGAGAGCCACGCATAGCTTGTTCCGTATAGCAGAACAAAACTTCCGGATTACGGAAAAGCCTGACCGTCAGACCCGCAGGAGAACTCGATGCCCCGTATGACAGCCGCCGCCGCTGCAGTGGAGATCCTCAAGCTCGAGGGCGTTTCGCAAGCGTTCGGCGTGCCCGGCGCTGCGATCAACCCGTTCTACCGCGAGCTCAAGAACGTGGGCGGCATCAACCACACGCTGGCCCGCCACGTCGAGGGCGCCTCGCACATGGCCGAGGGCTACACCCGTGCCAAGGCGGGCAACATCGGTGTCTGCATCGGTACTTCCGGCCCCGCCGGCACCGACATGATCACCGGCCTGTACTCGGCCATCGCGGACTCGATCCCGATCCTGTGCATCACCGGTCAGGCTCCGGTCTCGAAGCTCCACAAGGAGGACTTCCAGGCCGTCGACATCGCCTCGATCGCCAAGCCGGTCACCAAGGCGGCCACCACGGTCCTCGAGGCCGCGCAGGTCCCGGGCGTCTTCCAGCAGGCCTTCCACCTCATGCGCTCCGGCCGTCCCGGCCCGGTCCTCATCGACCTGCCGATCGACGTCCAGCTGACCGAGATCGAGTTCGACCCGGCGACCTACCAGCCGCTGCCGGTCTACAAGCCGACGGCCAACCGCGCCCAGGCCGAGAAGGCCATCCAGTTCCTGCTGGAGTCCGAGCGCCCGCTGATCGTCTCCGGTGGCGGCATCATCAACGCCGACGCCTCCGACCTGCTGGTCGAGTTCGCCGAGCTGACCGGCGTCCCGGTCATCTCCACCCTCATGGGCTGGGGCACCATCCCGGACGACCACGAGCTGAGCGCGGGCATGGTCGGCGTCCAGACCTCGCACCGCTACGGCAACGCGACCTTCCTGGAGTCGGACTTCGTCCTCGGCATCGGCAACCGCTGGGCCAACCGTCACACCGGTTACAACCTGGACGCCTACACCAAGGGCCGCAAGTTCGTCCACGTCGACATCGAGCCCACCCAGATCGGCAAGATCTTCGCCCCGGACTTCGGCTTCGCCTCCGACGCCAAGGCCGCCCTGGAGCTCTTCATCGAGGTCGCCAAGGAGCTCAAGGCCGAGGGCAAGCTGCCCGACTTCAGCGCCTGGGCCGCATCCGCGCAGGAGCGCAAGGCCACGCTGCAGCGCCGCACGCACTTCGAGAACATCCCGATGAAGCCGCAGCGCGTGTACGAGGAGATGAACAAGGCCTTCGGCCCGGAGACGCGCTACGTCACCACCATCGGCCTCTCCCAGATCGCCGGCGCGCAGATGCTGCACGTCTACAAGCCGCGCAACTGGATCAACTGCGGCCAGGCCGGCCCGCTCGGCTGGACCATCCCGGCCGCGATCGGTGCCGCCACCGCGGACCCGGAGACCCCGATCGTCGCGCTCTCGGGCGACTACGACTTCCAGTTCATGATCGAGGAGCTCGCGGTCGCCGCGCAGCACAAGGTCCCCTACGTCCACGTCCTGGTGAACAACGCCTACCTGGGTCTGATCCGTCAGGCGCAGGGTGGTCTGGGCATCAACTTCGAGGTCAACCTCGAGTTCGAGAACATCAACACCCCCGAGCTGGGTGTCTACGGTGTCGACCACGTCAAGGTCGCCGAGGGTCTGGGCGTCAAGGCGATCCGCGTCACCGACCCGGAGGAGCTGGGCGCCGCCTTCGAGCAGGCCAAGAAGCTGGCCCAGGAGTTCCAGGTCCCGGTCGTCGTCGAGGCCATCCTGGAGCGCGTCACCAACATCTCGATGAGCAAGACGGTCGACATGAGCGACGTCACCGAGTTCGAGGAGCTGGCCACCGAGCCCGGCCACGCCCCGACCGCGATCAAGGCCCTCCAGGTCTGATCGCAGCAGGTCCGGCAGGTCCGGCAGGTCCAGCAGGTCCCGTAGTCCCGTAGTCCCGTAGTGCACGGCGACCCTCGTTCCTCCTCCGGGAGGGGCGGGGGTCGTTCTGTGTCTCGCTCGCTGTGTCTTCGTCCCGTGGTCCTGTCGGGGCCGGACGGTAACTACTCGGGGCGGGGGCCCAGTTCCGCGTCCACCGCGCCGGTCAGCAGCTCGCGGGCCCGGTCCAGAGTGAGTGATCCGCTCAGCCAGCGCTCGCTCAGCCCCTCGACCAGGGCGGTCAGCCGCTCCGCGGCGTCGAGCGGCTCGGCGCGCAGGTCGGCGAGGCCGGCCGCCTGGGCGTCCGAGATCGCGTCCGCCGTGTCCTGGGACCACGAGCGGGTCGACTCGGCCAGGGTTTCGCGCAGGTCGGTCTCGAAGATGGCGCTGGCCCGCAACTCGCCCCAGGCGATGCTGTTCTCGCGGACCCGGGGGGTGTCCTGGAGCTCGCTCAGCAGGAGCTGGAGCAGGGCGGCGCGGGCGTCCTCGGTGTCCTTGAGCGCCTCGTCCGTGTAGCCGGTGGCGCGGTCGCTGATGAAGGCGAGGGTGCGCTGGATCAGTCCGGCGCGGTCCTTGAAGTGGTAGTAGATCAGCGCGGTGGAGACGCCGGCCTCGGCCGCCAGTTCCTCGACGCGCAGCCCTCTGACGCCGTTGCGCGCGATCACGCGTACGGCTGCTTCCAAGATCAACGCCTGGCGATCGGCCACTCTTGCTCGCACCTTTCGGTCGGATATCCCTTGACTGAGCTTTCAGTCAGGTCTCACGATAGCTCCCACCCGACATCCTGACTGGATTTTCAGTCCGCTCGCTCCTGACTGAAATTTCAGTCAGGGTGACTGGTGGGGCCGCCGGGCCACCACCGCACCGAAGGAGCCCCCCCGATGACCGCGACCCCATCCCCACGGCGCATGCCCGCCGAGTGGGCCGAACACGAAGCCTGTCTGATGGCCTGGCCGACCCGCCCCGAGCTGTGGGGGTCCGCCTTCGAGGCCGCCAAGCGCGAGTACGCGGCGGTGGCCCGCGCCATCGCCGCCTTCGAGCCCGTCGTCATGATCGCCGCCCCCGGCCGCGCCGAGGAGGCCCGCGCCGCCTGCGGCCAGGACGCCGGCATTGATGTCGTCGAGCTGCCCATCGACGACTCCTGGCTGCGCGACTCCGGCCCGATCTTCGCCTACGACCAGCACGGCGGCCGGATCGGCGTCGACTTCCGCTTCAACGCCTGGGGCGAGAAGCACTACCCCTGGACCGCCGACGACAAGCTCGCCGCCCTCCTCCTCGACCGCCTCGGCGTCCCCCGCGTCCACTCCTCGATGGTCCTCGAAGGCGGCGCCATCACCGTCGACGGCGAGGGCACCCTCATCACCACCGAGCAGTGCCTCCTGCACCCCAACCGCAACCCCCGCATGAGCCGCGCCGAGATCGAGGACGAGCTGGGCCGCCGCCTCGGCGTCGAGAAGGTCATCTGGCTCCCCTACGGCGGCCTGGAGGACACCGAGACCGACGGCCACGTGGACGGGGTCGCCGCCTTCATCGCCCCCGCCAAGGTGCTGGTCTCCCTCCCCGAGGACCCCGCCCACCCCGACCACGCCCGGATGCGCGCCAACCTCGCCGTCCTGGAGGCCTCCACCGACGCCCGCGGCCGCGCCCTGGAGATCGTCGCCCTCCCGCAGACCACCCACGGCGAGGTCGACGGCGTGCCGGTCGAGGTCGGCTACCTCAATTTCTACCTCGCCAACGGCGGTTGCGTGGTCCCGGTCGGCGGCAGCGCCGAGGACGAGGCCGCCCTCGCCGTGATCGCCGCCGCCGTCCCCGGCCGCAAGGTGGTGGGCGTACCGACCCCCGTCCTCGCGTACGGCGGCGGCGGAGTCCACTGCATCACCCAGCAGCTCCCGATCGCACAGCTCCCGATCACCCAGCTTCCGGCCACCCAGCAGCCCCCGGTCACCCCGCAGCCCGCGGTCACCCCGCAGCCCCCCAAGGAGGCGCGCGCGTGACGACGTACGCACTCCTCACCTCCTACGGCTCCCCGCTCGGCTCCCCGGCCCGCACCGAGCCCGCCGAGCGCGAGCTCCTGCGCGTCGGCCTCGTCCAGATGCGCTGGTACCCCGACGAGAAGGAGCACGACGACCGGCTGCGCGAGGGCGTGGCCATCGCCGCCGAGCAGGGCGCCACGATGGTCTGCCTCCCCGAGCTCACCCGCAGCCCGTACTTCTGCACCACCGACGACCCGACGGCCGCCGGCGCCGCCCGTTGCCTCGAAGACCTCGAAGACGGCCCGACCGCCCACCTGGCCGCCGAGCTCGCCACCGGCCTCGGCATCACCGTGCACGCCTCGCTCTACGAGCGCGCCGAGGACGGCGGCCTCGGATACAACACCGCCATCTGCGTGGACCCGGACGGCAAGTTGATCGCCCGGACCCGCAAGAACCACATCCCCGCCTTCCCCGGCTACCGCGAGGACCTCTGCTTCCGCCCCGGCGACAGCGGATTCCCCGTCATCGCCCACGCGGGCGCCCGCTTCGGCTTCCCCACCTGCTGGGACGAGTGGTTCCCCGAACTCGCCCGCGCCTACGCCCTGCACGGCGCCGAGATCCTCGTCCACCCCACCGCCATCGGCTCCGAGGTGGACCTGCCGGACTTCGACACCCGGCCCATGTGGGAGCAGGCCATCAGCGCCAACGGCCTCGCCAACGCCCTCTTCATGATCGTGCCCAACCGCACCGGCACCGAGGGCCGTTCCGTCTTCTACGGCTCCTCCTTCATCTCCGACCCCTACGGCCGGGTCATGCTGCGCGCCCCCCGCGACCGGCCCGCCGTCCTCGTCGCCGACCTCGACCTCGACCAGCGCCGCGACTGGCTGGAGTTCGGCCTGCTGCAGACCCGCCGCCCCGAGCTGTACGGCTCGCTCACCGAACCCGCGTAGCGGACCCGGACCCCTCCGCCAAGGAGCCTGCATGCCGATCCCCTCACCCCGCCGCCTGGCCGCCCCGGCCGCCGCGGTCCTCGCCCTGCTGTTCACGGGCGCGGGCTGCGCGGCCCCGGCCGGCGGCTCCGGCGCCGCCGCCGTCCCCCTCTCCACCGCGACGCCCCCCGCCCGCGGCGACATCGACGGCTTCACCTGGGCCCTCTACGCCGAGCCGCCCGTCCTCGACTACCTCTACGCCTTCGACTACCCGCAGAACACCGTTCTCGCCAACGTCTGCGAATCCCTGATGCGTTGGACCCCCGGGCTCACCCTCGAACCGGGACTCGCCGAGAAGGCCTCGAACCCCGACCCCACCACCTGGGTCTACGACCTGCGCCCGAACGTGCGCTTCCACAGCGGCGCCACACTCACCGCCGACGACGCGGTCGCCAGCCTGAGGCGCCACCTCGACCCGGAGCTCGGCTCGTACTGGATCGAGGACTTCAAGAACGTCGAATCCGTGGAGAAGACCGGACCGCTCCAGATCACCGTCCACCTCACCACCCCCGACGCGATGTTCCCGCAGGCCATGGCCAACTCCGCCGGTACGGTCGCGAACGCCGCCACCATGGCGGAGCAGGGCAAGGCCTTCGGCACCGCCGACGGCGGCCTCGACTGCACCGGCCCCTTCCGGCTGGGGGAGTGGGAGCAGGGCGCGTCGCTGCGCCTGGACCGCTTCGACGGCTACCACGGCAAGCGCGCCAGGGCCGGCCACGTCACCTTCGCCTTCCTCCCCGACTCCGCCGCCCGCACCAACGCCCTGCTCACCGGCGAAGTCGACGGCTCCTTCGCCGTGCCCCCGGAGTCCATGTCCCGGCTGCGCGCCGCCGACACCGGGCACCTCTACCGCGGCGAGGGCCTCACCACCGTCAACCTCGCCGTCGCCGACCTCGGCGGCACCCTTGCCGACGTCCGCGTCCGCCGGGCCCTGATGCTCGCCCTCGACCGCGAGGGCTTCGCCAAGGGGGCCATGCGCGGGGCCGCCACCCCCACCAGCTCCCTGGTGGCCAAGGCGACCTGGCGCGGCATACCGCCCGAACCGGTGGCGGCCGGGCTCGCCGCGCTGCCGCCCGTACAGCGGGACCTGGAGCAGGCGAAGCGCCTCGTCGACGAGGCCGGGGCACGCGGCAGGAAGCTCACCGTCGCCTCCAGCCCGCTCGGCCCGGACGTCGCCCTCCTCGCCACCGCCGTCCAGGACGCCGGCCGCCGCATCGGACTCGACGTCGAGATCCGGACCGTCGCCCCCGACGCCTTCACCGCGCTGTTCTCCGACCCCGAGGCCCGCAAGGGGCTCGACCTCTTCCCCTACACCTACTACCTCTCCGTCAGCGACCCGCTGAGCATGTACGCGAACTTCCGCACGGGCCAGTTCGAGAACTACGGGGGCTACAGCTCACCCGCGTACGACGCCCTCGCCGACGAGGCGAGCGCCGCGTACGACCCGGCCGAGCGCGGCATCCTCACCGCCCGGCTCGCCGCGATGGCCGCGGCCGAGGCCGTGTGCCTGCCGGTGGCCGAGTATCCCGGCGCCGTGTTCCTGAACGAGCGCATCACCGGCGCCCCCACGACCATCTCCTACATGTACGCCCCGTGGGCCGCCGAAGTGGGGGCCTCCTGATGACGGACCCGTCCGGCCCGATCCGCTTCCTGCTGAGACGTCTCGGCGAACTCCTCGCCACCCTCCTCGCCGCCTCCTTCCTCGTGTACGCCGCCGTCCGCCTGGCCCCCGGCAAGCCCGAGACCTTCCTGCTGGGCGGCCGCGGCGCCAACCCGCAGGCGCTGGCCGCGATCCGGGAGCAGTACCACCTCGACGACCCTTTCCTCGTCCAGTACGGGAAATGGCTCGCCGGAGCCGTCACCGGCGACCTCGGCACCTCCTTCCAGTACCGCAGCGATGTCCTGGACCTGGTCTCCGCGCGGGTGCCCGTCACCCTCGCCCTGATCGGAATCTCAGCTTTCCTGGTGCTCACCGGCGGCCTCCTGCTCGGCCTGCTGAGCGCCGTCCGGGGCGGCCGGACCGACCGGGCCGTCCTCGTCGTCACCTCGGCCGCCGTCGCCACCCCCTCCTTCATCGCCGCGATCCTGCTGCTCTCGCTCTTCTGGGTCCGCCTCGGCTGGTTCCCCGTACTCGGCAGCGGTGACGGCTTCCTCGACACCCTCCACCACCTCGCCCTGCCGGCGCTCGCCCTGGCCCTGCCCTTCGTCGGAGTGCTCGCCCGGGTCACCAGGGCGGCCCTGCTGGAGCAGTTCGCCCAGGACCACGTCACCGTCGCCCGCAGCCGGGGAGTCCCGGAGCGGACCGTCGTGCGCCGCCACGTGCTGCGCGGCGCGCTGGGCCCCGTCCTCACCCAGGCCGGGCTCACCCTCTCCGGGCTGATGGTCTGCACGATCCTCGTGGAGTCCGCATTCGGCCTCGGCGGGCTCGGCGAGTTCCTCGCCAAGTCCGTCAGCGTGAAGGACTTCCCCGTCGTCCAGGCGATCTCCCTGCTGACCATCACGCTCTTCGTCCTCGTCAACCTCGCCGTCGACCTCGTCCACCCGCTCATCGACCCCCGGGTCCGGCTCGGCGCGAGGAGCACCGAATGACCGCACTCCTGCTCAGACCGAAAGCCGTACGGCGCACCGGCCGGGGAGGGGGCCGGCTGTACCGCGTGAGCCTCGGCTCCGCCGCCCTCGTCGTCCTGGTCGCCCTGTTCGCGCCCTGGCTCGCCCCGCACGACCCGAACGCCGTCGACTTCGGCGCCTCCCTCGCGGGCCCCTCGTCGGACCTGCTGCTCGGCGGCGACATCAGCGGCCGCGACACCCTCTCCCGCCTGATCACCGGCGCCCGCACCTCGCTCCTCGGGCCGCTCTGCGTGGTCGCCCTGTCCACCCTGCTCGGGGTCGCGATCGGGGTCGCCGCCGCCTGGCGCGGCGGCCTGCTCGACGCCGTGCTCTCGCGCACCAGCGAACTCCTGCTCGCCTTCCCGGGGCTGCTGCTGGCCATGACGCTCGTCTCGCTCTACGGCCGCGGCCTGATCGCCCCGGTCGTCGCGCTCTCCCTCGCCTACACCCCCTTCGTCAGCCGCCTCGCCCGAAGCCTCGCCCTCGCCGAGGCCGGCAAGCCGTACCTGGCGGCGTACCGGGTCCAGGGCTTCTCCGGCCCGTGGATCTGCGTACGCCACCTGATCCCCAACATCGCCCCCGTCGTCCTCGCCCAGTCCACCGTCAACTTCGGCTACGCCCTGCTCGACCTGGCCGCCCTGTCCTTCCTCGGCCTCGGCGTGCCGCCGCTCACCCCGGACTGGGGAGCCGTGATCAACGACGGGCAGTCGGCGATCCTCGAAGGGGCGCCGCTCTCCGCGCTCGCCCCCTGCCTCGCGGTGATCCTCACCGTCGTCGCCTTCAACGTCGTCGGCGAGCACGTCGCCGACCGGGTCGCCGGGAGGACCGCGTGAACGACACCGTGAACGACACCGTCAACACCCCCGTGAACGACCCCGTGAACGACCCCGTACTGGAGGTGGCGGACCTCCACCTGGCGCTCCCCGGCCAGGCCCGGCCCGTGCTCGCCGGAGTGAACCTGACGGTCCGGTCAGGCGAAACCGTCGCCCTGGTCGGCGAGTCGGGCTCCGGCAAGTCCCTCACCGCACGCGCGGCCCTCGGCCTGCTGCCGGCCGGTGCGGACGTCTCGGGGGAGGTCCGGGTGGCCGGGGAGGACGTCCTGACCATGCGCCCGGACCGCCTCCGGACCGTCCGCTCCACCACCGCTTCGATGATCTTCCAGGACCCGCGGTCCGCGATGAACCCGCTGCGCAGGCTGGGCGACTTCCTCACGGAGACCGTACGCGCAACCGCGCGGGCCGACGCCCTGCCCGAACTCCTCGACGCGGTCGGCCTGTCGCCCCGCGTCCTGCGCCAGTACCCCCACGAGCTCTCCGGCGGCATGCTGCAACGCGTCATGATCGCCGCCGCCCTGCTGCCCGGCCCCCGGCTGCTCCTCGCCGACGAACCCACCACCGCCCTCGACACCGTCACCCAGGCCGAGATCATCACCCTGCTCGCCCGGCTCCGCGCGGAGCGCGGCTGCGGCCTGCTCTTCGTCACCCACGACCTGGAACTCGCCGCCGCCATCAGCGACCGGGTCTACGTCATGTACGCGGGCCGGATCGCCGAAACCGGCCCGGCCGCCGCCCTGTTCGAACACCCCCGGCACCCCTACACCGCGGCCCTGCTCGCCGCCACGCCCCGCCTCGACGCCCCGCCCGGCCCCCTCGTCGGGATCGAGGGCCGCCCGCCGGACCTGCGCACCGCCGTCATCGGCTGCGCGTTCGCCCCGCGCTGCGCACGCGCGAGCGGCCTGTGCACCCAGGAGATCCCGGCCCCGCGCGCGGGCGTGGCCTGTCACCACGCGGAGGAGTCGTCATGACCGCCGTACTGGAAGTCCGGGGCCTCTGCCGGACCTACGGAGGGGACGTCCGCGCGGTGGACGAGGTGTCCTTCACCGTCCCGGCGGGCGGCGCGCTGGGCATCGTCGGCGCATCCGGTTCGGGCAAGACCACCACGGCCCGGATCATCACGGGCCTGGAACGGCCCGACGCGGGAGAGGTCCTCGTACGGGGCCGGGTACGCGAGCCGGCCGCGAAGGGCCGGGCCACGAAGGGGCGGGCGGAGAAGGGGCGGGCCGCGCGCCTGCGCCGGGCGCGCGAGGTCCAGCTGGTCTTCCAGGACCCGCTGCTCTCGCTGGATCCCAGGATCGCGGCGGGGGAGGTGCTCCGGGAGACCCTGCGGCTGCACTTCCCGGGGCGCGATCCGCGCCCGCGGGTCCGCGAACTGCTGGACCAGGTCGGCCTGGGGCAGCGGGAGGCGGCGGCCCGGCCCCGCGAGCTCTCCGGCGGCCAGCGCCAACGCGTGGCCATCGCCCGGGCCCTGGCCGTGGAGCCGGCGGTCCTGGTGCTGGACGAGGCGGTGGCGGCGCTGGACGTCTCCGTGCAGGCCCAGATCCTGGGCCTGCTGGCAGAGATCCGGGCGGCCACGGAGGTGGCGTACCTCTTCATCACCCATGACCTGGGCGTCGTACGGGCGGTGACGGACGAGCTCGTCGTGATGCGCGCGGGCCGCGTCGTGGAGACGGGCCCGACCGCCTCGGTGCTCTCGTCCCCGGAGCACGAGTACACCCGTCTGCTGCTGGACTCCGTACCGCGCAGGAGACCGCGGTAGCGGGACCGACCGGGACCGACCGGGAGCGACGAGGAGCGGCCGGAAACGACCGGGAGCGGCCGGAAACGGCCGGGAACGACAAAGCGCCGAGTCACGGGACCGTCCGTGACTCGGCGCTCTGGTTGTGACCGCCCGACGGAGCGAGGCTGGCGCGACAGGACGTTCGCACCGCCGGGCGGAGTAGGAGGTTCCTCGTACCCACAGGGGACTCTGTGCGTGGCCCCTGTACGAAGAGGAATGGCTGGGACCGTGGTGGGCGGGCGACGAGAACTCCGGCGCCGTCTCCCTCAGGTCAAGAGACGGGCCTCGGAACCCATTACCACCGCACTGGCTCGCACGCCCACCACGGTCCTCGTCCTGCCCTCACTGCGTACCACCCCTCATCCGGGCAAGCAGCTCGGGCTAGCACCCGGGGCCTGACCTCCCGTCAGGCCCCCGGTACAGCTGTGCGGCTCAGGCGTCGCGCAGGGCGCGAACGGCCTCCTCGACGCGCTTGCCGTAGTCGGCGTCCGCGGCGTGGAAGTGAGCCAGGTTCTTCTCGATGACGTCCTCGAGGGTGACCTGAGACAGCCCGCCGGCGATGTTCGCCACCAGACGCTGCTTCTCGGCCTCCGACATCAGGCGGTAGAGCTCACCGGCCTGGAAGAAGTCGTCGTCCTTGGTGTGGGCCGGGGCCTCGTGGGTGCCCGTGTAGCCGGAGACGGCCTTCGGGGCACCGAGCGCCAGACCGGTCTCGGCCGGACCCTGGTACGAGTTGGGCTCGTAGTTCTTGTCGTGGCGCGAGCCGTTGCGCAGCGCCATGACGCCGTCGCGGCCGTAGTTCTCGGCCTTCGTCGCCTTCGGGGCGTTGACCGGCAGCAGGGTGTGGTTCACACCGAGGCGGTAGCGCTGGGCGTCGGCGTACGCGAAGAGACGGCCCTGGAGCATCTTGTCCGGCGAGGCGGTGATGCCCGGGACGAAGTTGTTCGGGGAGAAGGCGGACTGCTCGACCTCGGCGAAGACGTTGTCCGGGTTGCGGTCGAGGACCAGACGGCCCACGCGCTGCAGCGGGTAGTCGCTGTGCGGCCACACCTTGGTGAGGTCGAACGGGTTGAAGCGGTAGTCCGCGGCCTCGGCGGCGGGCATGATCTGCACGTACAGGGTCCACGAGGGGTTCACACCGCGCTCGATGGCCTGCAGCAGGTCGGTCTGGTGCGAGTTCGCGTCCTTGCCGACGAGCTCGGCGGCCTGCTCGCCCGAGAGGCAGCGGATGCCCTGGTTCGTCTTGAAGTGGTACTTGACGAAGAAGGCCTCGCCCTGTTCGTTCGTCCACTGGTACGTGTGGGAGCCGTAGCCGTTCATGTGACGGTACGACGCCGGGATGCCGCGGTCACCCATCAGCCAGGTGATCTGGTGCGTCGCCTCGGGGGCGTGCGCCCAGAAGTCCCAGACGTTGTCCGGCTCCTGCTTGCCCGTGAAGGGGTCGCGCTTCTGGGAGTGGATGAAGTCGGGGAACTTGATCGGGTCCTTGATGAAGAACACCGGGGTGTTGTTGCCGACGAGGTCGTAGTTGCCCTCTTCGGTGTAGAACTTCAGCGCGAAGCCGCGCGGGTCACGGACGGCGTCCGCGCCGCCGAGGGAGTCCGCGACGGTGGAGAACCGCAGGAAGGTCTCGGTCTTCTTGCCGACCGTGTTCAGGAACGCGGCGCTGGTGTACGCGGTGACGTCGTCCGTCACCTCGAAGTAGCCGTACGCGGCCGAGCCGCGGGCGTGCACCACGCGCTCCGGGATGCGCTCGCGGTTGAAGCGGGCAAGCTTCTCGAGGAGCTGCTGGTCCTGGACCAGGAGCGGGCCACCGACGCCGGCGGTGGCGGAGTTCTGATTGTCGGCGACCGGGGCGCCGGACTCGGTCGTCAGCGTGCGCTTCGACATGGTGACCTTCCGTACGGGTAACTGCTGACGGAAAGTGTCTTCCGTCATGCGGAGCCTAATTTCGGCAAGAACCAAACGTCAACAGTTTGTTGAACGAAGTTGTGAGAGAGGTAATCCGGACGGCGCCGGCGCTTGGGCGCGACAGGACAGGTGTCAGCACCGGCGCCATCCGGAAACTCAAGCCCCCGTGAGGGGGAGCGGCGGCCCGGGGGAGCGGGCCGTCGGGGATCGGCTCGATCAGACCTGCGAGCCGGAGAGGCGCTCGACCGCACGGAGCAGGGCCGAGTGGTCCAGGCCACCGTCACCCTGGGCGCGCAGCGAGGCGACCAGCTGGGCGACGACCGCGCCGACCGGCAGGGCGGCGCCGACGTTGCGGGCGGCGTCGGTGACGATGCCCATGTCCTTGTGGTGCAGGTCGATCCGGAAACCGGGCTTGAAGTCGCGGTTCAGGAAGTTGTCCTTCTTGCGGGTCAGGACGGTGGAGCCGGCCAGACCGCCGTTGAGGACGTCCAGGGCGGCCTGGAGGTTCACGCCGGACTTCTCGAGGAAGACGACGGCCTCGGCGCACGCCTGGATGTTCACCGCGACGATGAGCTGGTTGGCGGCCTTCACCGTCTGGCCGGAGCCGTGCGGGCCGCAGAGCACGATGGTCTTGCCGAGGGACTGGAGGACCGGCAGGGCCTCGTCGAAATCGGCCTGCTCGCCACCCACCATGATCGACAGGACGGCCTCGATGGCGCCGGCCTCGCCGCCGGACACCGGGGCGTCGATGACGCGGATGCCCTTCTCGGCGGCGTTCTTCGCGAGGTCGATCGAGGTCTGCGGGGTGATCGACGACATGTCGATGATCAGCGCGCCGGACTTCGCGTTCTCGAGGATGCCGTTCTCACCGTAGGAGATGGCCTCGACCTGCGGGGAGGCGGGCACCATCGTGATGATGACGTCGGCGTCCTTGACGGCCTCGGCGATCGAGCCGGCCGCGGAACCGCCGGCGGCCGCCAGGCGGTCCAGCTTGTCCTGCTCCAGGGTGAAGCCCGTGACCGGGTAGCCGGCCTTCAGGAGGTTCTCGGCCATGGGGGAGCCCATGATTCCGAGCCCGATCCAGGCGATGGACGGGAGCGCAGTGGGGTTGCTCATGATGAGGGTCCTTCTCTTAATGCTTTGTACGAAAAGTTCGTGACGTGCCTGGCTGATCGCCTGGACTTTGTCCGCCTACTTCGCGGCGCGGGCCTCGGCCGGCAGCCACGCGAAGGAGGCGGCAGCGTCGGCGGCCTTGTACTCCAGGCCTACGTAGCCCTCGTATCCGGCCTTCTTCAGCTGGTCGAGCAGCCCCTCGAGGGGCAGCTCGCCGGTGCCGGGGGCACCCCGTCCGGGCTTGTCCGCGATCTGGACGTGCCCGGTCTTGGCGGCGTACTTTTCGATGACCTCGGAGAGGTCCTCATCGTTCATCGCCAGGTGGTACAGGTCGAGCAGGAACTTGGCGTTCCCGAGGCCGGTGGCCTCGTTGACCTTGTCCACTACCTCGATGCCGGCCGGGGCGCTCACCAGCGGGTAGAGCGGCGACTCGGGCTTGTTGAGGGTCTCGATCAGGAGGATCGCGCCGACGCGGTCCGCGGCCTGAGCCGCCACGACCAGGTTCTTCAGCGCGAGCTCGTCCTGAACGGCCGGGTCCACGCCTTCGACGCGGTTGCCGTAGAGGGCGTTCAGCGCCTTGCAGCCGACCGAGGCCGCGAAGTCGGCGGCCACGTTGATGTTGGCGTTGAAGCGCTCCGACTCCTCACCGGGAACCGAAACCGCACCGCGGTCCGGGCCCGGCAGCTGGCCGGCGTAGAAGTTCAGTCCCACGAGCTGGGTGCCGGCGTCCTCAAGAGCCTTCTTGAGAGCGTCGAGCTCCTCCTGTGCGGGGGTGGGGGTCTCGATCCAGGGCCACCACAGCTCGACCGCCGTGAAGCCCGCCGCGGCGGCAGCCGCGGGACGCTCCAGAAGCGGGAGTTCCGTGAAGAGGATCGAGAGGTTTACATCGAAGCGCTGGTCCGTGTATCCCATGAGGGGTGTGCGCTCCTTCCGTATTGCGGAAGTTAGTTTCTGCTTGATGGAAGACTGCATGGGGTTCCGCGCGGATGTCAAGTGCGGACTCCCGAAAAATCCCGACTGCCCGGTAGCTTGAGGCGCGTGCGATTGAGAGTGGAGTTCACGACCGAGCCCTTCGACCTCGAAGAGGCTCCTGCCCATGCCGTGGCCGCCCGTGAGGTCATCCAGAAGGCCCAATTGGACGCGGTGGACGTCGGCCCGTTCGGCAACACCGCCGAAGGCGAGGCCGACCGGGTGCTGGACGCGGTGCGCGCCCTGCTGCGCGATTCCCTGGAGGCCGGAGCCACGCGCGTCTCGCTCCAGGTCAACGTGATCGGGGAGGACACCCCATGACCGAACCCCGCGACCACCCGTTCGTCACCGCGGTCAAGCCGCTGGTGGACGCCATGGGTGGCGAGCTGATGGATCCGGCCCTGGCGCAGCCCGACGACGTCGTGCTCAGCTGGGAGGGCCAGGACCTGCTCGCCGTACGCCTGCCGCAGCTCTCGGACTCGCTGGATCACATCCTTGCGGCCCTGGAGCGCCGCCACGGCGTACCGTTGTCGCAGCTCGACCGGAAGTCCAAGCAGGACGTCGTGCGGATACTGGAGGCGCGAGGCGCCTTCTCGGTGCGGCACGGTGTGGAAACGGTCGCGAGCGCCCTGGGCGTCAGCCGTTTCACGGTCTACAACTACTTGAACAGGGACTCGAGCACCTCGAAAGGGGCCGGCAAGAGCAGCCGGGAGTGAACGAAGCCTGACCCACAGTGACGAGCCGCCGCCCAATTCACCCGGGCGGCGGCTTTTGTGTACGGGAAGTTTCAACAAAGTGTTGACGCCGTGTTGTGGAGGGCGTTAGCTATGCGCAGCCCGTCAAAGCAACAACAGGCCACGGAGGCCTACCGTGACTTCGAGTCCGACCCCGGGTCTCACCCGGTTCAACACCTTGGACGACAGTGCGGCCACGGCCGAGCTGCACGAGGTGTGCGCCAGTTCGGCGTGGGGGAGCAAGATGCTCGCCCAGCGCCCCTTCACCACCGCAGAGTCCCTGTTCGCCGCGAACGAGGCCGCCATGGCGGAGCTCACCGCGGAGGACCTGGGCGAGGCGATGGGAGGCCACGCGCCGATCGGCCGGCCGAAGCCGGGAGACCCGACCTCCGCCCGCGAGCAGCGTGGCATGGCCGGTGCCTCGGAGGAGCTCAAGAACGAGCTCCTCGAACTGAACCTGGCCTACCAGGAGAAGTTCGGCCACGTCTTCCTCATCTGTGCCACCGGTGCGACCGGTGAGTTCATGCGGGACGCGGTCAAGGTCCGGATCGACAACTCGCCGGAGCGGGAGCGAGAGATCGCCCGCGGTGAGCTCGTCAAGATCAACAAGATCCGCCTGACCCGACTCGTCGAAGGAGAGTGAAGCTACGCATGAGCACTGAGACCACCGCGTCGGTGTCCACGCACATCCTGGACACCAGCATCGGCAAGCCCGCCGAGGGCGTCGCCATCTCCCTGTCGGCCCGCGCGGGCCAGGGCGGCGAGTGGGCGGCCCTGGGCGGCTCCGCCACCGATGCGGACGGGCGCTGCAAGGACCTGCCGGCCCTGCCGGAGGGCACCACCCACGTGCGTCTCGACTTCGAGACCGAGACGTACTTCTTTAACAAGCACAGTTTCAAGAAGCAAGCCGAGGCGCAGCAGGACGCCCCCCGCGTAAGGGACAGCGGTGCGTTTTTCCCGGAAGTGACGATCACGTTCGCGGTCACTCCTGGCGAGCATTACCACGTACCGCTGCTGCTCAACCCGTTCGGCTACTCCGTTTACCGAGGGAGCTAGCATGGCCACGATTCTGGGCCAGAACCAGTACGGCAAAGCAGAGAACCGCGTCGTCAAGATCACGCGGGACGGCGACACGCACCACATCAAGGACCTGAACGTCTCGGTCGCCCTCTCCGGCGACATGGACGACGTCCACTACTCCGGCTCGAACGCCAACGTCCTTCCGACGGACACCACCAAGAACACGGTGTACGCGTTCGCCAAGGAGTACGGCATCGAGTCCGCCGAGCAGTTCGGCATCCACCTGGCGCGCTGGTTCGTCAACAGCCAGGAGCCGATCCAGAAGGCCCGCATCCGGATCGAAGAGTACGCCTGGGACCGGATCGCCACCTCGGACGCCAACTCCAAGTTCATCGGCTCCGACGAGGTGAACCACTCCTTCGTCCGCCAGGGCATGGAGACCCGCGTCACCCAGATCACGTACGACGGCAAGAACTGGGAGGTCATCTCCGGCCTCAAGGACCTGGTCGTCATGAACTCCACGAACTCCGAGTTCTGGGGCTACGTGAAGGACAAGTACACGACGCTGAAGGAGGCCTACGACCGCATCCTGGCCACCCAGGTGTCGGCTCGCTGGCGCTTCAACTGGTCGGACGACGAGCAGCGGATGCCCAACTGGGAGAAGTCCTACGCCGAGACCCGCAAGCACATGCTCCAGGCCTTCGCGGAGACCTACTCCCTGTCGCTGCAGCAGACCCTGTACCAGATGGGTTCGCGCATCATCAACCACCGTTCGGAGATCGACGAGGTCCGCTTCTCGCTCCCGAACAAGCACCACTTCCTCGTGGACCTTGAGCCGTTCGGCCTCAAGAACGACAACGAGGTGTACTTCGCCGCGGACCGTCCGTACGGTCTGATCGAGGCGACGGTCCTGCGTGACGGCGTCGACGCCCGCATCCCCGTGGACATGACCAACCTCTGATCGGCACGTGCGTCCCGGGGCACCGCAGTGGCCCCGGGACGTCGCGACACTCTTCAGCTTCCTGAATCGGCACCCGGACGCAACCCACGGGGCGGCAGTACTGTCAGCTGTCAAGGCCCCCGGCTCCGGCACTCAAATCTCCTGGGCCTTGCCGTGCCCATACCGCCACTGAAAGCACGAGGAAGTCCCATGGCAGCATCGGCAGCCCCTGACAGCGCGCTCGAGCGCATCGTCATTGAGAACTGTGCGATTGCGACTGTCGACGCGAACGACACCGAGTACGCCTCGGGCCACGTGGTCGTCGCCGGCAACAAGATCGAGTCCATCGGCGCGGGCAAGGCCCCCGAGAACCTCGAGAACGTGGTCCGCCGCATCGACGGCACCGGGCACCTCGTGACCCCCGGTCTGGTCAACACGCACCACCACTTCTACCAGTGGATCACGCGTGGTCTGGCCACCGACCACAACCTCTTCAACTGGCTCGTCGCGCTGTACCCGACGTGGGCGCGCATCGACGAGCAGATGGCCTACACGGCCGCCCAGGGTTCCCTGGCCGCGATGGCCCGCGGCGGTGTCACCACCGCCATGGACCACCACTACGTGTACCCCAAGGGTGCCGGCGACCTCTCCGGCTCGATCATCCGCGCCGCCTCCGAGATGGGCGTCCGCTTCACCCTCGCCCGCGGTTCCATGGACCGCAGCGAGAAGGACGGCGGCCTGCCGCCGGACCACGCGGTCGAGACCCTCGAGGGTGCGCTCGCGGACACCGAGGCGACCGTGAAGAAGTACCACGACGCCTCCTTCGACGCGATGACCCAGGTCGCCGTCGCCCCGTGCTCCCCCTTCTCGGTCTCCACCGAGCTGCTGAGGCAGGGCGCCGAGCTGGCTCGCCGCCTGGGCGTGCGCATGCACACGCACGGCTCCGAGACCGTCGAGGAAGAGCAGTTCTGCAAGGAACTGTTCGGCATGGGCCCGACCGACTACTTCGAGTCGACCGGCTGGCTCGGCGAGGACGTGTGGATGGCGCACAGCGTCCACATGAACGACTCCGACATCGCCGCGTTCGCCCGTACCAAGACCGGTGTCGCGCACTGCCCGTCCTCCAACGCCCGTCTGGCCGCCGGCATCGCCCGGGTCCCGGACATGCTCGCCGCCGGCGTCCCGGTCGGCCTCGGCGTGGACGGCACCGCCTCCAACGAGTCCGGTGAGCTGCACACCGAGCTGCGCAACGCGCTGCTGATCAACCGCCTCAACCCGGTCCACCGCGAGCGCGCCCTGAACGCGCGTCAGGCCCTGCGCCTCGGTACGTACGGTGGCGCCCAGGTCCTCGGCCGCAGCGACAACATCGGTTCGCTGGAGGTCGGCAAGTGCGCCGACCTGGTGATGTGGAACCTGAGCACCTTCCTGCACTCCTCGATCGCCGACCCGGTCACCGCGCTGGTCTTCGGTGCGGCCGCCCCGGTGACCGCGTCGTTCGTCAACGGCAAGCAGATCGTCGAGAACAACCGACTCCTCTTCGCCGACGAGGACGCCATCGCCGTGTCCACGCGGGAAGAGGCCCAGCGCCTCGCGCGGATCACCGCGCAGGCCTGATTTCGAAGTCCGGCCGGGGGGGACGGCCCCCGGCCGGCGGCCGCGGACCCGAGCGGGGTCCGTCGGCAGCCGTTCCCGGGAAGCGCCTGAGGAAATCCGAGGGCGCCCCCGGGGGCGGTGACTCGTGCCACTGGCTTCGCCATGCGCGAAAACTCAGCGGAACGGTTTGGGCGAATCGTTTCTGCACCCCTTGGGACAAGCATGCGCACCACCCACAACTCCATACCGCTCGACTCGCACCGCTTTCGCACCACCTCCAAGACACCCACGTCCCTGCCGACGTGTTACCCGACCGGAGGAAGCCGTGGCCCAGGCGCCCAGGTTTCGCAAAGACGCAGTCGCAGTACCGCAGGTCTCCGGGGAGAAACACCCGGTCGACGAGATCCTGCCTCCGCTGAAGATGTTCACGAGCGGTCTCCAGCACGTGGCCGCCATGTACGCGGGTGTCGTGGCCCCGCCCATGATCGTCGGCCCTGCCGTCGGTCTCTCCGCCACCGAGACCGCCTTCCTGATGGGCGCCTCGCTCTTCACCGCCGGCCTCGCCACCCTCCTCCAGACCCTCGGGTTCTGGAAGATCGGCGCCAAACTCCCCTTCGTCAACGGCGTCTCCTTCGCCGGTGTGACCCCGATGATCGCCATCGGCAAGGGGGAGGGGGACCATGCCATCCCCGTCATCTTCGGCGCGATCATCGTCGCCGGAGTCCTCGGCTTCTTCGCCGCCCCCTACTTCGGCAAACTCGTCCGGTTCTTCCCACCGGTCGTGACGGGCACGGTCATCACCCTGATCGGCGTGTCCCTCCTGCCGGTGGCCTTCAACTGGTCACAGGGCGGGAACAGCACCGCCGCCGACTACGGCTCGATGAAGAACATAGGCATGGCCGCCGCCACCCTGGTCATCGTCCTGCTGATGCGCAAGTTCCTGCGCGGCTTCCTCCAGCAGATCGCCATCCTGCTCGGCCTGGTCGCGGGCACGCTCATCGCGCTGCCGCTCGGCATGACCAGCTTCGACGCCGTCAAGGACGCCTCCGTCGTCGGCTTCCCGACCCCGTTCCACTTCGGCGCCCCGCAGTTCCAGGTCGCCGCGATCATCTCCATGTGCATCGTCATGCTCGTCTGCATGACCGAGTCCACCGCCGACATCCTCGCGCTCGGCAAGATCGTCGGACGTCCGGCGGACGCCAAGACCATCGAGGGCGGCCTGCGCGCCGACACCCTGGGCAGCGCCATCAGCCCGCTGTTCAACGGCTTCATGTGCAGCGCCTTCGCCCAGAACATCGGGCTGGTGGCCATGACCAAGGTGCGCAGCCGGTTCGTGGTCGCCGCGGGCGGCGGCATCCTGATCCTGCTCGGCCTGTGCCCGATGGCGGCCTCCGTCATCGGCGTGGTCCCGCTGCCCGTCCTCGGCGGCGCCGGCATCGTCCTCTTCGGATCGGTCGCGGCCAGCGGCATCCAGACCCTGGCCGGTGCGGCCATGGAGAAGGGCGAGAACGCCCTGATCGTGGCCGCCTCCGTGGGCATCGGCCTGATCCCGATCGCCGCGCCGGAGTTCTACCACGCCTTCCCGAAGGACCTCCTCGTCGTCCTCGACTCGGGCATCAGCACCGGCTGCGTGGTGGCCATCCTGCTCAACCTGGCCTTCAACCACCTCGGCGCGAAGAAGGGAGCGGCCGCGGAAGCCGCCCCGGACCCGGTGCCGGTGCACTGACGGGCCGCCGCGCCTCGCCGACATCGCACGGCGGTGCGCACGTCACCCACTGCGGGCGTGGCGTGCGCACCGCCGTACGCATGCGTGCGCGCGTACGCGCATGCCCGTACGCCCGTACGCCCGTACGTGCCCTCAGGGCTGCCAGAGCATCAGATTGCTCATCAGCTCGGCCTGCTCGACGGCGTCGTCGAGGGCGTGGTGCGTGTGCCGTCGCCCGGAGCGCAGTTCCCGCGGCATCCGGCCCTTGACGGCGGCCCGGAGCGGCACCCGCGCCTTCGTCGCGTAGAGGGTCTTCATGTCCAGGCAGCCGGAGTGGCCGAAGGGGCTGTCCCCGCCGAACCGGATCAGGTACCAGTACAGGAAGGTCCAGTCGAAGGAGGCCGGGTAGCCGCACATCACCGGCTGCGCCCCCACGGACACCTCCCGCACCCAGGAGCGGAACTCGGCCATGGCCACCGCCGGATCGGCGCCCTCCCGGACCAGCCGGTCGCGGTCCAGCCCGCTCACGGCGAGCGCCTCGGGTACGTGGTCGTCACTGATCGGCCGCAGTTCCCGGTAGAAGGTCTGCCGCTCCGGATCGGCTGCCGTATACGAAGCGCCGTCCTGCCGGCCGGCGACCGCGGCCCCGAAACTGATCATCGAGTACGGTCCGGGAATGGGCCCGTCGGCCTCGATGTCGACGGAGATGTAGAGACTGGGACGTGCGGTGCGAACTGCCATGCGCGAGAGCATGCCAGCCCGCACCGTCTTCGATCATCCGGTTTTCCCCGGCTGCGACGCGGCTGCGCCGCGGCCGCTTCGCGGCTACGACGCGGGCGTCAGGTACATCCCGCTCTCGTCGCCCCCGGCGGTGTTCTTGCAGCTGAAACCGGAGCTCGCGGGCTGGGCGACCACCAGGGAGAGGCAGCGCCCGGCGGCCAGCTGGCCGAAGTAGTTCGGGTGCATGGACTCCTGGATGAGGCCCTGCGACTCGTTGTTGTCGATCCAGCGCGCCCACTCGCTCGTCTTCGCCGAGGCCGGGACCGTGGAGGTCACCTGCTTGCTCGCCTTGGCGCACACCTCGCGGCCCTGGAGCATGTCCCGCAGGTCCAGGAACTGCACTCCCTTGGTCGCGGCGACGCCCTTGATCCGATTGGCGATCTGCGGCACGAGCGAGTCCCGCGCCCAGTCCGAGTCCTTGTTCCAGAAGGGGCAGCCGCCCGTGTTGAGGCGGCTCCAGTCGCTCTGGGTGTACCGGTTGTCCGCGCCCCGCGGGATCGGCGACGGGTAGGACTGGAGCACGATGCGGTACGAGGAGTCGGCGTACCCGGCCGCCCGCATCACGGCCCGCACCTCGTCCACGGACTTCCCGACCTTGCCCATGACCTCGTCGATCTTCTGGTCGACGCCGTACTGCTGGTCGTCGTAGCAGTACGAGTTCCAGAGGATGAAGTCGTACGCGCAGTCCTTGATGATGTCGGCGAAGCCCAGGTCGTTCCCGCCGATGGACAGCGCGATGACCTTGACGTTGTGGCTGGCGGCCACCGCGGCGAGCTGATCGGCCTGCGGGGCCTCGCCCTTGAAGGCGACGCCGCCGTTGGAGGCACGGAACACGTTGTCGGACGTCGCGCCGGAGCAGGCCAGGTTCACGGCGACGTCGGCGATCGCGCCCGCGCTGCGCACCTCGGCGGAGTCGGAGCGGTGACACCCGCCCGCGGTGGTCCCGTACACCTTGGCGGGATCGTAGGTGCTGCCGCTGACCCAGCCCCGGTCGGTCCCGTTGCGGCTCCCGGTGTTGGTCAGGCTGTTGCCCTTCCAGCGCCCGCCTTCGCCCGAGATGTAGCTGTCGCCCATGGACACCACCGCGGTGGGGCCGCTGCCGGGGCTGGCCACGGAGGTGCCGGCCCCACCGGCCACCAGCGCGCTGACGGCGAGCGGGAGAACCATCCCGGCCCCGGCCAGTCGTCGCACACGACGGCGGTCCCGGTCCTTGCTGACCTTGCGGAATCCGATCACTGCGGAACTCCTGCGTTCGGCCACGCCGAAGTCGGCAACGACTGCGTCGCGTGGCTGGGAAGTGGGGGTACCGCCGGCCGGTGGCATCGGAAAGGTGACACGCGGCTGCTTGTTACCGCTAGGTACAGGCAAGTTACGAACAAGTAACAACCGACCGGTCGTTCGGCGGTTCGCATTCCGCAACGCAAACGGCTCCGCCCCCGTGCCGTGAGGCGACGGGGGCGGAGCCGACAGCTTCGACTGCTGTGCGTTTCAGTCGAAACCAGGTATCAGCCGACCAGTTGGTCGTACGCGGGGAGGGTGAGGAAGTCCGCGTAGTCCGCGTCCAGGGAGACCTGGAGGAGGAGGTCGTGGGCCTGCTGCCACTTGCCGGCCGCGAAGGCCTCGTCGCCGACCTCGGCGCGGATGGCGGCCAGTTCCTCGGCCGCGATCTTGCGGGTCAGCTCCGCCGTGGCGAGCACGTGTTCGCCGTCGTGGTCGAAGGTGACGCCGGCGTTGATCCACTGCCAGATCTGCGAGCGCGAGATCTCGGCGGTCGCCGCGTCCTCCATCAGGCCGAAGATGCCGACGGCGCCGAGGCCCCGCAGCCAGGCCTCGATGTAGCGGATGCCGACCTGGACCGCGTTGCGCAGGCCCTCGTACGTGGGCTTCGCGTCCAGGGAGTCGATCGCGATGAGCTCGCCCGGGGCCACCGAGACGTCCTCGCGCAGCCGGTCCTTCTGGTTCGGCTTCTCGCCGAGCACCGCGTCGAAGGAGGCCATCGCGATCGGGACCAGGTCGGGGTGGGCGACCCAGGAGCCGTCGAAGCCGTCGCCCGCCTCGCGGTCCTTGTCGGCCTTGACCTTCTCGAAGGCGACCTTGTTGGCCTCGGCGTCCTTGCGGGACGGGATGAAGGCCGCCATGCCGCCGATGGCGTGCGCGCCGCGCTTGTGGCAGGTGCGGACGAGGAGTTCGGTGTACGCGCGCATGAACGGGGCCGTCATCGTCACCGCGTTGCGGTCCGGCAGGACGAACTTCTCGCCGCCGTCACGGAAGTTCTTGACGATGGAGAAGAGGTAGTCCCAGCGGCCCGCGTTCAGGCCGGCCGCGTGGTCGCGCAGCTCGTAGAGGATCTCCTCCATCTCGTACGCGGCGGTGATCGTCTCGATGAGGACGGTCGCGCGGACGGTGCCCTGCGGGATACCGACGTAGTCCTGGGAGAAGACGAAGATGTCGTTCCAGAGGCGCGCCTCCAGGTGCGACTCCGTCTTCGGCAGGTAGAAGTACGGGCCCTTGCCGAGGTCGATCAGGCGCTTCGCGTTGTGGAAGAAGTACAGCCCGAAGTCCACGAGCGAGCCGGAGGCCGGGCCGCCCTCGAACTGCAGGTGGCGCTCCTCCAGGTGCCAGCCGCGCGGCCGCATGACGACGGTCGCCAGCTTCTCGGCGGGCCCCAGAGCGTACGCCTTGCCGGTGCGGGTGTCGGTGAAGTCGATGCGGCGCTCGTAGGCGTCGATGAGGTTGAGCTGGCCGAGGACGACGTTCTCCCAGGTGGGAGCCGAGGCGTCCTCGAAGTCGGCGAGCCAGACCTTGGCGCCCGAGTTCAGGGCGTTGATGGTCATCTTGCGGTCCGTCGGACCGGTGATCTCCACACGACGGTCGTTCAGCGCGGCCGGGGCCGGCGCCACCTTCCAGTCGCCCTCGCGGACCTGTGCGGTGTCCGGGAGGAAGTCGAGGGTGGAGGTCCGGGCGATCTCGGCACGGCGCTCGGCGCGGCGGGCGAGGAGCTCGGCGCGGCGGGGGGCGAACCGCCGGTGGAGCTCGGCCACGAAGGCGAGAGCCGCTTCGGTGAGGACTTCGTCCTGCCGGGGCAGGGGCTCGGCGTCGACGATGGCCAGCGGGGACGGCGCTGGTGCGGACATATCTGTCACTCCTTCAGCGGCGGTGCCTGGCGGCCGCGGGGGAATGCTCGCGCGAGACGGCACGCAGTGCCGTCGGGTGTGGAGAGTTCCGGGATACGGTCGCGGGCGCCGTCTGTGGGTTCAGGGCGCTTCTGACCAGTGGATAGTAATTTCCTCATGGTGGAAGTTCAATGGTTTGTTGATGTCGAGATTCTCTGAGTCGACAGATTCCGCTTGTCGGTGGCCCTCAGTGCCACTGTCGTCACGCCGTGCTCAGAGGAGACGCGCGAGGTCGGGCGGTGTGTCGATGTCGAAGGCCTCCGCGATGTCCGAGCACTCCACCAGCATGAGCTCTTCGGCGTGTCGTGCGAGGTGCACGCGCGCGCCCTTGTCGCCCGTGGCGGTCGCGGCGATGTCGGCCCAGCGGTCCGCGCCGAACAGCACCGGGTGGCCTCGCTCCCCGTCGTACGCCGCCGCCACCAGGCTCGCGGGGGAGCGGTACGCCTCCCGGACCCGGGCCACGGCCGCCGGGCCGATCCCCGGCTGGTCCACCAGCGAGACCAGGGCCGCGCTGGCGCCCGTACCGGCCAGGGAGGTGAGGCCGACCCGAAGGGAGGAGCCCATCCCCTCCGCCCAGTCCGGGTTGTCCACGACCACGCAGCCGGTCAGGTCCGCGCGCTCGCGGACCTCGGGTGCCGAGGCGCCGAGCACCACGTGGACCGGACCGCAGCCCGCCTCGCGCAGCACCCGTACGGCGTTCTCGACCAGCGGGCGGCCGCGGTAGGGGAGCAGGGCCTTGGGCCGCCCGCCGAGCCGGCGGCCGCCGCCGGCCGCCAGGAGCAGGCCTGCGATCACTGGTGAACCGGGGTGCCCGGGGGTGTTGTTGTTGGCTGACATGCCACCGATTCTCGCTCCTGTACGGAATCCCGTGAGCGCCGCGCCAGCGTGCGCCGTACGGAGGCCAGCGCGGCCCCGATCCGCAGGGGCCGGGAGATCCGGTTCTCGGTGGCGCTCACCAGGGCGCGTTCGTCACGGTCGGTCAACATGGCGGCTTCTCCTTGCCAATCGGGGGCCAATACAGCGAGTCTGGTCCTCGATTGGCCTGGCCGTCAGAGCCAATCAGGGGAGGTTGGCATGGCAAACGGGCGAGTGGTCCAGACAGCGGACAGAACCATCGGCAGCCGCCAGCTCGCCGCGCTGCTCCCCGCCGACGTGCTGGCCCGCCCCGGCTACCGGGCGCTCGCCGACGCCGTGCGCACGCTGATCCTCGACGGCCGGATCGCCCTGCACGTACGGCTGCCCGCCGAGCGCGAGCTCGCCGAGGCGGTCGGCGCCAGCCGGGCCACCGTCACCGGCGCCTACGACCTGCTGCGCGAGAGCGGCTACGTCCGCAGCCGGCGCGGCTCCGGCACCTGGACCGAGCTCCCCGACGGCCACCGCCCGGTCGGCGCGCACACGATCGTCGGGGCGGGCGGCTACAGCGCCGACGGCGACCCCGGCGTCGACCTCGCCATCGCCGCCATGGGCGCCCCGGAGGGCAGCCTCGCCGAGGCCTTCGCCTGGGCCGCGCCCCGGCTGCCCCGGCTCGCCCGCAGCCCCGGGTACCACCCCTTCGGCCTGCCCGACCTGCGTACGGCCGTGGCCGACCGCTTCACCCGGCGCGGACTGCCCACGCGCCCCGAGCAGATCCTGGTCACGGCCGGGGCCCAGCAGGCCTTCGCGCTGGTCGTCAGCCTGCTCTGCCGGCCGGGGGACCGCGTCGTCACCGAGAACCCGACCTACGCCAACGCCCTCGACGCGCTGCGCCACGCCCGGCTGCGCACCGGCTCCATAGCCGTGTCCGACGCGGGCTGGGACATGGAGATCGCCGAGTCCACGCTGCGCCAGACCGTGCCGAGGCTCGCGTACGTGATCCCCGACTTCCACAATCCGACGGGCGCGCTGATGCCGCCCGAGCAGCGGCTGCGGCTGCTCGCGGCGACCCGCGCCACCGGGACCTGGCTGGTGGTCGACGAGACCATCGCCGACATCGCCCTGGACGTTCCCGCGCCCGCGCCCCTGGCCTCGCTCGCGCCGCGCGGCGGCGCGGACCACGTCATCACCATCGGCTCGCTCAGCAAGACCCACTGGGGCGGCCTGCGGGTCGGCTGGGTCCGGGCCACCGCGAAGATGATCACCGAGCTGACCGCCGTACGGGTCTCGGCCGACATGACCGGCTCGGTACTCGACCAGCTGGTCGCGCTCCCGTTGATGGCGGACCTGGAACGGTCCCTGCCCGCGCGGCTCGCGCAGCTGCGGATCCAGCGGGAGGCCCTGGTGCAGTCGCTCCAGCGGCACACCCCGGAATGGTCCTGGCAGGTCCCGCCGGGCGGCCTCTCGCTCTGGGTCGACCTGGGCGAGGCGGTCAGCTCCGCCCTGGCCGAACGCGCCGCGGCCGCGGGCGTGCACATCGGCCGCGGCGCGCGCTTCGGGGTGGACCCGGGCACCTTCGAGCACCGGCTCCGGATCCCGTACACGCTCCCGGCCGACCGCCTGGACGAGGGCGTACGCCGCCTCGCGAGCGCCTTCCACGACGGGGTCCCGCTGCCGTCGGCGGTGGATCGGCCGTACTGGGTGGCCTAGGGGGTGTCTTGTCGGTCAGGCCGGGTCAGGGAGCGGAGTCTGACGCGTGCGGTCGCAAGGCGGAGGAAGGAGTCGACGCGGTGGGGGCACCTCCCAGCGGTAGCTGGGGGACGTCGGCGAGTGACGACAACGCGGCGAGCGTGCGTGGCAGGCGCCGCGAGCCCGGCCTGACCGACAAGACGCCCCCTAGGGGGTGCGGATCAGGCGGCGGGTGGCGGCCGCGGCGACCGCCGCGGTGCGCGAGTCGACGCCGAGCTTCGCGTACACGTGCACCAGGTGGGACTTGACCGTGGCCTGGCTGAGGAAGAGCTTCTTGGAGATCTGCTGGTTCGACAGGCCGTCCGCGACCAGTTGCAGCACCTCCAGCTCCCGCTTCGTCAGCGCCTCCGCCGGGGTCCGCATCCGGTCCATCAGCCGCAGCGCCACTGCCGGGGCCAGCGCCGACTGGCCCGCCGCGGCCGTCCGTACGGCTGCCGCCAGCTCCTCCGGCGGGGCGTCCTTGAGCAAGTAGCCCGAGGCGCCCGCCTCCACCGCCGCCAGGATGTCCGCGTCCGTGTCGTACGTGGTCAGCACCAGCACCCGGGGCCCGCCCGGGCGGGCCGTGATCAGGGCCGTCGCCGCGGAGCCGTGCATGCCGGGCCCGAACTGGAGGTCCATCAGGACCACGTCCACGGGCTCGGAGGCCGCCAGTTCCACGGCCCGCTCGGCGGTCGCGGCCTCCGCCACCACCGCGAAGTCCGCTTCGGTGTCCAGCACCGCGCGCAGCCCCGCCCGGACCACCGGGTGATCGTCGGCGAGCAGCAGCCGGATCGTCATCGTCAGACCTCCAGGGGCAACGGCAGGGTGACGGCCACGGCGGTGCCCTGGCCGGGGTCGGACTCCACGGTGAACAGCCCGCCCAGCGTCTCGGCGCGCGAGCGCATGGCGGGCAGCCCGAAGCCGCCGTCCCCCGAGCCGGAGCCGGAGCCCGAGCCGGACGCCTCCGAGGAGAGGTCAAAGCCCTGCCCGTCGTCCACGATGTCCAGCGTGACCGAGGCGTCCATGAAGGTCAGGGTGATCTCGGCCCGCCCGGCCTTCGCGTGCCGCACCACATTGGCCAGCGCCGACTGTGCGATCCGCAGCAGGGCCACCTCGTAGGGCGTCGGCAGCACCCGGGGGCTGCCGCTCAGCGAGAACCGGACCCGCGGCCACGGAGCCCCCGCGCACAGCCGTTCCAGCGCGGCCGCGAGGGAGCCGTGCTCCAGGTCCGGCGGGGTGAGGGCCCGTACGAAGCGACGCGCCTCGGCGAGGTTCTCCTGCGCGGCCTCCCGGGCCCGGGCGATGTGTTCCACCGCCGTGGCCGGCGCCGGGTCCTGCTCCGCGAGCGCCCGCTCCGCCGCCCGCAGCAGCAGCTGGATGGAGGACAGCCCCTGGGCGAGGGTGTCGTGGATCTCCCGGGCCAGGCGCTCCCGCTCGGCCAGGATCCCCGCGCTCCGCTCGGCGGCGGCCAGCTCGGCCCGCGTCGCGAGGAGCTCCTCGATCAGCTCGCGCCGGCGTTCGCTCTCGCGGTACAACGCCTGGTAGCCCAGTACGGTCGCCACCGCCACCGCCCCGCCCAGCAGCGGCCCCAGGAAGGCCCCCGGGCTCATCGCGCTGCCGTGCGCGGGGCTGTTGTGTCCGACGAAGCCGGCGATGGCGGCGCACGCCGTCACCGCGACGGCCGCGACGCCCCAGCGCAGCCGCAGCAGGTGCAGCTCCAGGAAGTACAGCGGGAAGGCGATCCACAGCCCGTCGGGCGAGACCGCGAGCAGCACCGCCCAGACCGCGCCGAGCCCGGCCAGCCACATCGCCCCGGCGCGCGGCGAGCTGTGCACGGCGGGGGCCCGTACGCCGCCCAGGTACACGGCGGCCAGCACCGCGCAGACCGCCACCACCCAGCCGGCGCGGGGCGCGGAGTCGGCCACGGCCCGCCCGGCGGCGAGTGCGAGCAGCGCGAGGAACAGCGCGTGCAGGCACAGCCGCAGCACTTTCGACACGGGAGTGAGGGCGCGGGGGGCGCGGGGATCAGGAACAGTCATGGCCTGACCAGCGTAAGTGGGTGCGGACGGGCCCCGGTCAACCAAAAGTTTGATGTCCGCGTGCACCCTTCGACACCAGGATCCCTACTGGGGCGCGATGCCTTGTGTCCCCGCGGAAGACCAAGGTGGGGATCATGTTCGTCGCATGGAGAGATCTACGGTTCGCCAAGGGCCGATTCGCCCTCATGGGCTCGGTCGTACTGCTGATCACGCTGCTGGTCGGCCTGCTGTCCGGGCTCACCTCCGGCCTGGCCCGGGAGAACATCTCGGCCATCACCGGTCTGCCCGCCACGCACCTGGCCTTCGCCGCGCCCGCCGGGGACCAGAAGGTGTCCTTCACCAACTCCCAGGTGACCGAGAGCGCCTGGCAGGCCTGGCGGGGGGAGCCCGGGGTGAAGTCGGCGGAGCCGCTCGGCATCCGCACCACCAACGCCTCGTCGGGTGAGCGCACCGCCGCCGTCTCGGTCTTCGGTGTGGATCCGGCCGGCCCGCTCGCCCCGCAGGGGACCGGCCTCACCCAGGGCCGGGTGGTCCTCGCCGAGAAGGCCGCGAAGGAGCTCGGCGGACTCACCGCCGGCGCCAAGCTGAAGATCGGCCCGCTCGAACTGACCGTGGCCGCCGTCTCCGGGACCGCCGCCTACAGCCACACCCCGGTCGTCTGGATGGACCTGGGCGACTGGCAGCGCATCGGGCATCCCGGAACCTCCCTCGACACCCTCGCCACCGTCGTCGCCGTCTCGGGGACCGGCATCGACCTCGCCGCCGCGGACGGGGCCGCCGGGACCGAGGCCCGGACCGTCGACGAGGCGCTGGGCGCCATAGGCTCGTACCAGGCCGAGAACGGCTCGCTCCAGCTGATGCGCGGCTTCCTCTTCGCCATCTCGGCCCTGGTGATAGGCGCCTTCTTCACCGTCTGGACGATCCAGCGCAGCGGGGACATCGCCGTCCTGAAGGCACTGGGTGCCTCCACCCCGTACCTGCTGAAGGACGCGCTCGGCCAGGCCGTGGTGATGCTCGCCATCGGCACGGGGCTGGGCACCGCGCTCGCCGCCGGCTTCGGCGCGCTGATCAGCGGCGGGGACGTGCCCTTCGTCCTGGACACCGCCACCGTGCTCGTGCCCGCCGCGATCATGATCGTGCTCGGCGCGCTGGGCGCCGCCCTGTCCATCCGGCGGATCACCGCCGTAGACCCGCTGACCGCCCTCGGGAGCGCCCGATGACCCTGCTCGTAGACGACGTCACGCTCACCTACCCCGACGGCGACGGCCGGCTGACCGCCCTCGACTCGGTCCGCCTGGAGGTGCCCGCGGGCACGCTGACGGCGGTGATCGGACCCTCCGGATCCGGCAAGTCCAGCCTGCTCGCGGTCGCCGCCACCCTCGTCACCCCGGACTCCGGCCGGGTCGTGGTGGCGGGCCGGGACACCACGAAGCTCACCGCCGCCGAGAAGTCGGCGCTGCGCCGGGAGAAGATCGGCATCGTCTTCCAGCAGCCGAACCTGCTGGCTTCGCTGACCGCCGCCGAACAGCTCCAGGTCATGGGACACCTCTCGGCCCGCCCGGCGCGGCAGGTGCGCCTGCGGGCGCTGGAGCTGCTGGACGCGGTGGGCCTGGCCGACAAGGCCGACAGGCGTCCCCACCAGCTCTCCGGCGGGCAGCGCCAGCGGATCAACATCGCCCGCGCCCTGATGAACGACCCCGCCGTGCTGCTGGTCGACGAGCCGACCAGCGCCCTCGACCACGAGCGGGGCGCGGCGGTGCTCGACCTGCTGGTCGCCCTGACCCGCGAGCGCTCCACCGCGACGGTGCTGGTCACGCACGACCACGCGCACCTGGAGCGGATGGACCGTACGGCGACGATGACCGACGGCCGGCTCACCGCGTCAGTTCGCGCGTAGCGGCTGCTGCCGGGCGGCCGGGTCGGGCCGCGCCGAAGGGGACAGGTAGGCGAGGAGGCCGCGCAGGCCGGGGAGGTCCGGCAGGGGGAGCGGCCGCCAGCCCCGCGCCCATGGAGGCGGCGGCGCTCCGGCGGTCACCAGCACGGCCGTGGGCCGGGTGCGGGCGAGGGCGGCGAGCCCGTCGGGGGTGATGCTGCCGTCGTGGTCCCCGTAAACCTGGCGCGAGGCGCACCCCGCGAGGAACGCGACCCGCACGGCCTCCCCGCCGCTGACCACGCAGGGCGGCCGTACCCCCTGGCGGTGCAGTTCGGCGACCACGGCGGTGAACGCGGTCCGGTTGGCCCGGCCGCGTGCTCCCAGCGCGGCGGTGACCACGAGCTGGAGCGCGAGATGCGCCGCCAGCGCCAGGCAGAGCGCCCCCAGGGCGAGCGGGCGGGTCCGGGCCCAGGTGACCAGCCGGGCCAGGCACAGGGCGACGGGGAGGGCCAGCAGGGCGTACGCGGGCAGCAGGAAGCGGGGCGCCGCGTACCCGACCATCAGGAGATACGGCGCCGCCAGGGACAGCGCGGCCGCCGTGGGTACGAGGACCAGGCGCAGCCGCCCGGCCCGGTAGGCGGTGACGAGCCCGCCCGCGGTGAGCAGCGGCAGCGCGAACCACCACAGGGCGGTGACGGGCTCGGACCAGGGCACGTCGCACGGGCGGCAGAGCGTACGGCCTCCCAGGGCGCGCAGGTGGTCGCCGAAGGCCGGGTTCCAGCCGAGGCCGCCCTGGATCTCGCCGGCGCGGTGCAGCCGGGTGAGGAGGCCGCCGTAGCGGAGCCCGGCCTCGATGACCCACTCGGCGCCTCCGAGCAGCGCCCCCACCGCGAGCGCCGCGAGCAGCGCGGGCCGCCGCCCGGCGCGGACGGCCGGCACGGCGCACGCCAGGGGCAGGACGAGCCAGACCGCGTCGGAGGGGCGCATGAGCGCGGCGAGGGCCGTCCCGGCGACGATCCCGGCGAGCGCGATGCGGTCAGCGGGATCGCGGGCGGCCCGCAGGAAGCAGCCGACGGCGAGGAGCGCCCCGAAGGCCACCCAGAGATTGGGCATGGCCTGCGGACCGTAGAACAGGGTCGTCCACAGACCGGCGAAGAGGGCCCCGGCCAGGGCGAGCACGGGTGCGGGGAGCAGTCGCCGCCATGCCCAGAGGGAGAGCAGGAGCGCCGCCGACGAAAGCAGCGCCAGGTAGATCCGCAGGGCCGTGACGGACGGGGTGAGGAGCGGGACGGGCGCGACGAGGAAGGTGATTCCGCGGGCGCGCGGGGCGCTGAAGAACGCGGCGGGAGCGTCGCGCGCGACCTGGCTGACGTACACGGTCTCGTCCCAGCCGAGTCCGGTGCCCGGCACGGCCAGGAGCAGCTGGGCGACGGCGTACGCGGCGGCGACGGGGGCCAGCCAGGTGAGGGCCCGCCGCCGCCCCGCGCCGGCGGCGGGCTCTGGCAGGGCGTCGGGCCGGCTCGGCGCCGTGACGGGGTTCGGGGCCATGGGCGGACCTCGGGGCGGGGAGGCGGGGCAGTTGGCCACCACGCTGCCCCGCCGGGGTGCGCCCCGCCATCGCGGACCGGCAGTCGGCCCAGCGCGCACGCGTACGGCCGTGCCCGGCCTGCTGGGCGGCTTGCGAGACGGCCCCGGCGCCCCTCGAAGCGAGGGGCGCCGGGGCGGTCACAGCAACTAGGCGGGGGTCTGGTTGGACAGGGCCACCGACAGCTCGGCGGCCACGCCCTGCAGGATCGGGACGAAGGACTCGGCCACGGCCTCGGTCACCCGGCCCGCCGGGCCGGAGATGGAGATCGCGGCGGCGGTCGGGGAGTTGGGCACGGAGACGGCGAGGCAGCGAACTCCTATTTCCTGCTCGTTGTCGTCGACCGCGTAGCCCACCTTGCGGACCTGCTCCAGCGCGTCGAGGAAGCCCTCGGGCGTGGTGATGGTCTTCTCGGTCGCCGCCGGCATCCCGGTGCGGGCGAGGAGGGCGCGTACCTCTTCGGCGGGGGTGTAGGCGAGGAGCGCCTTGCCCACACCGGTGGAGTGCGGCAGCACCCGGCGGCCGACCTCGGTGAACATGCGCATGGAGTGCTTGGAGGGCACCTGGGCGACGTAGACGATCTCGTCGCCGTCGAGCAGGGCCATGTTCGCCGTCTCGCCGGTCTCCTCGACCAGACGGGCGAGGTAGGGGCGGGCCCAGGTACCCAGCAGCCGCGACGCGGACTCGCCGAGGCGGATCAGGCGGGGGCCGAGGGAGTACCGTCGGTTGGGCTGCTGGCGTACGTAACCGCACGCCACCAGCGTGCGCATCAGCCGGTGGATGGTGGGCAGAGGCAGACCGCTGGCGGCGGAGAGCTCGCTGAGGCCGACCTCACCCCCGGCGTCGGCCATACGTTCGAGCAGATCGAAGGCGCGCTCAAGGGACTGGACGCCACCGCTGGCGGCAGGGGTCTTTGAGGAAGCGTCGGTGGTGCTGGCGCTGGACGTCGGCACGGCGCGGTCCTTTCGGTGCTGGCAGGCAAGGGAGCAGCCTACCCGGCGGCCGGCGGCGGCCCTAGTGCTGGGGTCGGGGCCGTCGCCGCCGGTCAGAGGCGGTTTGTCCGAGTGGCGGACGTCCTCGGGAAGTTACCTTCCCCGTTCTCGGTGGTGGTAGCTACATTCTGTATAGCGAAATCTTAATTCCATCCTGTGGAAACATCCAATTGCGATCCAGGTGTGTCAGTGGTCCGTCCGGGCGCTCTTGACTGCTCCGGGATCGCCATGAAGACTCCCTCAACAGAACGTTGAATTTCGCTCTGTGGAAGTAGATGGGGAGGTTCCGGTGTCCGACGTGGCTGTGGAACTGGTACTGCGCTCGACGCGCGTCATCACCCCCGAGGGGACGCGTGCCGCTTCGGTGGCCGTCGCCGGCGGGAAGATCACGGCCGTGCTGGCGTACGAGGCCGAGGTACCGGCTGGAGCCCGGCTGGAGGACTTCGGCGACGACGTCCTGCTTCCCGGCCTGGTCGACACCCACGTCCACGTGAACGACCCGGGCCGCACCCAGTGGGAAGGCTTCTGGACGGCCACCCGCGCCGCCGCGGCCGGAGGCATCACCACGATCCTCGACATGCCGCTGAACTCCCTGCCGCCGACCACCACGACCGACAACCTGAGCGTCAAGCAGGAGGTCGCCCGCGCCAAGGCGCACGTGGACGTCGGCTTCTGGGGCGGCGCCCTGCCGGACAACGTGAAGGACCTGCGCCCGTTGCACGACGCCGGCGTCTTCGGCTTCAAGTGCTTCCTGTCGCCCTCCGGCGTGGACGAGTTCCCCGAGCTCAACCAGGAGCAGCTGGCCACCTCCCTCGCCGAGATCACCGGCTTCGGCGGCCTGATGATCGTGCACGCCGAGGACCCCCACCACCTCGACGCCGCCCCCGTCGTCCCGGGCCCCAAGTACGCCGACTTCCTCGCCTCCCGCCCGCGCGACGCCGAGAACACCGCGATCGGCAACCTGATCGCCCAGGCCAAGCGGCTGAACGCCCGCGTCCACGTACTGCACCTGTCGTCCTCCGACGCGCTGCCGCTGATCGCCGCCGCCAAGGCCGAGGGCGTCAAGATCACGGTCGAGTCCTGCCCGCACTACCTCACCCTCACGGCCGAGGAAGTGCCGGACGGCGCCAGCGAGTTCAAGTGCTGCCCGCCCATCCGCGAGGCCGCCAACCAGGACCTCCTGTGGGACGCGCTCGCCGACGGCACCATCGACTGCATCGTCTCCGACCACTCGCCCTCCACCGCGGACCTGAAGACCAGCGACTTCTCCACCGCCTGGGGCGGCATCTCCTCCCTCCAGCTGGGCCTGCCCGCCATCTGGACCGAGGCGCGCCGCCGCGGCCGGACCCTGGAGGACGTCGTCCGCTGGATGTCCGCCGCCCCGGCCGCCCTCGCCGGCCTGGCGCAGAAGGGCGCGATCGAGGCCGGCCGCGACGCCGACTTCGCCGTGCTCGCCCCCGAAGAAACGTTCACCGTGGACCCGGCCGAGCTCCACCACCGCAACCAGGTCACGGCGTACGCGGGCAAGACCCTGCACGGCGTCGTGAAGTCCACCTGGCTGCGCGGTACGCAGATCGCCGACCACGGCACCCCGACCGAGCCCACGGGCCTCCTCCTCGAAAGGCAGAACTGACAGTGGCACAGCGTTCAACTGGTTTGGCTTCCTTCACCGGCAACGC
Organism: Streptomyces sp. NPDC030995; assembly: GCF_055571215.1. Taxonomy (NCBI): domain Bacteria; kingdom Bacillati; phylum Actinomycetota; class Actinomycetes; order Kitasatosporales; family Streptomycetaceae; genus Streptomyces; species Streptomyces sp. NPDC030995. The sequence continues at coordinate 250,273 of NZ_JBVIFS010000010.1, forward strand.
GAACCCGTACGGAGGCGGCGACCCGTACGCGGACTACCGCACCGCGGACTTCCCCTTCACCCAGTACGCGAACCTCGCCGCCCGCGAGCTGGGCGCCGGTGTCACCTTCGCCAACGACGAGTTCTTCGCCGAGCGCGAGAACCTCCTCATCGCCGAGGCCCCGCACTTCGACCCCGAGCACTTCGGCCACAAGGGCAAGGTCATGGACGGCTGGGAGACCCGCCGCCGCCGCGGCGTCTCGGCCACCCAGCCCTGGCCGACCCCCGAGGACCACGACTACGCCCTGGTCCGCCTCGGCGCCCCCGGCGTGATCCGCGGCATCGTCGTCGACACCGCCCACTTCCGCGGCAACATGCCGCAGGCCGTCTCCGTCGAGGGCACCTCGGTCGAGGGCGCCCCGACGCCCGAGGAGCTCCTCGGCGACGACGTCAAGTGGACGACCCTCGTCCCGCGCACCCCGGTCGGCGGCCACGCGGCCAACGGCTTCGAGGTGAACGCCGAGCAGCGCTTCACGCACCTGCGCGTCAACCAGCACCCGGACGGCGGCATCGCCCGCCTGCGCGTGTACGGCGAGGTCGTCCCGGACCCGAAGTGGCTCGCCACGCTCGGCACCTTCGACGTCGTCGCGCTGGAGAACGGCGGCTCGGTCGAGGACGCGTCCAACCGCTTCTACTCCCCGCCGACCAACACCATCAACCCGGGCCGCTCCCGCAAGATGGACGACGGCTGGGAGACCGCGCGCCGCCGCGACAACGGCAACGACTGGATCCGCTACCAGCTCGTCGCCGAGTCCGAGATCCGCGCTGTCGAGATCGACACCGCGTACCTCAAGGGCAACTCCGCGGGCTGGGCCTCCCTCTCCGTCAAGACGGGCGAGGAGGGCGAGTGGACGGAGTTCCTGCCGCGCACCCGCCTGCAGCCCGACACCAACCACCGCTTCGTCCTGGACGCCCCGGCGGTCGGCACGCACGTGCGCATCGACATCTTCCCGGACGGCGGCTTCTCCCGCCTGCGCCTGTACGGCTCCCTGACGGAGGCGGGCGCGTCCGCGCACGCCGCCCGCCACCAGGAACTGGGCGGCTGACAGATTCAGCCTCGCCGGCGTTTGAGGCGCGGGGTCTGGGGCGGAGCCCCGGGAAACGCACCTGCACCCGCGCCCCGGGGGCCGACACCCCCGGGGCGCGCTTCGCGTTCCGGCCCCGCCGGCGTTTGAGGCGCGGGGTCTGGGGCGGAGCCCCAGGAAACGAACCCGCACCGTCCGCACGCCACGCCCGCACGCCCGGCCAGAGGGCTACGCGGCGTGCCCGCCGTCCACGGAGAACTCCGCGCCCGTGACGTACGCGGCCTCCGGTCCCGCGAGGAAGGCCACCATGGCCGCCACCTCCCGCGGGGCGCCGAACCGCCCGAGCGCCGTCATCGCGGCCTGCGGCCCCGCGTACGGCCCGTCAGCCGGGTTCATGTCCGTGTCCACCGGTCCCGGGTGGATGATGTTCGCGGTGATCCCGCGCTCGCCCAGCTCCCGTGCGAGGGCCTTGGTCAGCCCGATCAGCGCCGACTTGCTCATCGCGTAGAGCGTGCCGCCGGCCCCCGGTACGCGCTGGGTCATGCACGTCCCGATGGTGATGATCCGCCCGCCGGAGCCCATCCGCCCGGCCGCCGCCTGCGTGGTGGCGAACACCCCCCGCACGTTGACCGCGAGCACGTGCTCCACATCGGCCGGCGTGAGCCCCTCCAGCGGCCCGATGACCCCCACCCCCGCGTTGTTGACCAGCACGTCGAGCCCCCCGAGCTCCCGCACGGCCCGCTCCACCGCCGCCCCGGCGGCCGCCGGATCCCCCGCATCGGCCCGCAGCGCCACCCCGCGCCGCCCGAGCGCCTCGATCTTCCCGGCGACCTCGGCCGCCGCCTCCGCGTCGCTCACGTAGGTGAACGCGACGTCCGCGCCCTCCTCGGCCAGCCGCAGCGCGGTCGCGGCGCCGATCCCCCGGCTGCCACCCGTCACCAGTGCCACCTTGCCGTTCATGGCGTTCCTCCCTCGGTTGCCCACTAAGTGGTTGCGGGTTCAATGAAATGAGAATCCGCGATCGGGCGCTGGCGGGAATCGGACATGGCGTTCTCGCGCGCCGTGGCGATGAGTTTTCCGGGGTCCGGGAGTCTGAACCTGCGTAGGGACGACCGAGCAAGGAGCGCAGAGTCATGGGCAAGCTGACCCTCACCACCTTTCTGACCCTCGACGGTGTGATGCAGGCACCCGGTGGCCCGGACGAGGACCGCAGTGGCGGGTTCGAGTACGGCGGCTGGCTCGTGCCGTTCGCTGACGAGGGGATGGGGGAGTTCATCACCGAGGTGTACGGGCGGACCGAGGCGTTCCTGCTCGGGCGGCGGACGTACGAGATCTTCGCCTCGTACTGGCCGGAGCACGACGACCCCGCCGACCCCGTGGCGGGCGGGCTGAACCGGCTGCCGAAGTACGTGGCCTCCACCACCCTCAAGGAGCCGGCCTGGGGGCCGGTCACGGTGCTCGACGGGGAGCAGCTGCAGAGCGAGATCGTGAGGGTGAAGGACACCATGGACGGGGAGCTGCAGGTGCACGGCAGCGGGCAGCTCGCGCAGTGGCTGCTGGCCCGGGACCTCGTGGACGAGGTGAACCTGCTGGTGTTCCCGGTGTTCCTGGGCGCGGGGCGCAAGCTGTTTTCGACGGGTGGGCTGCCGACCGCCTTCGAGACGACCGGCTCCCGGACGACGTCCAGCGGCACGGCCATCCACACCTACCGGCCGAAGGGGCGGGCCACCTTCGGCAGCTTCATCGACTGACCTACCGGGGGTCCAGCGCCAGCTGGACCACGCGGCCCTCGCGCAGGACCAGCAGGTCCGGGGCCTCGTGCTCGTAGTGGCGGATCCGGCCGACCGGGCCCGGTGGGCGGATGTGGCGGGCGAGGAGCAGCAGGAAGTCCTCCAGGTCCGGGAGCTGTTCCTCGTGGACCTCCTGGCGGGTGGTCAGGGCCCAGGTGCCGTCCGCGCGCCGCCCGAAGTCGCCGACGAGCATGCCCCCGACCCGTGCGGCCGGGCCGCGGGTCGCCAGGAGCCCGTCCCCCGTCAGGTGGCGCCGGACCTCTGCCAGTACGGCTTCCGGTGTGTCGTCGAGCAGGTCGAACGCCAGGTCCAGGGCGTAGAGATCAGCCATGACGCCGATGCTACGGGGCCGAGGGGGGCGGGCCCGAAATGGGTCGACCGGCATGATCGGCTCCGGTACGGTGAGCCCGCACCTGTGCGAGCCGCCGAAGTCTCCACCTCGTCAGCGCCGTTGGAGACACTTCGATGACCGTGATCTCGCCCGCCCTCGAAGCCCCCCGCCGGGCCTGGCTCGCCGATGTGCCCGTGCTGGCCGTCGCCGTCGTATGGGGCGGCAGTTACCTCGCCGCCAAGGGCATCACCACCTCGCACACCGTCGTCGCCGTGCTCGTGCTGCGGTTCGCCCTGGTCCTGCCCGTCCTGGTGGTGGCCGGGTGGGCGCGGCTGCGCGCGCTGACCCCCGTCCAGCTGCGCGGCGCCGGGCTGCTGGGACTCGTACTCGGCGGGATCTTCCTGCTGGAGACCTACGGGGTCGTCCACACCTCCGCCACCAACGCCGGGCTGATCATCAGTCTGACCATGATCTTCACCCCGCTCGCCGAGGCTCTGGTGAAGAGGCGAGCGCCGTCCGGTGCCTTTCTCGCCGCCGCCGCGCTCTCCGTGGCCGGAGTCGTGCTGCTCACCCAGGGCGCCGGATTCACCGCGCCCAGCCTCGGTGACCTGCTGATCCTCGGCGCCGCCCTCGCGCGGACCCTGCACGTGCTGCTGATGGCCCGGGTCGAGGCCGTCCAGGACGCCGACTCGCTGTCCCTGACCACCGTGCAGCTCGGCGGCGCGGTGACGGTGTTCGCCCTGCTGGCCGCCGTGCCCGGGACCGGTGACAGCCCCTGGGCCGCCGCCGTGGATTTCGGGGCGGCCGAATGGGCCGGCCTGGCCTTCCTCTCCGTCTTCTGCACCCTCTTCGCCTTCTTCGTGCAGATGTGGGCCGTACGCCGCACCTCGCCCTCCCAGGTCAGCCTGCTGCTCGGCACCGAGCCGCTGTGGGCGGCCGTCGCCGGTATCGCGATCGCAGGAGAGCAGCTCGGCCCGCTCGGCTACGCGGGCGTCGTCCTGGTGCTGTCCGGCACCGCTTGGGGCCGCCGGGCCGTAGCCACCGCGCCGTAGCCACCGCCGTAGCCCCCGCGCCGTAACCCCGCCACCGGCTGAACGCCTGTCCGAAAAACGCCGCAGTCAGCGGCGGACCCCCGCAATAGGGTGGCCCAATGCCCACGCGCTCAGAGAACCGGCAGGTCCGGGAGTTCCTCCAGCCGGACCCGGCGCCGTTCCCGGCGCGAGCGCTCGCAGGCCTCCGCGACCCTGAGCGCGGCGAGCGCCTCCCGGCCGTCGCAGGGGTTGACGCCCTCCCCGCGCACCAGGTGCACGAAGGCCGCCAGCTCCGCCTCGTAGGCCGGGGCGAAACGTTCCAGGAAGCCCGTCCACGGTTTGGTCGCCGGGGGCGGGCCGTGCGGTTCGGTCGAGGCGATCGGCGTACGGTCGTCCAGTCCGACGGAGACCTGGTCCAGCTCTCCGGCCAGCTCCATGCGCACGTCGTACCCGGCGCCGTTCATCCGCGAGCCCGTGCAGGTGGCCAGAGTGCCGTCGTCCAGGGTGAGTACGGCCGCCGCCGTGTCGATGTCACCGGTCTCCCGGAACCGCGCCGGCCCCGAGTCCGACCCGGCCGCGTACACCTCGACCACCTCGTGCCCGGTCACCCAGCGGATCATGTCGAAGTCGTGCACCAGGCAGTCCCGGTACAGCCCGCCGGAGGTCGCCAGGTACGCGGCGGCGGGCGGCGCCGGATCGGCCGTCATCGTCCGTACGGTGTGCAGCCGGCCCAGGGCGCCCGAACGGACCAGCTCCCGCGCCGTGAGGTAGCCCGCGTCGAAGCGGCGCATGAAACCCACCTGGAGCAGCCCGCCCGCGGCCGTCACCTCGCGCAGCACCGCAAGCGTCCGGTCCAGGTCCGCGGCCAGCGGTTTCTCGCAGAACACCGGCAGCCCGCCGCGTACGGCCCGTACGACCATTTCGGCGTGCGCGTCGGTCGCGCAGGTCACGACCACCGCGTCCACGCCCCAGGTGAAGACCTGCTCGACGGAGGGCGCGGCGGTGGCCCCGAGCCGGTCGGCGAGGCGCGCCGCCCGCGCGGGATCGGCGTCCGCGAGCAGGAGCGAACCCGCCTCCGGGTGGCGGGCCAGCGCCGCCGCGTGGAAGGAGCCGATCCGGCCCGTTCCGATGAGCCCGATGCGCATGCACTCAACCTGACCCCGTACGGGGGACCTGTCAATCTGCCCGCGCATGCCCCGATGGCCCCTCATGGTCCACTGTGGCGGATACTGAGCGGCTGGAACCGGAATGACCGAATTGGTGACGAGGGAAGGGCGCGGCGACGTGGCTAGGGTTCGGACAGGGGTACGCGTCGTGGGCGCCGTGCTCGCGGCGGTACTGGGGGCCTCGCTCGCGGGCTGCAGCAGTACGGGCGGCAAGCGTGCCGAGGAGCGGGCGAAGGCCGCCGAGGCGGGTCGGCCCGCCGTGTCCACCCCGCGCTGGACCTTCGCGATGGTCACGCACGCGGGCGACGGCGACACCTTCTGGGACATCGTCCAGAAGGGCGCCAAGGAGGCCGCGGCGAAGGACAACATCAACTTCGTCTACGCGCACGACGACCAGGCGCAGCAGCAGGCGCAGTTCGTGCAGAACGCGATCGACCAGAAGGTCGACGGGATCGTCGTCAGCCTCGCCAAGCCCGAGGCGCTCAAGGACGTCATCGCCAAGGCCGTCAAGGCCGGCATCCCGGTGGTCACGGTCAATTCGGGATCCGCCCAGTCCGCCGAGTACGGGGCGCTGACCCACATCGGCCAGGACGAGACGATCGCGGGCGAGGCCGTCGGCACCGAGCTGGGCAAGCGCGGCCGCAAGAAGGCCGTCTGCGTCCTGCACGAGCAGGGCAACGTGGGCCACGAGCAGCGCTGCGCCGGGGCCAAGAAGACCTTCTCCGGGACCATGGAGAACCTGTACGTCGAGGGCACCAACATGCCCTCCGTCCAGGCGGCCGTCCAGGCCAAGCTCCAGGCGGACCCCTCCGTCGACGCGATCCTCACCCTCGGCGCGCCCTTCGCCCCCACCGCTGTCAAGGCGAAGGACGCGGCGGGCAGCAAGGCCGAGGTGGACACCTTCGACCTCAACGAGTCGGTCGCCCGCGACCTGAAGTCCGGCGCCCTCGGCTTCGCCGTCGACCAGCAGCCCTACCTCCAGGGCTACGAGGCCATCGACCTGCTCTGGCTCTACCGCTACAACGCGGACGTGCTCGGTGGCGGCCGCCCGGTGCTCACCGGGCCGCAGATCGTCACCGCGGCCGAGTCCGCCAAGCTGGAGGAGTTCATCAAGCGGGGCAGCCGATGAGCACGGTCTCCACCGTCGACGAACGGCTCGCGCCGACCTCCGCCGTGCGCAGGCTGCTCGGCCGCCCGGAGCTGGGCGCGGTGGTCGGCGCCGCCGCGGTCTTCGTCTTCTTCTCCTTCGCCGCCGACAGCTTCCTGCGGGCCTCCAGCCTCAGCACGATCCTGTACTCGGCCTCCACCATCGGGATCATGGCCGTCCCGGTGGCCCTGCTGATGATCGGCGGTGAGTTCGACCTCTCCGCCGGTGTCATGGTCACCACATCGGCCCTGCTGAGCTCGATGTTCAGCTACCAGATGACCGCCAACGTCTGGGTCGGCGTCCTGGTGTCGCTGCTGGTCACCCTGGCCGTCGGCTTCTTCAACGGGTTCATGCTGACCCGCACCAAGCTGCCCAGCTTCATCATCACGCTGGGCACCTTCCTGATGCTGACCGGCCTGAACCTCGGCTTCACCAAGCTGATCAGCGGCACGGTCTCCACCAAGACCATCGCCGACATGGAGGGCTTCTCCTCCGCGCGCGCCCTCTTCGCCTCGCAGTGGACGCTCGGCCCGGTCACCCTCAAGGTCACCGTCCTGTGGTGGCTGGCCCTGGTCGCCGTGGCCACCTGGATCCTGCTGCGCACCCGCGCCGGGAACTGGATCTTCGCGGTGGGCGGCGGGGCCGACGCGGCCCGCGCGACGGGTGTCCCGGTCGTGAAGACCCGGATCGGCCTCTACATGGGCGTCGCCCTGTGCGCCTGGATCTCCGGACAGCACATCCTCTTCTCGTTCGACGTGGTCCAGTCGGGCGAGGGCGTCGGCAACGAGTTCCTCTACATCATCGCGGCGGTCATCGGCGGCTGTCTGATGACCGGCGGCTACGGCTCCGCCATCGGCTCGGCGGTCGGCGCCTTCATCTTCGGCATGACCAGCAACGGCATCGTGTACGCCCAGTGGAACCCGGACTGGTTCAAGTTCTTCCTCGGCGCGATGCTCCTGCTGGCCACGCTGCTCAACGCATGGGTCCGCAAGCGGGCGGAGGCACGGGCATGACCGGCGCACTGGTGAAGCTGACCGACGTCAGCAAGTTCTACGGCAACATCCGCGCCCTCCAGGGGGTCTCCCTGGAGGTCTCGGCGGGCGAGATCACCTGTGTCCTCGGCGACAACGGCGCCGGCAAGTCCACCCTCATCAAGATCATCGCGGGGCTGCACCGGCACGACGCCGGCACCTTCGAGATCGAGGGCGAGGAGACCGCGCTCGCCAACCCGCGCGCCGCCCTCGACCACGGCATCGCCACCGTCTACCAGGACCTCGCCGTCGTCCCGCTCATGCCCGTCTGGCGGAACTTCTTCCTCGGCTCCGAGCCCACCAAGGGCCGCGGCCCCTTCCGCCGCCTCGACGTGGAGTTCATGCGCGAGACCACCCGCGCCGAACTGCTGCGCATGGGCATCGACCTGCGGGACGTGGACCAGCCCATCGGCACCCTGTCCGGCGGTGAACGGCAGTGCGTGGCCATCGCCCGCGCCGTCTACTTCGGAGCGAAGGTCCTCGTACTCGACGAGCCCACCGCCGCCCTCGGCGTCAAGCAGTCCGGCGTGGTCCTCAAGTACGTCGCCGCCGCCCGCGACGCGGGCCTCGGCGTGGTCCTGATCACCCACAACCCGCACCACGCCTACCTGGTGGGGGACCGTTTCGTCCTCCTCAAGCGCGGCACCATGGCGGGCAGCCACACCCGTGACTCGATCACCCTCGACGAGCTCACCCGGCAGATGGCGGGCGGCTCCGAGCTGGAGGAGCTGAGCCACGAACTGGAGCGAGTGGCAGAATCAGGACCGGACACCGCATCCGGTTCCCTTTCCGATGCCGACAGGAACGACACGACTCGATGAGCACGTACCGGGACTTCACGCTCTCCCACCGGGGGTCGGCGCGAGGCACCGTCCTGCGGACCATCGGCACCCGTGAGCGCCGGTCGCACCTGACCGCCCCGCGCGTCCCGACCGTCGGCATCGACATCGGCGGCACCAAGGTGATGGCCGGGGTCGTCGACGCCGACGGCATCATCCTGGAGAAGATCCGCACCGAGACCCCGGACAAGTCCAAGAGCCCCAAGGTCGTCGAGGACACCATCGTCGAGCTGGTCCTGGACCTCTCGGACCGGCACGACGTGCACGCGGTCGGCATCGGCGCGGCCGGCTGGGTCGACGCCGACCGCTCCCGCGTCCTGTTCGCACCCCACCTGGCCTGGCGCGACGAGCCGCTGCGCGACGCCCTCCAGTCCCGGCTCGCGGTCCCCGTCATGGTCGACAACGACGCCAACACCGCCGCCTGGGCGGAGTGGCGCTTCGGCGCCGGACGCGGCGAGGACCACCTCGTCATGATCACGCTCGGCACCGGTATCGGCGGCGCCATCCTCGAAGGCGGCCAGGTCAAGCGGGGCCGCTACGGGGTCGCGGGCGAGTTCGGCCACATGCAGGTCGTCCCCGGCGGCCACCGCTGCCCCTGCGGCAACCGCGGCTGCTGGGAGCAGTACAGCTCCGGCAACGCCCTGGTCCGCGAGGCCCGCGAGCTCGCCGCCGCGGACTCCCCGGTCGCGTACAACATCATCGCCAGGGTCGGCGGCAACGTCTCCGAGATCACCGGCCCGCTCATCACCGAGCTGGCCCGCGAGGGCGACGCCATGTGCGTCGAGCTGCTCCAGGACATCGGCCAGTGGCTCGGCGTCGGCATCGCCAACCTCGCCGCCGCCCTCGACCCGTCCTGCTTCGTCATCGGGGGCGGCGTCAGCGCCGCCGACGACCTGCTGATCGGCCCCGCCCGGGAGGCCTTCCGCCGCCACCTCACCGGCCGCGGCTACCGGCCGGAGGCCCGTATCGCCAAGGCCCAGCTCGGCCCCGAGGCCGGCATGGTCGGCGCCGCCGACCTCGCCCGGCTCGTCGCCCGGCGCTTCCGCCGCGCCACGCGCCGACGGGTCGAGCGGTACGAACGGTACGAGCGCTACGCGCAGCAGCTGGGCCGGCGCGACACCGCGGCACCCACGGACGCTACGGACCCCAAGGACGCAGAAAAGCCGTGACACCGCCCACCGTGCCCCACCAGGCCGCCGCCCCCGACGAGGGCGGCGCCCCGCAGCCCACCGCCGAGGACCGCAGGCACGTCGTCAAACGCCGCTGGATCACCGCGATCATCATCCTGCTGCTGATCGGCGTACCCGCGGGCTACCTGGCCATCTCCACCCAGCAGAGCCGCGAGAGCGGCCGCGACAAGGCCGCCCGGGTCGGCGCGTCCAAGGTGCGCCCGGGCTGGCCGTCCAAGGTGCAGCGCAGCATCTACGAGGTGCCCATCCCGCCGAAGGCGTGGCGGGTCGGGTTCCTGGAGACCAACAACTGGCGCACCAGCCGGCTGTACACCCAGTTCGCGGTCACCCCGCCCGAGCTGGACGCGTTCCTGGCCTCCGTGGGCACCAGCCGGGCGGAGCTGACTCCCGGGGTGTCGATCTCCGATCACGACACCTCGGTCGCGGGCTGGCACTGGAAGGCCGAGACCGAGTGGCTCGGGACCACCCTCGAACAGGACGACCCGAGGCCCACCCGGGACATCACCGTCGACCTCACGGACCCCAAGGTCTCCAAGGTCTACGTGGTCTCCTCGACCACCCCCTGAGTGCCCGGTCGGGGGCTAGGCTTGGATCATGAAGCTCACCAAGCGGCTGCATTCCTGCGTCCAGCTGGAGAAGGACGGGCACACGCTCGTCATCGACCCGGGCGCCTTCAGCGAACCGGACGCGGGCCTGGGGGCGGACGTCCTGCTGGTCACGCACGAGCACCCCGACCACTTCGAGGAGGGCCGGCTGCGGGCCGCCCTCGACGCGAATCCGGCGGCCGCGCTGTGGACCCTGCGCAGCGTCGCCGAGAAGCTCGGTCCCGCCTATCCGGGCCGGGTGCACACCGTCGGCCACGGGGACACCTTCAGCGCCGCCGGGTTCGAGGTGCAGGTGCACGGGGAACTGCACGCGGTGATCCACCCGGACCTCCCGCGGGTCACGAACGTCGGCTATCTCGTGGACGGCTCGCTCTTCCACCCGGGGGACGCGCTGACCGTGCCCGGGGTGCCGGTGGAGACCCTGATGGTCCCGGTGCACGCCCCCTGGAACAAGGTGTCCGAGGTGATCGACTACCTCCGCGAGGTCAAGCCGCGCCGGGCCCTCGACATCCACGACGCCTACCTCGCCGACATCGCCCGGCCGATCTACGACTTCGCCCTGGACACCCTGGGCGGCACCGACCACGGGCGACTCACCGCAGGCGACAGCGCAGATCTCTGAGTGTCGGTGCCGGACGGTAGGTTGGAACGTATGCGTATCGCCACCTTCAACGTCAACTCCATCACCGCCCGGCTGCCGCGTCTGCTGGCCTGGCTGGAGGCCTCCGGCACCGATGTCGTGTGCATCCAGGAGACCAAGTGCTCGGCGGAGCAGTTCCCGCACGCCGAGCTGCGCGAGCTGGGCTACGAGTCGGTGGTCAATGCCACCGGCCGCTGGAACGGCGTGGCCCTGCTCTCCAAGGCCGGCCTGGAGGACGTGGTCGTGGGCCTGCCCGGCGGGCCCGGCTACGAGGGCGTCGACGAGCCCCGCGCGATCTCGGCGACCTGCGGCGGGGTGCGGCTCTGGTCGGTGTACGTGCCCAACGGCCGCGAGGTCGAGCACGACCACTACGGATACAAGCTCGACTGGTTCCGGGCGCTGACCACGGCCGTCGCCGAGGACGCGGCCGGCCCGCGCCCCTTCGCGGTGCTCGGCGACTTCAATGTGGCCCCGACCGACGAGGACGTCTGGGACCCGGCCGTCTTCGTGGGCCTGACCCACGTCACCCCCGCCGAGCGGGCCGCCCTGGAGGCGCTGCGCGCGGCCGGGCTCTCCGACGTGCTCCCGCGCCCCCTGAAGTACGACCGCCCCTACACGTACTGGGACTACCGTCAGCTCGCCTTCCCCAAGAACAAGGGCATGCGCATCGACCTGGTCTACGGGAACGAGCCCTTCACCAAGGCCGTCACCGACGCCTACGTCGACCGCGAGGAGCGCAAGGGCAAGGGCGCGTCCGACCACGCGCCGGTCGTCGTGGACCTGGATCTCGAACGCTAGTGACCTGAGTCGGAGGTTTGTCGTTAGTTCGGTATGAGTCGTCCGGGTCCGAAGATTCCGCCGTTGTCGGTGACCGATGCCCAGCGGGCT